>JAUSMB010000061.1 GCA_030645365.1 Rugosibacter sp.
GCTATGAGGAGCCCCACTTGCAAAAGTGGGGCTTTTTATATCGTGGCGCTGTCTGTGACTAATGTGTCTACTCAACTTATTGACACTCAACCGACGACGAAACACAGTAAGCGGCCAACCTCTCCACTCCAACAGCAGCGGGATTTACGGTAGTGCCGCCCTCAGCGGTAACAACTCATCAATCCGGCTGTTGAAGCTGTAGATCTGCCACTGCGTATCGACCTTCTTCTGTCCGCGCGGCGGGTACGCAAACGCTTGGGCTTGAGCCAAGCGGAGTTTTCCGAGCGCATTGATGTCTCGCTCGATACTATCCGCAACTGGGAACAAGGAAAGCGCAGCCCGACAGGCGCCGCCAAGGCCTTGCTCAAAATTCTTGATCGAGCGCCTGAGGCAGCGCTTTTAGCATTGCAATGACTTTCTGCGCTTTTGCCTATAGAAAAACAAAGAGACGCTCCCTTTGTTTGCAATCGCTGCTGGTCGGCTTTCCGCAAAGCCAAACGCAGCGAGGCGACGCGTGTCACCCACGGTAAATATCACCCGCAACCGAAGCGCGCACGCGAAACTTACTTTCTGCTGTGAATCAAAAGGTTCGCGCCGTCTCACCATCCGCTACGGCGAGGAAGGCGTTTTTTGCCTGACCGCCTTGTAGCGTCGTTGCTTCATTAGCGCCGTCTCACCAGCGCCGACTTTTCGAGAAACGCAATCCGGCCTTTGCTGCCCGATCCGTCAGACAACGCTACATCAGATAATTGTGTCTGACCCCATTATTTCACCTCCGCCGCCGCCCCCAGATCATGCGGATGGCGCTTGTCAAAATACAGCACAAAGCGTCTAATCCAATCCGCATAAGCCTGCTCGGTGCGGATGCTGTAATGTTTGAGACAGATATTTCCCCGCACTTGATCGAGTAACTTAGGCGTTGCCGGTGTCGCTGTAATACCCATGGATTGCATGGATAGCCTGAAACAAATCAAGCCAATGAAAGTATGATGATTTTTGTTTACAAAAAACAAGCCAATAATCATTTGACGCAATATCTTGCGTCAAATGGGATGGCTACTTTACGTTAGACGCACCATGTCTGACAGCAACGTGCGTACTGCTGAGGAAGCGCGCGAGAAGCACAGAATCGCAATGGGGCCTGAACTCGGCGATTTATATTCCGCTCTTTGGCAGCAACTAGTGTCACTGCATAAAAAGTGGGGAGAGTACGTTGCGCTTTTTGGAACAAAACCAGAAAGAATTGAACTGCTGAATCAAGCTGGACCATCCTTCTTTCGGACGGTCCAAGATTGCCTATGGAGAGATGTATTAATTCATCTCGCTCGAATTACTGACCCCCCGCGATCCGCGGGCAAAGACAACTTAACTCTTAAACGCTTGCCCCCGCTAATTTCGGCTCCGAAAAAGCGTAGCGAGTTGGAAGCCCTAATTCTGCGTTCTGTCGAAAGTACTGCATTTGCCCGCGATTGGAGAAACCGACAGATTGCACACCACGACTTGTTACTGTCTCTTGACCTCCCAACAGAGCCTCTCGCAGCAGCATCCCGAAACCATGTTGATAGCGCGTTGGCAGCAGTTGGGGAAGTGCTGAATTTCCTGTCCCTTCACTACCTCGAATCCACCACGATGTTTGAGTTTGCAGCGAAGCCGACAGCAGGAGGCGCAACGTCTATGCTCTACTATCTTCGGGCTGGTATCGAAGGTGAGTGTGCGCGTCGCGAGCGCGTAATGAGCGGAACTCACGACGCAAAAGACTTAGAACGGCGAAGCCTATGAAATGAGCTCTAACCCCGCGGTCGACGCTGTTTTCTTCGCTCTCTGGGTGCTACGCAATAAAGCCGCGCAGCGCCCCTGACCTTGAACGTTGAAGCTGTAGAAAAACCCATTTTTCATCTGAAAATGGCTGTAAAAATGGCGTAGGATTTTCTGCGCCATTTGCATTTCATTGGATGAATTTTCCCAAGCGCCGTCTCACCATCCGCTACGGCGAGGAAGGCGTTTTTTGCCTGACCGCCTTGTAGCGCAGTTGCTTCATCAGCGCCGACTTTTCACGAGCTTCGCCCGAAGTGCCTTCCATGAGGGCGTTATCGATGCATTTCCCCCGTCTCTTCTCTACTGAGCATATTCATGCTGCGCCAGCTTCTCGATGTGGTGCGCCAAACAATAGAGGTGCCATTGCGTATTCACCTTCTCCTGCAACGGGATTCGGCGTCAAGAAACTATTTATACTCATCCGGGTCTTCTATTTCATTCCTACAGAAAGAATTGCTCATTGGATCCTGTGACTCAAGGTGTTTTGGGTGCGTTTGTTGCCCAAGCACATGGCTCTAAACAAACCTTGGCCAAGGCGGCTGCGATTGGCGCGCTTGCTGGCATGGCGCCGGACCTGGACGTATTGATCCGTTCTTCCACCGACCCGCTGCTGATGCTCGATTACCATCGGCAATTCACTCATTCGCTGTTTTTTATTCCGTTCGGCGGCTTGCTGTGCAGCTGGCTGCTTTACCCCTTGCTGGGCAAGCGCTGGCAGTTAAGCTACCGGCAAGTGTTGATCTGGTGTCTGCTCGGGTTTGCCACGCATGGCGTGCTGGACTGGTGCACGTCTTATGGCACAAAGCTGCTGTGGCCGTTCAGCAA
This sequence comes from Rugosibacter sp., assembly GCA_030645365.1. Classification (GTDB taxonomy): domain Bacteria; phylum Pseudomonadota; class Gammaproteobacteria; order Burkholderiales; family Rhodocyclaceae; genus Rugosibacter. The sequence goes on from JAUSMB010000061.1 coordinate 2,641, forward strand.
TGAACGCTATGCGCTGGATATCATCTCGATCATCGACCCCCTATTCACGCTGCCCTTACTGGCGTTGACCTTTCTTGCGGCCAGAACCCGCCAACGCGCTTATGTGGCCTTTGCCTGGGCTTGGGGTGCACTTTATCTGACGCTGGGATTTGTACAGCACGAGCGCGCCGAGGCAATGGCACTTGATCTGGCGCAATCACGACACCACGCGGTGGCAAGGTTGGAAGTCAAACCCAGTTTCGGCAATCTGGCAGTGTGGAAATCCATGTATACAAGCGAGGGGAAACTTTACGTCGATGCCGTCAAACCCGGGCTTGTCGCCTCACGTGTTTGGCCGGGGCAAAGCATTGCCCTGCTGGAGGTTAAGCGCGATTTTCCATGGCTTGATCCCGCATCCCAGCAGGCGCAGGATATTGCGCGGTTTAACGCCGCCTCCATGGGCTTTCTGGCGCCAGACCCAGCCAATCCGCTGCACGTGGGGGATATGCGCTATTCGCTGTTGCCGCACCACATCGATCCGCTTTGGGGCATCAGGCTATCTGCCAATGCACCGACGGATGCGCACGTCGATTTTTATACCCACCGAGGCAATGCCCGTGCCGCGCTAAGCACCTTGATTGACATGATGTTTGAATAAAAAAGAAAAACGAAGAGGCCCTGAGGGCAAAGTCAGCGTACAGCGCAACTGCATCAGTTAGGTCTTTGCCTTGATCTGTGGTACATTGCGTCCCGCTTCACCCTCTAAACGGCTGCGATTCAGTCCCCTGCCGTACCTGATGAAAACTGCTTCATGCCCGCTTTATGCTTGGGCTTATGCGTTTCTCCGGTTTCAACCCCATAGAAGTTCCGTCCGGACTGAGTTGCACTGAATACCACAGCGCGGCCGGTCGGCTTCAGAGGTAATTAACATGCAGTTCACCGAACTTGGGCTCTCGCCCGAGCTCCTGCGCGCCATTGGCGAACAGGGCTACACCACACCCACACCCATTCAGGCACAGGCTATTCCCCATGTGCTCGCTGGACGCGACTTGGAAGCGCTGGCGCAAACCGGCACCGGCAAGACGGCAGCTTTCGTGCTGCCCCTCTTGCAGCGCCTGACGAACCCAACAAACCCGACAGCGAACCCGGCGGCTGACCCCAGCACGCCGTTACAACGCGTCACCCACACCGCACCGCGCGTGCTGGTTCTCGTGCCAACACGCGAACTCGCCGCGCAAGTACAGGAAAGCGTGCGCCTGTATGGCAAGCACACCGGCATCCGCAGCCTGGCCGTTTATGGCGGCGTTGGCGTCAATCCGCAGATTCAAACCTTGCGCCGTGGCGTCGACATTCTTGTCGCCACGCCTGGTCGTTTGCTGGATCATGTATCACAACGCACGGTTGATCTCTCCAAGGTGCAAACCCTGGTGCTGGATGAAGCCGACCGCATGTTCGACATGGGCTTCATCAATGACATTCGTAAGATCATCCAGCGCCTGCCAAAGCAGCGGCAGAACCTGTTGTTCTCCGCCACCTTTGCGGCCGAAGTACGCGAGTTGGCGCATGCGATCCTGGTCAATCCGGCGATGGTTGAAGTGGCACGCCGCAATGCGCCAGCCGAACTGGTCGCTCAATCGGTGATCCGCGTCGATCAGGCGCAGAAAAAAGATGTGCTGCTGCATTTGTTTCAGGCGCACGGCTGGCATCAGGTGCTGGTGTTCTGCCGTACCAAGCACGGTGCCGACGCCTTGTCCAAAAAACTCGACCAATCGGGCATTCGCTCTGCCGCATTGCACGGCAACAAATCGCAGAATGCGCGCACCCGTGCGCTGGCCGATTTCAAATCCGGCAAGATTGCCGCGCTGGTCGCCACCGACATCGCTGCCCGCGGCATCGACATCGACAGCCTGCCGCGCGTGGTGAATTTCGAACTGCCGCATGTGCCGGAAGACTACATCCACCGCATCGGCCGCACCGGTCGCGCCGGCTCGAGCGGCGAGGCGTTATCGCTGGTCAGCATTGATGAGCGCATTCAACTGCGTGACATCGAGCGGCTGCTCAAGCGCGAGCTGGATACCTCGATCTTGCCTGGGTTTGAGCCGCAACAAACGCGTCCTTCTCCTGCGCCCTCGACCCGCTCACCGGGACATAAGCCTGCATCATCGAATAACCGTCCGGGTCGTTCAGCGACAAGTCGAAGTTCACATCGTGGCGCTGGTGGCGGTGCAAACGGGGGTTCAAACGGGGGTGCAAGCGAGCGCAACTACGGGCCACGCACACCGCGCTCCGGCGGCGGGCGTGATGGCAAACCCGCTCAGCGGCCGCGTTAAAAAGCAGTCCGCCAGCGCCGCTAAAAAGTCGGCGCTGGCAAGACGGCGATTCCCTGAAAATTCCCCTATCACGGTTTAAACCATCCGCTCGTGACCATGCCATCCGCTGCTCACGCTGATCATCGCCACCGTGCCGTGATTATCGGCGGCGGCCCGGCAGGCTTGATGGCTGCCGAAGTTTTGGCACACGCCGGGGTAAAGGTTGATCTGTTTGACGCCATGCCGTCCGTCGGCCGCAAGTTGTTGCTGGCAGGCAAAGGCGGGTTGAACATTACCCACGCGGAACCCTTCGATACTTTTCTGTCGCGCTATGGCGCACGTGCCACGGTTATGCGCCCACTGCTCGACGCCTTGCCTCCGCTCGCCTTGCGCGAGTGGGTTCACGCGCTGGGTATCGAGACCTTCGTCGGCTCGTCCGGACGGGTGTTTCCTGCGGATATGAAAGCCGGCCCGTTGCTGCGTCACTGGCTGCATCGCTTGCGCGCAACCGGTGTGAGGTTTCATGTGCGCCACCGCTGGCTTGGCTGGACGGATAGCGGCGCACTGCGTTTTTTAGCACCGCACGGTGAAGTCACCTGTGAAGCAGGCGCTGTTGTGCTCGCTTTAGGCGGTGGCAGCTGGGCACGCCTGGGGTCGGATGGCGCATGGATGCCTTGGCTGGCGCAACGTGGCGTGCCGGTTGCGCCCTTGTTGCCCTCGAACTGCGGCTTTGATGTCGCCGGTGGGTGGAGTGACCACTTGTGCAGCCGCTTTGCCGGGCAGCCGCTCAAAACCATCGCGCTGCAATTTACCGACGCCACAGGGCAAACGCACCACCACAAAGGCGAGCTGATGCTCTCCAACAGCGGGCTAGAAGGCAGTCTGATTTATGCTCATTCCGCCCTTTTGCGGGACACGATTGCAGCGCAAGGTGCCGTCACCATCACACTTGATTTGCTGCCCGACAAACCCTTGACGCGAGTGTCAAGTGAAGTTTCTCATCCGCGTGGTGCACGCTCTCTGGCCAGCCATCTGCAAAGCCGGGTGGGGATCAAAGGGGTCAAGACTGCCTTGCTGCATGAAGTCTTGCCCGCAGAAACCCTGGCCGATCCGTTGCGCCTCGCGCAGGCCATAAAAGCCTTGCCAATTACCCTGGTTGCATCACGCCCCATGGATGAGGCCATCAGCAGCGCGGGCGGCGTGCTGTTCGACGGCATCGACTCGCACCTCATGCTGCGCCACCTGCCCGGCGTGTTTTGCGCCGGAGAAATGCTCGACTGGGAAGCCCCCACCGGCGGCTATTTATTGACGGCTTGTTTCGCTAGCGGGCGAGTAGCGGGCTTAGGTGCACTGGACTGGCTGAAGGCTGAGCAAATAGGCTAACCAGGTCACATCCTGAAAAAATTACCTGCCGTAAAAACCATGCCGCCTTTTACCTCTGGAACTTTGACGAACAGGGGCATGCACCCCGCGCACCGATTCACGCTCACTCGATGGAACCACCCGACAGAATATGGCTATGCATCCGCTGACCGGCAAGAGATGCATTGCGCGCCAGAATCGCTTGCAGAATTTCCCGGTGTTCCTGCAAGGATTTTTCCAACCGGCCGGCAGGCCGCAATGAGTTTCTGCGCGCCAACATGGCGACTTGTCGCGTATCGTTGATCAACTGAGCGAGATACTGATTGCCCGCAATCTCTTGCAGAACCACGTGAAACTTCTGGTTCGTGTCAAAAAATCGGTCAATATCCTGCGCTTGGGCAAACGATTCGAGTTCCTCATGCATCGCAGACAGCCGTGAAAAGTCGGCGCTGGTGGCACGGCGCGTGGCGTCTTCTGCCACGCGACTTTCAAGCAAAGCCATCACCGGGAAGACCTCGCTGCGTTCCTGCTCGGATAATTCCGTGACATAACACCCCCGGCGCGGCTTCAAGGTGACCAAGCCTTCTGAGGCCAGCACTTTGAGCGCTTCGCGCATGGGCGTGCGGCTGATGCCATATTCTGCAGCGAGCACTTGCTCATCGATCCAGCTGCCGGGCAACAGTTCATGTGCAAAAATTCTGGCACGTAAACGCTCTGCCACCTGGGCGTAAAGTGCCGGGGTGTCGAGCATGGTTGTGGCAGCGGTATGCGTGCCTTGGACTGGTTTTTTTGCTATCATAATTATGAATGCAGTATCATATTGAGCAGTCAGAAAGTCAACTGCGCTAACGCTGTGCTGGCATCGTGCAGTATCACGCTGTTATTATCTAGTCATCGCGCAGTTTTTGAAGACAATGCGGCAGAAAGGCCATCACCTATGAGTACCCATTCCAATCCTTCCGACAGTTCTAATCTCGTGCCAACACCTCCATTGGAAACCTGGGCCAAGGCCGCTGCCAAATCGGCACCCGGTGGCGATGTTTCGCAGCTGAATTGGGAAACGCCCGAAGGCATCACCGTCAAGCCGCTGTACACCCAGGCGGATACGGCTGATCTCGCATTTACCAACACCCTGCCCGGCTTTGCGCCTTATGTGCGCGGCCCGCAAGCCACGATGTACGCCGTACGGCCATGGACCATCCGTCAATATGCGGGGTTTTCGACGGCGGAAGAATCCAACGCGTTTTATCGCAAGGCCCTGGCCGCTGGTGGCCAGGGTGTCTCGGTGGCATTCGATCTGGCCACGCATCGCGGCTATGACTCTGACCATCCACGCGTCATGGGTGATGTGGGCAAGGCGGGTGTGGCAATTGATTCAGTCGAGGACATGAAAATCCTGTTCGACAGCATTCCGCTCGACAAGGTATCGGTGTCGATGACCATGAATGGCGCGGTACTGCCAATTCTTGCCGGTTATGTCGTCGCGGCTGAAGAGCAAGGCGTGACGCAAGACCAGCTCTCGGGCACGATCCAGAACGACATCCTCAAAGAGTTCATGGTGCGCAATACTTACATCTACCCGCCGGAACCGTCGATGCGCATCATTGCCGACATCATTGGTTACACGGCGAAGAATATGCCGAAGTTCAACTCGATTTCGATTTCCGGCTATCACATGCAGGAAGCCGGCGCGACGCAGGCGCTTGAATTGGCCTTCACGCTGGCCGACGGCCGCGAGTATGTGAAAACGGCGATTGCCAGCGGCATGGATGTGGATGAATTCGCCGGACGGCTGTCGTTCTTCTTTGCCATCGGCATGAACTTCTATCTTGAAGTAGCCAAGCTGCGTGCCGCGCGCCTGCTGTGGTGGCGCATCATGGACGAGTTCAAGCCGAAAAATCCCAAATCCTCGATGTTGCGCACGCACTGCCAGACTTCCGGCTGGTCGCTGACCGAGCAAGACCCATACAACAACATCGTGCGCACCACGGTCGAAGCCATGGCCGCCGTGTTTGGCGGCACACAGTCTCTGCACACCAACTCGCTTGACGAAGCGATTGCGCTGCCCACCGAGTTTTCCTCGCGCATCGCACGCAACACCCAGCTCATCATCCAGGAAGAAACCCATATCACTAACGTGATCGACCCGTGGGCTGGGAGCTACATGATGGAGAAGCTGACGCAGGACCTCGCCGACAAGGCCTGGAGCATCATCGAGGAAGTCGACACGATGGGCGGCATGACGCAGGCAGTGCAAAGCGGCTGGGCCAAGTTGCAGATCGAAAGATGCGCGGCAGAAAAACAGGCGCGCATTGATTCAGGCAAGGACGTGATCGTCGGCGTCAATAAATACAAATTGAAAGAAGAAGCGCCTATCGACACCCTTGACGTCGATAACCATGCCGTGCGCGACGGCCAGATTATTCGCTTGAAGCAAATCCGCGCCACGCGTGACACCGCCGCAGTCAAGGCATCGCTGGCGGCGCTCACCGAGGCGGCAGAAAATGGCAGCGGCAATATGCTCGATCTGGCTATCAAGGCCACGCGCCTGCGGGCGACCGTCGGCGAAATTTCCGATGCGCTAGAAAAAGTCTGGGGACGGCATCGCGCCACTAACCAAACCGTCTCTGGCGTTTATAGTGCAGCATATGGTTCAGGGGAGGCAGACAGCACGATGAATGACATTCGTGGCGAGATCGAAAGTTTTGCTGCCACAGCTGGCCGCAGGCCACGCATCATGATTGTCAAGCTGGGTCAGGATGGACATGATCGTGGGGCAAAAGTGGTTGCCACCGCCTTTGCCGATCTTGGATTTGACGTCGATGTGGGCCCGCTGTTCCAAACGCCAGAAGAAGCTGCGCGCCAGGCGATTGAAAATGACGTTCATGCCATCGGCGTGTCCACGCTTGCCGCTGGCCATAAAACGCTGGTGCCCGCGCTGATCGAGGCGCTCAAAACCCAGGGAGCGAACGACATTGTGGTATTTGTCGGCGGCGTGATTCCCGCGCAAGATTATGCCGAGTTGTACAAAATAGGCGCAGCAGGAATTTTTGGCCCGGGCACGCCGATTCCCGACTCTGCACGCGAAGTTCTTCGTGCCATTGCTTCTGCACACAAGGCTTAAACCAAGGTGCTCGCTTCACCCGCCATTGACTACAACGCGCTCGCTGGCGAGCTGCGCAGTGGCAACCGCCGGGCACTGGCCAAAGCGATCACGCTGGTGGAATCCACGCTGGAAGAACATCAAAATCAAGCGCAGACACTGCTAACTGAGTTACTGCCTCACACCGGGCGCGCTATTCGCATCGGCATTTCGGGCGTGCCGGGTGTGGGTAAATCAACCTTCATCGAGGCACTTGGGCTGTTTCTGATTGCGCGCGGCCACCGGCTGGCTGTGTTGGCGGTGGATCCTTCATCGTCCATTTCCGGCGGCTCGATACTGGGCGACAAGACTCGTATGGAACTACTGTGCCGTGAAGATGCCGCCTTCATTCGGCCATCGCCTGCATCCGGCAGTCTTGGCGGCGTGGCGGAAAAAACGCGTGAGGCCATGCTGCTGTGTGAAGCCGCTGGTTTTGACATCATCATCGTTGAAACTGTTGGCGTGGGCCAGTCGGAAATTGCCGTCGCCGGCATGACTGATGTTTTCGTGCTGTTGCAATTGCCCAATGCGGGTGATGATTTGCAGGCGATTAAAAAAGGCATCGTCGAGCTTGCTGATCTGGTCGTCTTCAACAAAACGGATCTTGATCCAACGGCAGCACAAGCCGCAGCAAGCCAGATGCGCTCGGCATTGTCCATGCTGCGCCCGGCCTCGCCCCACTGGCAACCATCCGTATTGATGTTATCGGCGGCAAAAAAAGAAGGGATTGCCGAATTTTGGCAAACCATTGAACAATTTCGCGCCACGATGACGGCTTCCGATGATCTGGCAGCACGCCGCAAACGCCAGGCAAATGACTGGATGTGGCAGCAGATCGACGCAACGCTGCGCCATCGCTTTCGCTCGCATCCCACCGTGATGGCTGCGTTGCCACAAATAACGCAGCACGTGATTTCTGGCATCCTGCCGCCGACACTGGCTGCGCGGCAACTGCTGGCTCTTTTTAAGTAAACCGATTTTTGGGGAGGCAATTTATATGCATGACATCATTAATCAACTCGATATCAAACGCGCCAGAGCCGCACTGGGCGGCGGGCAGAAGCGCATTGATGCGCAACATGCCAAAGGCAAGCTGACCGCGCGCGAGCGCATCGACTTGCTACTCGACGAGGGCACATTCGAAGAATGGGACATGTTCAAAGAGCACCGCTGCGTTGATTTCGGGATGGCGGACGAGCATGTTCCGGGCGATGGCGTGGTCATTGGCTATGGCACGATCAATGGCCGCATGGTGTTTGTTTTTTCGCAGGATTTCACGGTGTTTGGCGGTGCGTTGTCCGAAGCCCATGCCGAAAAAATCTGCAAGGTGATGGATAAAGCCATTCAAGTGGGCGCGCCGATTATTGGCATCAACGACTCTGGTGGCGCGCGTATTCAAGAAGGTGTGGCCGCACTCGGCGGTTACGCCGAAGTGTTCCAGCGCAATGTCATGGCCTCTGGCGTGATCCCGCAGATCTCGATGATCATGGGGCCCTGCGCCGGTGGTGCGGTATATAGCCCGGCCATGACAGATTTTATTTTCATGGTCAAGGATTCCTCCTACATGTTTGTCACCGGTCCCGAAGTCGTGAAGACCGTAACGCATGAAGAAGTGACGGCAGAAGAGCTCGGCGGCGCAGTGACGCACACCTCGCGTTCAGGCGTGGCTGACCGGGCGTTTGATAACGATGTGGATGCCCTGCAAATGATGCGGCGTTTTTTCAACTACATGCCGCTCAACAACAAGGCGAACCCACCGGCACGCCCAACGGATGACCCGGCGGATCGGCTGGATTATTCGCTCGATACCCTGGTGCCCGACAGCCCCAACAAGCCTTACGATATCAAGGAACTGATTTTCAAAATGGTGGATGACACCGATTTCTTCGAGATTCAGCCGGATCACGCGAAAAACATCGTCGTCGGCTTTGCGCGCATGGAAGGCGATGCGGTGGGTATCGTCGCCAATCAGCCCATGGTGCTGGCAGGTTGCCTGGACATCAAATCATCGATCAAGGCGGCACGATTTGTACGTTTTTGTGATGCATTCAACATTCCGGTCATCACACTGGTCGATGTACCCGGTTTCATGCCCGGCACGGCGCAGGAATATGGCGGCATCATCAAGCATGGTGCCAAGCTGCTGTATGCGTATGCCGAATGCACTGTGCCGAAAGTCACCCTGATTACGCGCAAAGCTTACGGCGGTGCGTATGACGTGATGGCCTCAAAACATTTGCGCGGCGACGTGAACTTTGCCTGGCCTTCGGCTGAAATTGCCGTGATGGGGCCCAAGGGCGCGGTGGAAATCATTTTCCGCGACGAGAAAAATGATCCGGTCAAAGTGGCCGCGCGCGAAGCGGAATACAAAGCCAAGTTCGCCAACCCCTTCGTGGCCGGTGCGCGCGGATTTATTGATGATGTGATCATGCCGCACGAAACCCGCAAGCGCATCTGCCGCAGCCTGGCGATGCTGAAAAACAAGAAAATCGAAAACCCGTGGCGCAAGCACGGCAACATTCCACTCTAATCGCGGGCAGGAAAAATCATGTTCAAGAAAATACTTATTGCCAACCGCGGAGAAATAGCCTGCCGCGTGATTAAAACAGCCCGCAAGATGGGCATCAAAACCGTAGCGGTGTACTCAGAAGCCGACTGCGATGCGCGCCACGTAGAGCTCGCCGATGAGGCCGTCTGCATCGGTCCTGCCGCATCGAAAGAATCTTATCTGATGATGGACAAGATCATCGCCGCCTGCAAACAGACCAACGCCGAAGCAGTGCATCCGGGCTATGGTTTTCTTTCCGAAAATGCGGAATTCTCGCGTCAGCTGGAAGCAGAAGGCATCATTTTCATCGGCCCAAAACACGAATCAATTGCTGCGATGGGCGACAAAATCGCCTCCAAAAATCTTGCGTTGAAAGCCAAGGTTAATGTCATTCCCGGCTACAACAAAGCCATCGACACGCCAGAGCAGGCAGTTGAAATTGCCAAGGACATTGGCTACCCGGTGATGATCAAGGCTTCGGCGGGCGGCGGCGGAAAAGGCTTGCGCGTGGCTTATAACGATAAGGAAGCGCATGAAGGGTTTACTTCTTGCACTACCGAAGCCAAAAATGCGTTTGGCGATGATCGTGTCTTCATCGAAAAGTTTATCGAAGAGCCGCGCCATATCGAGATTCAGCTCATCGGCGATGCGCACGGCAACATGGTGTATCTGTGGGAGCGCGAATGCTCGATTCAGCGCCGACACCAGAAAGTGATTGAAGAAGCACCATCGCCCTTCCTCGATGCGGCCACCCGCAAAGCCATGGGCGAGCAGGCTGTGGCATTAGCAAAAGCGGTGAACTATCAATCAGCTGGCACGGTCGAGTTTGTCGTCGGCGGAAAAGACAAAGGGTTTTATTTCCTCGAGATGAACACCCGCTTGCAGGTAGAACATCCGGTGACGGAAATGATCACCGGCCTCGACCTGGTTGAACTGATGATCCGCGTTGCTGCGGGTGAAAAGCTGCCCATGACGCAAGAGCAGGTCAAGCTGGATGGCTGGGCGATGGAATGCCGCATTAACGCCGAAGATCCGTTCCGTGGTTTTCTGCCCTCCACCGGACGTTTGGTGAAATTCATGCCGCCCCCTGAAGTCCCGGGTGCTGTGCGTGTGGATACGGGTGTGGCCGAAGGTGGCGAAATCTCGATGTATTACGATTCGATGATTGCCAAGCTGATCGTGCATGCCAACACGCGAGATGCGGCCATTGCCCGCATGCGCGACGCCTTGAACCGTTTCGTGATTCGTGGCGTCTCGTCCAACATCGCCTTCCAGGCCGCGTTAATGCAGCACCCACGCTTTGTTTCAGGCCACTTCAACACCGGCCTGATTGCCGAAGAATATCCGCATGGGTTTGACGCAACCGATGTACCGCATGACGACCCCGCCATGCTGGTCGCCGTTGCCGCTGCCATGAACCGACAATTCCTGAAACGTAACGCAACGATTGCCGGCCAGATGCGCGGGCACGAGTTTCAGCCCGGCAGCGACTTCGTGGTCCTGATCGGCAAAGAAAAATATGAGGTCAAGGTGACCGCTGCCTCCCCGCGTGAAGAAGGCTGGGATGTCTATTTTGCAGGCCAGCAGTATGCCGTGCGCTCGCACTGGCAATTCGGTAAGCCGCTCTATATCGGCACCATCAATGGCGAGCCGATGTGCATGCAGGTTGAACGTCGTGGCCTGGTGTATCGTCTGTTTCACTGGGGCGTGCAGGCAGATGTGCAGGTGATGTCCGCGCGCACCGCCGAATTGCATGCGCTAATGCCGGTGAAATCCGCACCCGATATGTCCAAGTTCTTGTTGTCGCCCATGCCTGGGCTTCTGACACAAATTGCGGTGACAGAAGGACAAGAAGTCAAAGCGGGGGAAATTCTGGCCAAGATTGAAGCCATGAAAATGGAAAATGTGCTCAAGGCCGAGCGCGATTGCGTGGTGGAAAAATTGCTAGCCACGCCCGGCGAGAGCCTGGCGGTTGACCAACCGATCATTGCCTTCAAGTAAAAAAGTTGGCGCTGGGTTGACTTTAACGGAACCGCGCGGGAACTCAAAAACTGGTGCGCTGATCCCTCGTGATCATCGGCGCTCCTGTCATGCTTCCCGCGCAGGCCATCTACCCCTCGTTTAGCAGTTGGGTGGGTGTGTTGTAGGACTGCGCTCAATCAAAGCATTCTAAAAACAGGCGAACAACAGTTGCTGAATTACCTCGCTCGCCGTATTACCAACGCCGACTTTTTGGACCTTTTGGGACATTAGCCTCTCGGCGCGAGTGGCTACCCAGCCATCCGTGCAAACGCGTCGATCACTTCCGGTGGCGCTTGCACCAGCTCGATCAGTACGCCCTCACCCGCAATCGGAAATTGCTCATTTGCCTTGGGGTGCAAGAAGGTGATGTCGTAACCTGCTGCGCCTTTGCGGATGCCGCCGGGAGCAAAGCGCACACCTTGGGCTGTCAGCCATTCCACGGCGCGCGGCAAATCGTCTATCCATAGCCCGATGTGGTTCAGCGGTGGCTCATGCACGGCGGGTTTTTTGGTCACATCCAGCGGCTGCATCAGGTCAACCTCGACCTTGAACGGGCCACGGCCCATGACAGCAATATCCTCATCGACATTCTCGCGCTCGCTGACGAAGTTGCCTGTGACCGACAGACCAAACATATCGATCCACAAGCGTGAGAGACGTTGCTTGGAGGGGCCGCCAATGGCGATTTGTTGAATACCGAGTACTTTGAAAGGACGAGTCGTCATAGGGATGTTCCTGTGTGCATTGTTTTTTGATCGCAATAACCCGCGATGAGGGCGAGCAATTGGTCTTCGTTATAGGGCTTGCCCAGATAGTGATTGATACCCACCTCCAAAGCATGCTGACGATGTTTATCGGCGGTACGCGAGGTAATCGCAATCAGCGGAATCCCCGCCAGACGCGCATCGGCGCGAATGGTTTGCGACAAATCAAAACCATCCATGCGCGGCATTTCAATATCAATCAGCATCACATCGGGCAATATATCGCGTAACTGTTCGAGCGCATCGACGCCATCTTTTGCAGTCACCACACGGTAGCCCTGGCGATCCAGCAAACGGCTGGTGACTTTGCGCACCGTGAGCGAGTCATCCACCACCATGACCAACGCTCCTTCTGGTTGTGCGGGGGCATCCTCGGTTATGTCGGCAATATCCATAGAATGTTCTGCCGCTTCAGTAAGCAGCACAACCGGGTTCACCAGCCACACGATTTCGCCATCAGCCAGCACGGTGGCGCCAATCAGCCAGGGTATGCGGGCGAGTTGCGGGCCGATGGGTTTGACCACGATTTCCTGATTCCCGACCAAGCCATCGACTTCAAGCGCGATGCGCCCGGTGCCGCTTTTGATTTGCAATAGCCATGTGCGGGGGGCCACCACGGGTACGGCATAACGCTCACCCAAAAGCTGCGGCAGGTAGTGCCAGGGATAATGTGCGCCTTGCCATTCATTGCCCTTTGCCTCTCGAATGGCGGCAATGGCATCGGGCTTGAGCTCATTCACCTGCTCGACCATCGCCGAGGGGATGGCGTAATGCCGATTGCCCATAACCACCATCACCACCTGCGTTACCGCCATGGTTTGTGGCAGCGTGAGCAAAAATGTCGTGCCTTTACCGACGATGCTGCGCACATCAATACGGCCGCCAAGCGTGGCGGTTTCATTCTTGACCACGCCCAAGCCAACACCGCGCCCGGACAAGGTAGTGACTTCGCTCGCGGTAGAAAACCCGGGGTGAAAAATCAAGGCAGACAATTTCGCTTCATCAATCGCCTCGTTGCCTGCCTCGCTTGAAAGCAAACCCTGTGTAACTGCCTGCTGCTGAATGCGCGCGTAATCAATGCCTGCGCCATCATCGGCCAGGCTGATGACAACATCGTTACTTTCCTGCACCAACGTCAGGGTGATCTGGCCGATCTCCGGCTTGCCAACGGCCAGGCGCTGCGCTTTGGCTTCAATGCCGTGTGCAATGCTGTTGCGCAACAGATGTTCGATTGGCCCGGCCATCTTTTCAAGCACCGATCGATCCATCTCCGTCTGGCCATTGAGAATATCCAGATTGACACGCTTATCCGCATCTTTCGCCGCTTGCCGCACAACCCGATGCAGGCGTTCCGCCAAGCTGTCAAAAGGCATCATGCGGGCACGCATTAAATGCTGCGAAAGATCACGATTAAGCCGCGCCTGTGCCATTAACGCGGCATTGGCATGGTCGAGATTAAGCAGTAAATTATGTTGCACTGTGGCGACGTCATTCACGCTTTCGGCCATCATCCGCGTGACTTCCTGGAAGCGCGTGAAACGGTCAAACTCCAGTGGATCGAACCGTTGCGCATTGTCCGCAGCAAGCGCCTGCTGCGATTGCATCTGCGATTCGGCCTGAATTTCCACTTCACGCAATTGGCCACGCAGACGCAACACACTTTCGGTGAGATCCAGCAGCGTCGCTTTAAGATCTCGCAGTTCGCTTTCTATGCGCGTGCGCGCAATCGAAATCTCACCTGCATCGTTCACCCATTGATCCACCAGATCAGCGCGCACGCGCAGCACGGACTGATTGCCGTTGGCAAGAGTTCCCGTTGGCGGCACGGCGGATGGCGCAGCTGCTTCTCCATTAATCAGGAGGGCTTGTTCACGGGCATCCGAGGAAAAGTCAGGGGTAAAGCCAGCGGCCCTGGCCAACCCGTCATGACGCAAGCCATCGAGCAGACTCGCCGCGTGATCCAGCGAAATCTCCAGCCCGTCAATAATGTCTGGTGAAACGTGTTTTTTGATCAGCGCGTCTTCGATGCGGGTTTCCATCGTATGCAGCAGTTCCCCACACGCCATCGCCCCTGCCATGCGCGCACTGCCTTTCAAGGTGTGCAGCGCACGCGCCAATGCGTGTGTCACATCAACGTCATCCGGAGCCGCACGCCAGGCACGCAAATGCTCACCAATTTCACGTACCAGATCGGTACTCTCATCAAGAAAAACAGCCAGCAGATGGCTATCTATTTCTTCTTCGTTCTGCGGGATGTGTCGATGAGCTGGCTGCTCGTCCATTACCTGCGCCGCTGCTGACGCCTCAGCGGGGGCATCCTGCGCCTTGGGTGTCGGCATCATGGCATTCAGCGTAGCGGCCAGCGCACCTTCTTCCCCCGGCATGCGGCGCTCGGCTACCGCGCCCAGCATACCGGCGAGTGCGCCGGCACACCGGGCAAACACAAAGCGTTGTGTATCACTCGGTGGGGTGGCGAGTTGCTCAAAACGCATGAGTGCATTTTCCAGCGCATGCGCTAAATGGTGGATAGGCAAAAAGCCGGTGGCCGCTGAAATACTCGCCAGCGTGTGCGCCGCGCGAATGACTTCCGGGCGCGGCACAGCTTCCTGGCCCAGTTGCGCTTGCAGCGTGGCGGAATACCCGCGTGCTTCGTTCAAATACAGGCTATATAGTGCAGGCGATACTTCCACCGTTCCCACACGCACCGGAGGCAATTCAGGGAAGGCCAATACCTCGGCTGATTCGGTGGCCGCTGGCAAGTCTGTTTGTGCTGTGATTTCTGCTACCGGTTCTACTGTCTGTGCTACTTCTGCTGGCGGTAATGGCGGTAGTGGTGCTAGCGGACGAACCGGGGCGATAAAAGTCGGCGCTGGTGATACGCCGCCAAGCAGGCTTTCTTGTGTCGCCGCGCCGAGAGCTGCACAGCGCTGTAGCAGATCACTCACCTCTTGAGGCACGCCCGCACTTAAACCCAGCGGGGTGACCCATTGCTGAAACACAGTCACTGCGCGGTCGAGCATGGCAAGCAAATCCGGCGTGACGGCACGCGCGTCGTCTAACCAGCGATTCATCACCTGCTCGACCGACCAGGCTACTTCGCCCAGATCATGCAGGCCCACCATGCGGCCGCTGCCTTTTAACGTGTGAAAGCCACGCCGCAAAATCACCAGGCATTCTTTATCATCTGGCGCAGCGTGCAAGTGGGGCAAATGCTTAGAAAAAGTGACGAGTATGTCGCGCGCCTCATCAGTGAAAATATTGCGTAGTTCCGCATCGAGCGCATCGGCTTCAGCATCTGCTGGTGCACCTGTATCTGCATCAACTAATGCATGCTTTTCAGTGGCCGTTTGCGCACCGTCTCCGGTAGCGATGCTTGCGGTTGCCGTGCCAAAAAAAGATTCCGGATTTGCTGGCCCCAACGCCAGCTGGGAAACAAAAAACCCGATCGACAACAGCTTTTGCGCGACCCGATCAAAATCTTCTCGCTGAGGAATGAAGTCTGGCTCGGCAAACTGTTCAAACGTTGCGGCACATTCATCCAGCACCTCAATTGCGCGGGTTTCATCCAGCGCAACCAATGCATCTTTAACCTGTTTCAGCGGGGCCTGTAGCTCATTTAGCCGATCCTTTTGTGCAGAATCACGGAAGAAACTATCCAGTATCTGCTCAATGGCGCCCAAATTGATATGGATTTCATTTGCGACAGATTCAAGCAGCAAACGCCCCGGGGCGCGCTGCGGTATGGCGTCAACTAATGCGGTATCAGGCAGCTCCAGCATTTCACCAGAAGCGGCTTTTGCCAGCCGGGCAACAACCACATTGACCTGCTCGGCAAAGTCATCTCCCAGCAAGGAAAAATGATCCAGGGCGGATTCTGCCAAGTGCAATGCACTGGTCATTTCTAAGGCTAGCGTATCGTTATGCCGCATGGGATTACGGCGCAATAAATCCACTTGCTCGCGGATTTCGGCCGTCAGTTGCACATACGAAAACTCATGCGTTGCCGCCGCCTCATCGGCGAGCCATGTGACATGCTCATGAAACGGCAACAATGCAGCAATTGCCCCATCACATAGCTGAACCCAGTCTTGCTGGGCAGCGGCAACCAGCTCACGCAAACGACGGATATGCTCGTCTCGACGACCAATAGTGACGGGTGCGGTGGGTATCAGACTTTCCAGCCGGTAAGCGGCTTGCACCACCGCTAGTGCAGCGTGCCCATTGTTTGCCGTTGCAGCTAAATACAGTGCCTCGCGCAAGAAAGGCGCAGGCACTTCAGGCACGCCCTCAACCAGTTTTTTGATTTGCGAAGCAAGACGTAATAAAAAGCGCCTGACCTCAACCACCTCTGGCAAACCCTCTGCGCCCAGTGCATCCAGCACACCTAGCGAAACCCACCAATACGCGCGTTCAGCAGGCGTTGTGCGTGTAAGCTCAATCAAGGTCAGCGAAGCTTTCATCTCGCTGATGCCTTTTGCGTCACCCTTGATCCATTTCAGCACGCCTCGTTCGAATCCTAGGCGTGCGGCACGTAAGCGCAATGCCAAAGACTCGCCTGTCAACGACTCGGGTTCGCGTTCCCGTCGTGGGGGGCGCTGTGTCAGATCAGGAAAAAACAACTCGCTGGGGGCGGGCTCTGGCAAGCCTTGTTGCACAACCAATGCGCGATACTCAGGAAACAGTTTTAGCGATTGATGCGCTCCGCCTGCCATCAACTCATCAAGATAAAGGCTCAGAGCGGCAATACCTTCTTGAGTCACTCGCACAGCCGCCGGGGCATCCGCTACCTTCTTGTCATTAACCGCTTGCAGTAACTGCTCAATGGCCTGTGAAAATTCAGTGACGCCATCCAGTCCGACAATAGCCAATGCACCATGCGCCTGATGCAAGCTGGCATAGGCTTTCTTTAACAAAGTGTCATCCGGATGCGCTGCATAAGCGATGAGCTCGGCCTTGGTCAGATCAAGCGCAAGATCAATTTCGCCTTTCACCCAGGAAAGTGGTCCGATATCTAATGCTGTGGCCATGTGAGTTTACCTATACCTTGAACCCAGCAACCGAGCCCTTCAACTCGATCGCCAATTGCGCCAATTCGGATACCGCCAACGCGGTTTGCTGCGTGCGCGTAGTGGTTTGATCAGTAATTTCAAGAATATGCTGCATCGATGTAGCGACCTGCGTTGCACTTTTTGCTTGTGATTGGGTTGCCAAAGCAATGGTCTCGACTCGTTGCGCAAGATCTTGCGAAACAGTAGAAATTTCTGCCAGTGATTGGCCGGCTGCATCAGATAACCGTGCACCAGCCACCACACCTTGCGTTGAATATTCCATAGCAGCCACCGCATCGTGAGTATCCGCCTGAATCGCTCTGACCAACGCAGAAATTTGCTTGGTTGCTTCACCCGAACGTTCCGCCAGACGTTGCACCTCTTCGGCTACAACAGAAAAGCCGCGTCCGGCTTCCCCTGCAGAGGCTGCCTGAATAGCGGCATTCAAAGCCAGTACGTTGGTCTGCTCGGTAATATCCGAAATGAGCTCAACAATCTCGCTAATTTCCTGGGATGACTCACCCAGGCGTTTGATCCGCTTGGCGGTCTCTTGTATCTGGCCACGTATGTCATTCATGCCGGTAATCGAATCCGCCACGGCCTGCGCACCTTTTTGCGCAACAGCGACTGAAATACGCGCCACGTCGGCTGATGCCTGCGCAGAAGACAACACGTCTTCCATAGAATGAACGGTTGCCATGACCACCGCGCTGGCATGCCGAATTTCGGTCGCTTGGGCATCGGTTGCCACCAGTAGCTCTCGAGAAATATTCTGTGCCACATCGGTCGTACGCGTCACCCGCTCAGAAGCATCATTTAGTCGGCGCACCAAAACAGCCAGTTCTTCAATGGCAAAGTTTACCGAGTCGGCAATCGCACCCGTCATATCTTCATTAACCGTGGTACGTATAGTCAAGTCACCATCGGCCAAATCGCTCATTTCATTGAGCAACAGCAAAATAGCGTTTTGCGTTTGCTCCTGCTCGGCTTCCGCGATACGCCGCTTTCGATCCGCCTCGACACGGCGACGAGCACTATCACGCTGATAAAGCCTGACCATCAACAACAGCGCCAGCAGCGCCAATGAACCCAAAACAGCTGCAGCCAGAATCATGTGCGCGGGGGTGGTGTATTCGCGCTGATAAGCGGCTATCAACTCATCGACTGACATAGCCAATGCATCCACTTGCTGTTTAATCTCGATGCTTGCAAGACGAGCCTCGCGCAAGGGTTTCAGGTCAATCGGCAACATGCTGCTTTGTATTTGTAGCACATTTAACTGAGCTGACAACAACCCGCCGCCAGGCGACAGCTCTCGTGCGGCTTTAATTTCGACACCGACATCAGACAGCAAATTTTCATCGAAATCCTTAGCCAGCGGCCACCGTGCAAGGGTATACAGAATATGCCCTGTCAGCGTAGACAAGCGTCCACCAACAGCCTCGGCTTCGAGCATCATCGCCGGCCCTTGAGACAGTGAATCAGTCAGCATATCGCCCACCAAGCCCATGGTTTTTTGTTGCCCTAGCAGTGTTCCAATCAAGGTGTCGTGCTCATGCCAACGCTGGCGCAAGGCATCTAGCGATGCCTTGGCGAGGCCACTGGTAGGCGGTACCAATACACCGTCAAAATCGCCACCTTGCGTCAACTTATCGAGTAGCAAATCAAATTTCAGACGCGCCGCGTTAAGCTCGGTAAACCCACTGGCTTGCCCATGCAATGCATTTTGCGCAGCCTTGGGAATTTTCTGCACCAAAGGACGCAAATGGCTGGCAACTGCCGCGTAGGATGTGCTTCGCACCCCATTTTGAATATGCACATACATCAGCGCTGTCGTGAGCAAAACACACACAACAAACAGCATGCCCAGAATACGAAACTGTGTATCCAGTGCCAGCCTGCTCAATGCCTGCGATATTGGTGAGCCTGCCTTGGCAGCTGAAGACTTGCGTGATTTATTGGCTATGGCGCTCACAGTAGATGTCATCAGAAATAATTATCCTGTTCGCTACCGGGCTTAGCGCGCAACATCCAAAAAATTCGGTGCGGTAAGTAATGCGGCAATATCCATGCATGTCCAGCAAGCGCCAGTAGATGCGTCTTGCAAGCGCACCCCCTGCCACGTCGGCGTTTCAGCAACGCCGTCCAGCAACGGACTCATGACCTTGTCAACGACTTGCAAATCGTCTCGCGCACGCAACCCCCATGCGCGCTCTACCAGCAACGCGCTATGCAGTCCCTCGCGTGCGCCCATGAGCAGCAAACGCGTTTGCGCTGTCCGTGGCGTCGGCTCACCGCCACGCCAGAGCGCAAAATCCACAATGCTGAACAGCGTGCCGCGAATATTGGCAACACCCACAAACCAGGGCTGAGTCAGCGGTACTGACGTCAGCGTGGGTAATGGCAGAACCTCGCCCGATTCTGCCAGATCAACCAGCCAGCGACATCCTCCGGGCAAATTTTCAGTGCCTGATTCAATATCCAACCATGATGCCCGCGCCGCGCTTGGGTTTAGTGGCGCGACTTGCTCACTCATTGGGGGCTCCAAGCGCCGCGATTTTGGCAAGTAAAAGCGGGCCATCTACCGGCTTCGTAATATAGTCAAGAGCACCTTGGCGCAGCCCCCAGATTTTGTCGGTTTGCTGACTTTTCGTCGTGCACATGATAATGGGAATGTTTTTGGTTGCCACGTCACGCGATAGCTTGCGGGTGGCCTGAAAACCATTGACGCCAGGCATTACCACATCCATCAAAATCAAATCGGGCTGAATGTCTTTTGCACGCACAACGCCTTCCTCTCCGCTCTCTGCAGTAAAAATTTCGAACTGACCTTCGCCGAGAATTTGGGTTAACAAAAACTGCTCAGTGGGCGAATCATCAATGATTAAAATTTTTCGTATAGCCCCGGTCATGATTTCTCCTTGAGCTGAAAAGCCACCGCATTGAGCAGATTCTCTTTGGTAAAGGGCTTGGTTAAATACTCGTTAGACCCCGCCGCCTGACCCCGCGCACGATCAAACAATCCGTCGCGTGAAGACAGCATAACCACAGGTGTTGCAGAAAAATGCGAATTTTTCTTGATCAGCGAACAGGTTTGATAGCCATCCAGACGCGGCATCATGATGTCGCAAAAAATGACCGCTGGCCGATGATCATTGATCTTCGCCAGCGCATCAAATCCATCATCCGCCAACACCACATGCGCACCCGCTTGGGCCAGAAAAATTTCCGCACTCTTGCGGATGGTGTTCGAGTCATCAATCACCATGACAGTGATACCGGAAAGCACTGAGCCCATTGTCATAGACTTGTCATTGAACGTCCGTGCTGTGCGAGACGGAAGGGAAAGCCTACCCGCATATCAGATTTCCACCATCTCAAAATCATCCTTGCGCGCATTGCAATCAGGACACGTCCAGTTTGGCGGCACATCTTCCCAACGCGTTTCTGCGGGGATTCCATCATCGGGCCAGCCCTCGCTTTCATCGTAGATAAAGCCACAGATCAGGCACAGCATTTTGCGATACGGTCGTTCGATAGTCATAGTGCGTGGTTGGGTTAAAATTGAAAGTATATTAACTCAAGCTGCCTGCCATGGTTACCTCAGCCCGTGGCTGTTCAGATGGTTATCTTCATTGTTATCCACGTCCCCTCGACGAGTTCAACAAAATCTGCTCTGTATTACCGGGTAAAACAGAGCCCAAAATAACCATGTCAGGAAAAATGCATGAACGCCATACCGCCCAAAAATGCCGCGCCACCCATCGTCTTGACCTTTGCCGGCTCTGATCCCACGGGCGGGGCGGGTTTGCAGGCTGACATTCTTACCCTGGCCAGCCTCGGTTGCCACCCACTGAGCGTTGTCACCGCAGTGACGGTTCAGGACACCACCGGGGTCGAGGCCATTTTGCCCATGGAAGCCGACTGGGTTGCCGACCAAGCACGTGCACTGCTTGAAGACATGCCGGTGGCTGCGTTCAAAATCGGCATGATTGGTAGTGTGGAAACCATTGCAGCCATTGCCGAAATCATTGCCGATTATCCGGATATACCGCTCATTCTCGACCCCGTGCTTGCCTCGGGAAGGGGTGATGCGCTGGCCGATGAAGAAATGATCGAAGCCTTGATTGCGCTGCTATTGCCGCAAACTACCGTGCTCACACCCAATAGTCTGGAGGCGCGTCGCCTGGTGCAAAAATCTGAAGAAGAGCAAGACGATGCGCAGCAAAGCCCTGACCTTGCCAGTTGCGCGCATCAGCTAATCGACACCGGTTGCGAGTATGTTCTGATCACCGGCACCCACGAAGATACCGCGCAAGTAGTTAACACGCTATATGGCAGCCACGGCGTTGTGCGTACTGATCGATGGGAGCGCTTGTCCGGCAGCTATCATGGCTCGGGCTGTACGCTGGCCGCCGCCATTGCCGCACATCTGGCCCATGGCATTGATTTGCCTGAAGCCATAGCCGACGCACAGGAATACACCTGGCAAACACTGGCCGCAGGCTTTCGTCCGGGTATGGGACAATTCATTCCTGATCGTCTTTTCTGGTCACGTGACGACGCTGACGACAACGCAGCCGATAATCAAGAAACAACCAACCTTAAATCCCTTTAAGCATGAAAAAATTCTCCGGCCTTTACGCAATCACGCTTGACGATGCGTTGTTACCACGGCTTTCTGCGTTGGTGAATGCCGCATTAAAAGGTGGCGTACCGTTCGTTCAATACCGTAACAAAACCGCCTCGCGGCCGCTACGTCGCGCGCAAGCCGCCGAGTTACTGCGCATCTGTCGTGCCGCCGGGGCCAAGCTCATTATCAATGACGATATCTGGTTGGCAATCGAGATTGGCGCCGATGGCGCGCATATCGGCCATGATGATGCGCCTGGCGGCTCGCTCACTGCCGCGCGCCACGCACTCGGATCGCAACGTATTCTTGGCGTCTCGTGCTACAACGATCTTGACCATGCGGAAAAAGCCGCCGCCGCAGGCGCTGATTATCTGGCCTTTGGCAGCGTTTTTACGTCGCGCACCAAGCCTAGCGCCACCCATGCGCCGCTGGCGCTTTTAACAGAAGCCAAGCAACGCTTTAACCTGCCCATTGCCGCCATTGGTGGCATCACACTGGACAACGCACCAGCGGTGCTAGCGGCTGGCGCTGACCTGTTGGCCGTGGCCAGCAATCTGTTCGATGTGATGGATATTCAGTCGCGTGCAGAAGCCTATGGCGCCTTGTTTCGTCCGGCTGCCACGCCTTCCACCCCCCAGCCCCTCGTCTAAAACCGCCGCCATGACCGCTAACGAAGCCCTCTTTGCACGCGCCCAGCGTATTATCCCCGGCGGCGTGAATTCACCCGTCCGTGCCTTTCGCTCGGTCGGCGGCACACCGCCATTTTTTACTCGTGGCATGGGTTCGCGCGTGTGGGATGCGGATGGCCACAGCTATATCGACTATGTAGGCTCGTGGGGGCCGCTGATACTCGGCCATGCCGACCCGGCGACCGTACACGCCGTGCAGGCCGCCGCAGCCAATGGATTATCGTTCGGCGCGCCCACGGAAGGCGAGGTTGAAATCGCCGAACTGCTGACCCGGCTAGTCCCCAGCATGGACATGGTGCGCCTGGTCTCCTCAGGCACCGAGGCCACCATGAGTGCGATTCGCCTGGCCCGCGGACATACCGGCCGCGACACCTTGATCAAATTTGAAGGCTGCTACCACGGCCACAGTGACAGCCTGCTAGTCAAGGCAGGCTCTGGCATGTTGACCTTTGGCAACCCCTCGTCTGCTGGCGTGCCGGCCGATCTGGCACGCCATACGCTGGTGCTCAACTACAATGATATCGAAAGCCTGCACGATATTTTTGCCAATGAGGGTGACCGCATCGCCGGGGTGATTGTCGAACCCGTTGCCGGCAATATGAATCTGGTCGCCCCGCAACCTGCATTTCTGGCTACGTTACGCGAGCTGTGCACACGCTATGACACAGTGCTGATTTTCGACGAAGTGATGACTGGCTTTCGGGTCGGACTTAGCTCAGCACAAGGGCTGTATGGAATCACGCCGGATCTTTCCACCTTCGGCAAGATTATCGGCGGCGGCATGCCACTGGGCGCCTTTGGCGGGCGCCGTGACATCATGGAAAAAATCGCCCCGCTTGGCCCTGTCTATCAGGCGGGCACGCTCTCGGGCAATCCACTCTCCGTGGCCGCGGGTTTGGCGACACTCAAGCAACTCGAAGCACCCGGTTTTTACACCGCGCTAGCGGACAAAACCCGCGCGCTGACTGAAGGCTTGACCGCCGCCGCGCACCGTCAAGGTGTGCCTTTTTCAGCACAAGCCATTGGTGGAATGTTCGGGCTGTATTTTTCTGCCACGCCGCCGAACACCTATGCCGAAGTCATGGCCATGAATACTGCCGCCTTTAATCAGTTTTATCACGCCATGCTCGACCAGGATATTTATCTTGCTCCCTCGGCCTTTGAGGCAGGTTTTGTCTCAGCCGCGCACACACCAGCAGATATTGCCGCAACAATTGCTGCTGCGGAAAAGGCCTTCGCCAGCCTCGCCGTGTAAAAAGCACATCGGGAAAAGTCGGCGCAGGTGATACGGCGCTGAGGCGCTTGTCTAGCGCAACCAGCCTTTCTTTCGGAACACGGCAAACGGCACAGCGACCGAAATCACCATCAACGCAATGGAATAAAGATAGCCGTAAGACCAATCCAGTTCAGGCATGAATTTAAAGTTCATGCCGTAGATGCTGGCGATCAATGTCGGCGGCAACAACGCGACAGACGCCACCGAAAAAATCTTGATGATCTTGTTCTGGTTGATGTTAATGAAACCCACCACCGCATCCATGAGGAAGTTGATTTTGTTGAAAATGAATGCCGTGTGGCCATCCAGCGATTCAATATCGCGCAAAATCTGCCGCGCGTCTTCGTGTTGATTAGGAGCAAGCAAGCGGCCACGAATCAGGAATGACAACGCCCGACGCGTATCCAGCACATTCCGCCGGATGCGTCCGTTCAAGTCTTCTTCTTTCGCAATATCCGCCAAAATCGACGCGGCTTCGGCATCCGTCACGTTGGTGCTTAATACCTTGCGGCCCACCGCTTCTAACGCAGCGTACACGTCTTCTAACGCATCGGCGGAATACTCCACATCGGCGGCATACAAATCGAGCAACACATCTTTGCCTTCCGACACATAGCCCGGCTGAATCCGGGCACGCAAGCGTTGCAAGCGAAACACCGGCAGCTCTTCATCGCGCACCGAAAACAGAATATTCTGATGCAGCACAAATGCCACCGCCACGTTGCGCGACTCATCCGCTTTGTCGAGCAAAAAGTCGGAATGCAAATGGATTTCGCCGCTCTCTTCAATATAAAACCGTGCGGATTCTTCCAGATCGGAAATATCATCGGTATCCGGCAGCTTGAGACCAAAAATTTCCTTGATCCATGCCCGTTCTTCCGCAGAAGGGCCGATCACATCAACCCAGATCGGCTGCGTTGCGGCAAGCTCTGCACGGCTTTCCACAGGAATCTGCCGCAAGCGGCCATTGTGTAATTCAAATGCATTGAGCATGATCGGCTTGCGTCGGGAAATCTGCATCGCGGCCGTTGCAGCGAGTGTTTCCCGCACCGCTTCGGATAGCTCATCCAGAATTTCAGCGCCGCGATCGGGCGCGACCAGATCCCACACCAGCAGGCTTTCATCCTGCGGCAGCGCTTCCAGAATACGTGCCACATCGGCGGTGGACATTTGCGCGAGCTTGTCACGCAGCGCATTCACATGCTGCTTATGCACCATGGTTTCGATCAACTCGTGGCGTGGCATATCCTGCCGATGCACCAGGTTTTCCACCCGCTTTTGTTGTGCCAGCAATGTCTGTACTTCGCGCAGGCTGTCTTGCACCTCGGCCAGGCGATTCATATCGTCTGGCGGGATGTTGTTTTCCGGCACGGTTGAGTTATCGTTGGGCGAAGTCATGCTTGCTATTGTAGCGGTACAACTTCACGCCAGCAGCATTAAGCGGGCTGCTAAGCTGGCACTTCGGCATAACGCATGCGCCCCAGAATGCGCTGGGTGCGGTAATTGAGATAAGCGGAATACGGATTTTTTTCAAATCGCCGGGGCGCAGGCAGCATCACCGCCAGACGCGCAGCCTGCGCCGCACTCAACTGACTGGCAGAAACACCAAAATAACGCCGCGCAGCGGCTTCTGCACCAAAGATACCCTCGCCCCATTCCACCTCGTTGAGATACACCTCCAGAATGCGCTGCTTATCCCACAGCAACTCAAGCCACAGGGTGATGATGGCCTCTTCCCCTTTGCGCAGCACCGATTTATTGGGCGAGAGCAGCAGGTTTTTAGCCAGTTGCTGCGTGATGGTTGAGCCGCCCGCTACCACACGCCCTTTTTTCTGGTTTTTCTGGATGGCTTTTTGCATGCCCTCCCAATCAAAACCTTCGTGATCAGTGAACCCATCATCTTCAGACGCCACCACCGCGCGCTTTAGCTGAATGGAAATTTTTTCATACGGCACCCATTGGCGGCGCAGTTCAGCCTGCGGATTTTTTTCCCGCAATACCGATAGCTGCTGACTTTGAAAACTCGTTGTGCCGGGATCTACCCACTTCCACCAGACCACCCAGCCCAGATACCAAAACTGCCACACCAGCAATAAACCGATCATCCATGCCAGGCCGACTTTTAACCAATGCGGGGCGGGCCTCATGCCTGCGTAACCCGAGACAAATTGGCGGATAACTCGGCACGCAGCGCAGCCAGCACAGGTGCCGTTTCAGGCCGCACGCCACGCCAGACAAAAAACGCCTCGGCGGCTTGCTCGACCAGCATGCCCAGGCCATCCGCCACGCGGGCCCCCGCCGCGCGTGCGGCGCGCATGAAGGATGTCTCAACGCCATACACCATCTCATAAGCGAAAGCAGTCGCTGAAAAAGTCGGCGTTGGTAATACGGCGCCTGAGAGCCCCGCCGAGGTGGCATTGATAACCAGATCAAAAGTGTGCTGGTTTAACTCGTCAAAACTCCCGCTCGTCACGCCAAAAAGATCCGCTAACCGATGCGCCTTGTCCGCCGTGCGATTGGCAATAAACAACACCGCCGGATTTTGCTCCTGCAGCGGCAGAATCACGCCCTGTGCCGCTCCGCCCGCGCCCAGCAACAGAATACGCAGCCCGGTGAGCGACATGCCTAAATTAGCCGTTAAATCACGTACCAACCCGGCACCATCGGTGTTGTCACCTTGAATTCCATGAAGGCTAAAGCTCAAGGTATTCACCGCGCCCGCCGCCGCCGCACGGGGCGTCAGGTCATTGGCAAGGTGAAACGCCGCCAACTTGAAGGGCACAGTGACATTCGCTCCCCTAGCCACGCCATGACTGCCACCTCGACCAACCGTGATAAACGTATTCACGGCATCAGCGAATCCGTCCAGTGGCGCACAAATCGCTTCGTATGTCATGTCTTGCCCGGTTTGCGCGGCAAACAGCGCATGGATTTTTGGCGACAGGCTGTGGCTCACGGGGTTGCCGAATACGGCGTAACGCTCCGGATAATTTTTAGTTGGCATGCAATTCATCCTGACGAGTAAACGACCATGTTCGCGTAATTTCGATGATATCTGTATCACGCCGGATCGAATCCGGAAAAACCGAGTACGGCGCAGCCATTTTGACAATGCGCACGGCCGCTTGATCCAGCACTTTTTTTCCTGAAGACCGATTAACGTCCACCCGCTCCAGCTCGCCATTGCTTTTGATTACCGCCGTCAGAACCAGACTGCCATACATCTGGCCTCGCGCGGCGGCAGGGTAATTCAGGTTCCCGATGCGCTCGACTTTCTGTCGCCAGTCTTCAACATACTGGGCGAAGCGATATTCCTCCACCCGTGCGCCGAGAAATTTTTTACGTGGACGCTGGTTGTATGCCTCCATGCGCCGCGAAATTTCGCCTTCAATGCGCGCAATGGCCAATGCCCGGTTAGCCAACTCAGTACCCGATACCGCAGGCTCGGCTGTCGGCACAGGCAGTGGTGGCGCAATCTCTTGGCGCACACTCGGGCGGCTGGTCTGGCGACTGGTTAATTGCTTCAATATTTGTTGCGCCTGCCTCTCTAACTGCGCTACGCGCTGTTGCGCCTGGATTAAATCGTCGCCCTGCTTGGTTTGCGATGATGGCGGCAGGGGCGTTTTGGCGCGACGATCATCGCTCGTTGTACCGCCGCCATCCAAATTAGCTTGCCCGCGCGCCTGAGCCTTGTCTGGTTTGTGGCGGCTTTTGCTGTTAACCAGAATCACATCCAGCGCTTGCTCGGTGACTTTTTTCGGCAAATCCGGTGGCGTAAAGTGCACCGCGAGCAGCACCGCATGCACCAAAAGCGAGATGCTCAACGCCCAGGTGAGGTGGCGCCGGGAAGCCGTCATGGCAGTCGATAAAGGCAAGGCAGGGGCGGGCATGGCGGCAGATTCTACCCTTCCGATGCCGCATCCTTATCGACTGGAGATGCGGTATCGATTGCAACTTCAATTACCGCCGCCTCAAGCTCACTGCCCGCTTCTTCACCCGCCTCTACGACATCCACTTCCACAATTTCCCCCGCCAGCATCTCAACAAACCGCACGCGAATTTCTGCCGCCAAAAGGTCAACGCCTTCCACCGCAACACGCACCCGCGCGCCGCGCGGTGCCAGGGTTGGATCAGGCAAAGAGGCCACGCGCAGCACCAAGGGTAAATCCATCACCCGCACCAGAGATTCCTTGATCACCACGGCTTCCAGCGTGGTTTCGCCGGTTTGCAG
The DNA here is from genome assembly GCA_030645365.1 of Rugosibacter sp. Lineage (GTDB taxonomy): Bacteria > Pseudomonadota > Gammaproteobacteria > Burkholderiales > Rhodocyclaceae > Rugosibacter. Next base: position 30,644 of record JAUSMB010000061.1, read on the forward strand.
CAGATAACGCAAACACCAATAACGTTCCATGTGGCGCTGAAATTCCGCATACGCGGCATAAGTCAGCTCAAAATCACGCAAGGCGGCAAACAGCTCGGTTGATTGCGGTGCAAAAGAAGGCGGCTCATTACGCAGCCAGGCAATCAATTGCCACTGATTCACCAAATCCGCATAGCGCCGCAAGGGCGAAGACGACCACGCATAGCAATCCACGCCCAGCCCTTCGTGTGCGGCGGCCACCGTGCTCATGCGCACCTTGCCGCCCGTTTGCACCCGATACAGCGCCGGGATGCCCGCGTCACGCAATACCGCGCCCCACGTGGCGTTGGCAAAAATCATCAGCTCGGCCACCAGCGTATCCAGCGGGCTGCCGCGCGGACGCTCGGTAATACTTACCTGCCCCGGGCCATCGACATTCTTGCCAACATTGGCATCCCAATCCACGACGAAGTTGTAATCCTTGCGCCCGCCGCCATCGGCTTTATCTTGCTGGCCACGACCGGCGGCCAATACTTGCGAAAGCTCCCACAGCACGGTGAGCTCATCGCGATAGGGAAAATCAGCCAAAGGCTCGGTGAGCGTAGTTGCATTAAACAGCGGCTCGATATCGTGATGGCGCAAATTGTCGGCGATGGTGATACGGTCCAGTTGCGTGCGGTGGCTCAACAAGCGCAAATCCGCCGCCACGTCCAGATACAGCGAGATCGCAGGCGCAGTTCGCCCGGCGGCCAGTGTGAATTGATCCACCACCGCCTCTGGCAGCATGGTGATTTTTTGCCCCGGCATATACACCGTGGATAAACGCCGCCGCGCAATCTGCCCCAAATCCGAATCCGCCGCGAACCCCAACCCGGGCGCGGCAATGTGCACGCCAATGTGCCAGCCGCCCTCTGCGCGCGGCGTGACAGAAAACGCATCGTCAATCTCTGTCGTTGCGGCGTCATCAATACTGAACGCACGCACACTCACCAGTGGCAGCTCGTCAGCCGCTGGCAGCGTGGATTCAGCGGATTCAGCGAGTGTATACGGCGCAAAACCGGTGCCCTCGCGAAAACACTCATACAAAAACCGGCCCAGATGATAATCATGAGCCGAGGCCACAGCACCTGCGGCAAGCAATAGCTGCGCTTCGCTTTTACCGCTTTGCGCGACAGCCTCGGCAAGCGCTTTGGCTTCTGGCCGATTACGATCAGCGGCATATAACAGCTGCGGCAATTGCGCTTTGAGTTCTTCTGGCAGGCGGCCCGCCACGAGTTCGGCCGCCATGCGGGTGACCGCCTCGGCCTGCAAGCGCTTTTTTTCCATCCCGGCCAGCGCGGCCTGCAAAATCTCGGGCGGCGCCTTGAAATACCGCCCGCGCCCCTTACGATGAAAATACATCGGCGCTGAATGCAAACGCAGCAACACAGCGGCTGCCTGCGCGGGCGAGGGGCTTTGGCCAAAATACTCAGCCGCCAACTCGGCAAACCCGAATTCTGCTGCGGGGCTCACTTCCCACAAAAAATCCACCTCAATTGCCTGCGCCAGCGCTTCTGCCTCTGCCAAAAGCGTTGCGGCCGTGGGCGTCTCGAAACGCAACAGCACGTGCGCGGCCTTCACCTTGACGCGACGGCCTGTCGGCAAGGCCACTTGCAACGAGCTCACATTGTCGGCCAGCACAGCACCCGCGCGAAACGCGCCATCCTCTTCAAACAAGACATTCATAAACAGCAAGGGGAATAGAAAATCAGGAACGAAGAATTATACGGGCGGGCCGAATCAAGAAACGACCAACAAACAACAGCGTTCAAAACCAAACAAACCGCTTCACGCCACCTTCATAGCGGGGCAAGGGTGAAGAGAGTGCTTCATCGACCATTGTTGCAAAAACACAACAATTTTCCAAAAATCTGTCTTGTCGGCCTGATTTATGTTGCTCTGCACCCAGAGGCCTCCCATAATCGCTCCACCTTATCGGTAATCAAGCTTTGCCGACAAGTCGCCATTGGCAGTGGCAACACGTGAAGCCATTGTCGGTTGTGCTTTTAGATTTGTATGTCGTTTGTAGTTTGTAGTTGCTTAAAAAGAAGTTATCGCAGTTCAATTCGCAGTTCAATTTTTATCTTTTAGGAGTTCCTCATGCAAAAGAAACTTATCGCTCTGGCTATCGCCGGTCTTTCCAGCGCAGCTTTCGCGCAAACCAATGTCACCATCTACGGTGTAGCAGATGGCACATTTGACTACATCAAAGTAAGCAGCAACAACGCCGTCGGCGGCGTGGGCAACCCCAGCAACACCCGCGTAACCAGCAACGGCTCGCACCTTGGCTTCAAGGGCACGGAAAATCTGGGCAATGGCATGAAGGCCATTTTCCAGTTTGAGTCCGAAGTGAATTTTGACAGTGGTGCCGCTCTCGGCCTGAACCGTGACAGCTTTGTTGGCCTCAACGGTAGTTTCGGTCAAGTCACCCTGGGTACCCAAACCGGCCCGACCAATGCCTTGGGCGGCCGTCTGGATGTTAACTCCGGCGACACCATCATGAGCAACACCGCCGTTCTCGGCAAGCTCGGTGGCGCATATGCGACTGTCGGTCCTAAAGGCACCCAATTCGCATCAGGCTCCGTGTTTGATACCCGTTTCAAGAACTCGATTCAATACGTATCGCCTTCGTTCTCCGGCCTGCAAGCAATGGCAATGTACGTGGCTAACGAAAACAAGAGTGAAGCTACATTCGGGAAAATCAACAGCTCGGCCTATGACCTCGGCGTAAACTACGAAAATGGTCCCGTGTTTGTTGGCGCGACTTATGCCCGAATTTCCGAGAAAAATGACGCTTTTGCTCCTGTCGGTCTTTCAGGC
>JAUSMB010000081.1 GCA_030645365.1 Rugosibacter sp.
TGCCATGGCCATCGTCACATTTATCGCTATCTGAGGTTGTTATCGCGACAACTCAAATATCAACCACTCATGAAAGCGAACCTCTGATGGACTTGCTCACATCGCATCTCCCTGATCCAGCCCTGTCAAAAAAGACGATACCAGGGTGGATGTGGGGGCTCGCTGCCCTCCTGATTACTTCACTCGCACTAGTGCTTCGATACAGGGCACTTGGCGTTGATGGCCTGTGGCAAGACGAAGTGTTCGGTGCGTCCTTTGCTAACCTGAACCCCCTGGAAGTGATCATCGCCGTTCTCCGTTTTGACATTCACCCTCCTTTCTACTACTTGCAGTTGAAGCTGTGGAGCTTGCCTTCAGTCACGGATGGATGGCTCCTCGCGAATTCGGTGGCCTGGAGCATGGGCGCGCTACTGGTGGCAGCCTATGGTGTATATCGCCTTGCGGGGCCTGCCACCGCACTATTGGCGGCAACTCTCCTCGCTGTCTCGGGTAGCGAAATCTACTACGCTACAGAACTGCGGATGTACGCAATGATTTCCTGTTTAACCGTGATTGGCTGGATTCGTGCAGAACGATGGATTGACAGCCCCGAGCCGAGAAACGCAGTTTGGCTAGTGGTTGTGCTGGGCATTCTTGCCGGTACGCACAGTTCCGCCTTTGTTCCCGTTTCATCCGTCCTGCTCTACGCATTGCTGGGCCGCTGGAGTCACTCTGGCTTCAAGGGGCTCATTCGCTCCTGGGGTGTTGTCTTAAGTGTAGGCATCCTGCTTGCCCCTTGGCTAGCCAATGCCAGCATGCGCTCGGTTTCGCATACCGGAATCCCAACCTTCGGGGCTGTCGTCAAGACGCTTTCGGGTTGGGCTCTTGGCTATGGCACCCTCGAAATTCCAGGCACCATTCGCTTGATAATGGCCCTGGCTATTGTGGGGTTCGTCGCGCTCGCGCTGGTGTTTGGGAATCGGACAACCCGGCATACTCTGTTGTCCTTTGTGGTCTGGCCAGTTCTGATACTGGCGATCGTGTCATTGGTCGTTCGCCCGGTGTGGATTGACCGCGCAGTTGCTTTTTGTGCACCCTTTCTTGCGCTGTCCGCAGCCTTACTATGGCATTCTCTATACTCGAAAAATCAAGGCACGTCGCGGCAGCATCCCATGATCTTGATCGGTTTCATCGGCATCTTCTGCACCGCATTAGGGGTCATTGCCTGGGGTCAGACTGGACTACCGCGCAAGATGCAATATCGGGAGGCGGCATTGTTCATTGCCCAAGCCAACACCAAACGGCTCCCGATTTACGTGCCGGTCAATGTCACGTTCTGGGGCATGGCCAGATATCTTAAAAGTCCAAGCTGGGGAAGTGTTCTTGAGATTCAGGATCCCGTCAGGCCTGATGGATCGGAAACTTGGACACGGATTTATGCCCGTCTCGGAACCACGTGGCTCACACGCCTGGGGCTGGTGCCGAAGGCCCGCGAACTTGTCACCCAAAACGGTGCAATGTGGATAGGCTTCAGCCCGCTACCAAGCTCAGTGACCTCTGTCAGCTTCTGGGAGGTTGGCAACAACGATTTACTAAAAGATGGCGCTGGGTGTGCCTCAGCCACGCGAGAAGAAGTCCGGCAGTTCCGCGGGGTAGTCGTGCTTCGTTGCGGAGCTACCGCGAAGTGAGGCCGCAACCCTTGAAAACTCAATCCTGTGTGGATTTATCGTGGCTTGATCGGTTTTTTATCAATCGCGCGCCGAGTTGAATACAAAGGTCTTCAATCCAGCGTTTGGTCACCCCAGCAACCCAATACGTAGCCAGCACGGCAACACCAAAAATTGGTAGCATTTATCTACCGGGGGCGACACGACCGGCAATGGACTGGCTAGCCGAGCCATCGGCTAATGCGCCAAGAGACACTTACCACGCCACGCGCCAGTAGACCACGCCATCCGGCAACATGCCATAACCCACGGGAAAAGGTATGCGTTTCGTTCGCAAAATCCCGCTTGGCCTGGGTATCGCCTTCGCCGCGATCAAACACCTGAATACCATCGACGGCGGCTGCCGAAAAAAGATGCTTGAACAGAATCCGCCCCGGCGAGTAGCTGGAATATTTCGGGTTGTACACCGGAAACCAGACGTGCAGCATATCGTTGCAGCGCAGCCCGAAATGCACGGCAATGATTTCTTCACCACAGCGCAGGGTCGATAAAACTCCCTGGCAGCTTTCTTCTTGCGCCTGCAGAAGACGATTGAGCAATGCTACCTTCCGGCTATCAAACAACGGAGCTTGCTCTTTTCCTGTGCGGGTGTATTGCGCTTTTTTTGATTCAATCAGCCAGGCCATATCGCTGGCTGGATTTTGCGAGGTCCATTCGAATGTTACGGGGCCGATTTCATTGATCAGCTTCTTTTCGCGACGCTCGGTGTCGTAGACCAATTTTTTGTCAGACTTGCGTAAATTCACCCAGTAATCGCTGGCGGGGGTTTCAAGCGAGGTGCCAAACCATGTGCGCAGCCCCGTTCGCGGCTCTTCCCCAACCAGACCAAACCGCGACTGCGTTTCATCCAGATGAGAAAACAATACCGCGTTTACTCTTCCGCGCGTTGCTGCCAAAAGTTTTTCTATCGTGATATGCACACCGTCTGCTGCGATCAAACCAAAATAATCGGTCATCACATCGCCCACGGGCTCAAAAATCCCCACTTTTCCTCGCAGGCCAGCAATTCGTTGCAATGGCAAGAATCCGCAGGGGGTGTGGGTGTCATAGAGTACCAAGACAACCACATCGCCCCCCGTTTCAGCAACGACGCGCGCATAGCGGTGGCTCATGAAGGCACGCCGCAAATCATCAGCCAGAAGCAATTGGTCCCAAACGGCAACCTCTTCTGCCGTGAGTTCGTCAATGCGCCGGATATGAAGATTTTTATCGAGGGTGAATGACGTCATTGTTCTATCGTGCGAAAAAAAACAAACGTTGCCAGCTTTTCAGCGGCGATACCGTTTTCATCGCATGTCCATTCATTTTCCGGAATATGAATGCGCCCGAGCGGGGCACGTGTTGATCTGGCGCTGGAGGTGCTCACCAGCGTCGGGTCACTGGAATAACACACACGAAATCCTGCGGCTTGCGCTTGGTCAAGCGTGGTTTCGTCATACGCGCCATGCGGGAAGGACATGACCGTGTCTTCGCCGCCAATAGCTTGCAGTTGCGCCCGACAAGTGGCCAGATCGTCACGGGCACGTGGATGATGCGAGAGTGGTGCATGGCTGTGTCCGTGGCCGGCGATGGTGATCCACGGGCGAAGTAAATCAAGATCGGCACGGCTGAGCATTTGCCGCGCGCCCGGCGGACGGGAAACCATCGGTTGCAAAATCGCCTGGCGTTGTGATTCATCCATCGCCGCCAAGGTGGCTGTTACATGACACAGACGAAATGCGTCGTCTTCTGCGGGTTGGCGCCGTCCCACCAGCGCCGACTTTTCATCTGGATCAAGCGCAGATGCTCTCAGTGCCTCAACCGCAGACTCCAGGCGACTTAGCCCACCCTCTTGCGCGATAAATTCGACGAGAACATCTTGCCACCAGTCGTTGGCTTGCAGATCAACGACCTCAGTCGCCAGAAAAAGCACGGCAGGCAAGGCGCGCTTTTTGAGTTCGGGCAAGGCATGGGTTAGTGTGTCGCGCCAGCCATCATCAAAGGTAATCAGCCCGGCGCATTGGGGCAAGCGCTGCTGACCATCTAGGTGGGCGGTGACATCGGCTTGCGAGACGATGTGGTAATGCCGCTGAATGAAATCGAGGCAACGACCAAAACCTTCGACAGAAAACGTGAATTCTTTTTCAGCGGTTTGATATTCGGCAGACTGTTTTGGCAACACGCGATGAAACATAAACACAGTGAGCGTGTGGCGATTGCGCAGGCGATGGATCAGACCGAATATCCCCACGCTGTACAAAATCTTGCGCAAGACATTTTTTGCCACGGACATTACGCCATGTCCCTTAGATGCTCTGGCCGGGAATAGAAATTTCGGATAAGTTGCAGCGCCATTTTCGGGCGCGAGGGGCCCCAGGGAGTAAAACGCGGAATTTGATAAGACGAGGTTTTACTATCCGCCACACCCCATTGCGTGGTGACTGCATAGCGATAACCCGCCTGCTTGACCATTTGAATATGCTGCGGTGAAAAATCAACCCCCGGACGACCATTCGGGTAGGCAAATGATGTCACTGGCTTATTGATCAACCCCTCCAGAATCTCGCGCGTTTGCCCGATTTCTTCGCGCGCGCGATCGACGTCGCACAAACCAAGGATGGGGTGTTCCAGCGTGTGGGCGCCAATCTCGAAGCCCCGGTTACTGATCGCCACCAGATCGTCAACACTCATTGCGGGAACATCCGAAGAGGAAACCCCCACCTGCGTTTCGAGCTGCTCGAGAAACTCGTCTCGAATGATCGGGGGTAAATATTTGAAATGAAACTCCAGCGCATGCAAGGCGTTCGCCTTGTCTTTACTTGTCTGCATCGACAACGGTGGCAAACGAATCGCTTTTGTATCCAGCACAGGCTCGGTGCAGACCCGCACAATGTACGCCAGCCGTTCGTTCCACATGGGGCGGCCAAAAAACTGGCCCGTAGTAATGAAAAATGTCGCAGGCAAGGATTTTTCTTCCAGCACCCGCGCTGCACCGTGACGCCATTCGGGATAGCCATCATCAAAGGTCAGTGCTGCACTCAGCGGTGGTAGCGTGTTGGCGTGCAGATGCTGAACGGCATCGCCCAGTGGCAAAACACAAAAAGTCTCCTTGATGAAATCCAGCAGGCGGGAAAACTGTGCCTCGCCGAGGTCCCCGACAAGCAGCGGATCAGCGCAGGGGGGAACTTTATGAAAAAGAAACACGGAAAGTTTTCCGCGTGCGACCACCTGCAGCACATCACGCATCAGGTTCATTAGTTCGCCCCCGCAGACAGGGTAATTGGGGAAGTCGTCGGCAGACCCGTAAGCCCACTCGCCTGAACCTCACTGCGCGCCTTTTGCTCACTCAAGCTACGCTGAACCTCTTGTTTTAGAATTTCCATGAGCATCACTGCCATGTAAATAAACTCGGTATAGGCAATGCTTACTGTCAGGCCACCGACCAGAAATGCAAAAATGGTAGCGGCCAAACTCCGCGAAAGATCAATCGCCCACTCAAGCTCAGGGCCGCCTTGTCGCGCGGCCCGGCTGATCTGAATGCCATTTTTCAACGCATTGAATAGCAACCCGATAAAAATGAAAAATCCGAGGAAACCCATATCGCCAAGTACTTCAAAATAAATACTATGTGCCGCGCGAAAAACCTGGGACTCAAACCCAACATCCACAAACCCCAAAAGCCCTTTTTGCCCTCGAAAACGATCCCAAACAGGTTGCGTTGCCACAGCATGGAATCCGCCACCGACTATTGGATTATGTAATGCAATGGCGCTGCTCACTTGCCATGCCTCTACCCGAGTCAGAAATGAACTTTCCTGATCTGCTTCCTGAATGGTTTCCATGCGATCAGTCCAATCTGTAGGCGCAATCGCAACGACAAAAATAATCCCCGCGATAAAGACGGTCAGCGCAGGAAGTCTTTTTCTACTGGTCATTACCAGCCATAGTCCCACCGCTGCCATGGCGACAAACCCGCCGCGCGATCGCGTGCCGATGATAGCCGCAATGGTGATGATGGCCACAGTCAGGGCCGCCAGCCTGAGCCAGCGGCTTTTTGCGTAGCTTGCCATGTAAAGCAAAGGTGGCACTGCCATCACCAGCATGACTGCAAAGTGATTGTTGTCGCCAAATTTCACAAACCCTCTGACCAGATGCGACCCGCCACTGGAGAAAAATTTCAGGCCATCAATGAGCCCATGAAACCCCATACCCAGACACATCACCAGTACAAAGGCATGGATTCGATAGCGTTTGACAATCACCAAAGGCATGAGTGCAGCAAAGACGAGTTCTTTCCAGAAACGATCGTACAAAAGCCAATTGAGCCTATTCCCGTCATAAGCAAACAACGCAGACAGGCTGCCCTGTAAAAAAAACAGGATTAACAGCACGACCGTGGCATTTGCATTCAGTGTTCCGCGTTCTGTATCCTTTTTGAGTAAAACCATCAGCAAGGTAATCAAGGCAAATATGAAGTTCAACTTAACCGGCGCCATGAAACCAAAAAGATAATTGTCGATGGCAATCAGCCCTGTCCAGCCCCAAATAAGGTAGGCAACAAACGCATTGCGAAATGCCAATGGCAACAGAACGAGAAACCCGACAAGAAACATCAGGTCACGCATGCGGTTCCCCTTGATCGACAAAAGTTTTCTTTTTTTTGCGCACTCGCGTGACTGAATAGGCAAACCATCCCATAGCTTCTGGATTATTGCTACGCGACACCCGCAGCACACCTAGACATAAAAAAATCAGGCTGATCACATCCAGCGTCAGCAACAAAGCTTCCATGGTTACACCTCAAAAAAACACGACAAGCCATCCAGAAGAGGCATGGCGATTACCGCTTGACAAGGCTGGTGAATAAACGCATTGCATTATCAACCCATTTTTCCCAACTGTTTTGTTCGGCATAGTGCCGTATTACGTTTTCATCATAAGTGGTTTTTGCCGCCGCTTGCATCGCCGCAGCAAAAGCCGCTGCAGTGCGCGGCTCGACCACGCTGCCATACGCGGGTTGATTGATGGCATCCTTGGCTGAGCTGACATTGGAGGTAAGCACGGGGCGGCCACAGGCCATCGCCTCGAAATACACGGTGGCCCAGCCTTCGGAGCTGCTCGACAGCAACAGCCAATCGGCCGCGCCCATCCAGAACGCTACTTCATCATGCCGACGCTGGCCGGTCAAAATAACATCGTTTTGCAATCCCAAGGCGACGACTTCACTTTCAAGCCGTTGTCGATTAGGGCCATCGCCCACCAGCACGATGAGCGGAACCTGCTCCCCCTGCTGCCGGATTTCAACAAGTGCATGCAGAATCAGCGATTGGTCTTTGCGGTCAATCAAAAAACCAACATAAACACCTATTTTTCGATCCAGCGGCAAACCCAACCGGGTACGGCATTCGCTCTGTGAACGAACAGAAAATTTTGTCGGGTCGACGCCGTTGGTTAAAAAGACGGCCCTTTCCGTTGAGCAACCGAGCTCGATACTACGACGCATCAAGTCCGAGCTGACTGAGATCACTCGATCAGCATGGCGTAATGTCCATCGCGTCATGGCGCCTGCCACGGGAATGTCCGGGTATTGGCGCAAGTCCGACCCATGGCAGGTCACCACGACAGGTGCGCCGATGGCACGGCCCAGGCGCGTGGCCGCATAGCCATCGGGAAAAGCGAAATGGCCATCAATCACATCAGGTCGCCAGCCGTCATAGTTTGATTCAAGATCATGGTGCGCACTCCGCGCCATGGTGACACCCTGCAACCAGGTGGCTGTGCCAGGCACCGAAGCGTAACGCGGATAGGTGGCGCGGATATTTCCTTCTACCGTACCTTGGCGTTCAACGCGGGTCCATTTTTTCCAGTCTTCTTTTCCCGGCAGCCACTTGGGGTAATAGGGTGTAGGCACCATCACACGGACATCCGCATGGACAGCCAACGCCTTGGCGCGCTCTATACAGAAAGTGCCGAACGCCGGGAATGCCTGGCTGGGGAAGAGCCGGGTCAGCATGAGTATCTTCAAGCGCTTCACTGTCGTCTTTACCTTCAAACAGAATTAACAGGTTGTGTCTGATGCTGAAGTTTCCCGCCAAACAAGGCCGCGTAACGCGCGAGCACAGCAGCCAGCCCATAGCGCTGGATGATGGATGCTCTGGCAGCCAGATGATCGCCCTCAGCACGCAAACCATACTGTTTCAGTAACTCAGCTGCCAGCGCTGATGTGTCTTCTGATGGAATCAAACTGCCATACCGACCATTTTTCAGCAGCGCGGCATTGCCGCCCACCTGAGTGGCAATAATTGGCAGACCGGTGGCCATGGCTTCTTGCAGCGTGCATGAGGTGGCTTCCGACAAAGACGGCAGCACAAAGCAATCCATCGCGCGTAATAGTTCAGGAATATCGGCACGCACACCGGCTAACCACACCTTGTCCGCGATATTTACCTCAGCAATGCGTTGTGCGATTGCTTCATGCAACGGACCTTCGCCGACCATGACCAGTCGCATGTCTGCCGTGCCGGGCGCGTTCGATTGCACTAACTGAATAAAAGCTTCCACCAGCAAGAGCGGATTTTTAACTAGCGCCTGACGACCTATCGTGCCGATCACCCAATGCTCGCCTTGTCGAAAAGGAAACCCGGCCGGTGGTGCATCGTCGTCTTGACGTGGGCGAAACCGCTCGATATCCACGCCGTTCGGGATGAAATGCAGCCGTGCTGCAGGGACGCCGATTTGATTGAGCAAATAATCCCGCTGCGGCTCGGCCACAGCGATGAACTCATGCACGAAGGGTTTGTAAAGCCGCCGTAAAAACCGATAACGCGCATTGCTGCCGCCCAGCTCACCCACATCCCAGCCATGTTCCGCATGGACACGCAGCGGGATGCGCGCCAATGCGGCCATCGGAGCAAACTCCATCGCGGCCAGATTGCAACTGTGCAGCACATCAGGCTTGAGCCGACGCAACAAACGATAGACTTTGGGATACAGCCCAAAGGGCTGGCCGGGGCGTTTATTGAGGGAAATGACTTCGACATCGGGCCGCGTGATGCGTGCGGCAAACGCCGGGTCGGCCTCGGTCAAGGCAACGACCGTATGCCGAAACGACTGATGCGGCAGCCCGTTGATAAGCTGCACGATGACATTTTCCAGGCCGCCGGTGGCAAACCGGTACACCAGATGAACTACATGACAAGGCTTGGCTGCAGACAACGTCAAGCCCCTCGTTGCAACCGTGTGGCACTTGCTTGGCTGATGAGACTGGCAGCTAAACCCACCACGCGACGGGCATTGCCATCCCAGGTTAAATCGAGTGTTTTAATCGTCGCACAGGCGCCCGAGCTTAATTTTTCGCGCAGCGCATCATCTGTGCACAGACGGCTCAAGGCCTGCTCAAAACCGGTGGATTCATCAGCATCGAACAGGAGTGCATTTTCGCCATCAGTCAACACTTCGAGCAAGTTGGGGGTTCGCGGCGCAATGATGGCTTTACCCAACACCAGATATTCCATGAGCTTCAAGGGTGAGGCATACGGCACGACGGCGGGTTGCAAGGCAACGTCAAAAGCGGCGACCCAATCGGGTACCTGGTCACGGTGAATCACGCCAGTAAAGGTGACACGGTCACTTAACCCCAGTTGCTGCGCCAGGGTTTCAAGATCATGGCGTACCGGGCCATCACCCACAATCGCCAAATGCACATTGCTTGGCGCAGCAGACGTTGCCATCCAGCGAATGACACGATCCACACCATGCCATTCGCGCACGAAGCCGGTAAAGCCCAGCACGAGCTTGCCACTAAGACCGCGTTGCGCCTTGGCAAAAGTCGGCGCTGGTGCGACGGCGAAATGGGCGCGATTGATGCCATTGGGAATCACCCTGATGCGCGCATCCGGCACATCATAGGCGCTGACATGGCTTGCGAGCACTTGGGTCACAGGCAACACCATGTCCGCACTGCGCCAGACCAGGCCTTCAGCCCAGCGAGCCAGACGCGGCAGCGCCAGCCCGCCACTGTGCTGAGAGCGTTCAAATACCAGCGGGGCATTCACTTCCAGCAACAGCGGAATGCGCAAGCGGCGCTTGAGCAGAACGCCAGCGAGCAAATAAAGGTTGTAGCGCTCATAGATCACATCCGGCTGAAACGCTTTTGCAGCCTGTACCAGACGACGATAAGCCACGAGGCTGTAGCCGAGTTCGAACAATTCATACAGCGCACTTGGCAAGGCGCTGCGCAAGCGATGCACCCAGCCGACATTTTCGCCCATCTGCCCGGCATGGCTCACTGCGGGTGCCACCATGGGCGAAACGACCCGGACTTCATGCCCTTGCGCACGCAAGGCGGCAATCATTTCTTCAATGTGCACGGCTTGGCCATCTTTGGATGCGGTACGGTGGTGGTAGAGAATTTTCATGGCTTACCGTAAATCAACGTGCTTGTCGTGCCTGCTCAAACACCGTGTTAAACCCCGGCCCCGTATCGGCAAGGAATTTTTCCAGCGCGGCGTCTGCGCCCCCGGGTAAATCTTCTCGGGCATAAACAAAGACGGCAGCAGAGTCGTCTCCATGGCCGCGTAGTCGCGCCAGGGCAAGCCAAAGCTTGCCAAGATGATCGCTACTGGTCAGCTGGCCGTCAATCCAGTACCACTGCCAGACGCGCAACCGCACTGGCTCACCGGTGAGCGTGCTCTGCTGTTTTAACTGCGCGCTCCGCACCATGAGATTTGTTCCCGTCAAAATGACGGAATGCGAACCCTGCTCAAGCTGCAGCCAGTTTTCATCGCCACTTTTTACCAGCACATTTTCTGAGCTGATGAGCTTGCGGTCATAGCCTTGATGCCGGTAGTAGGCAATATGCACGCCGACATGTCGGGCGCCCTGACTAAAAGACGCGATTTCAGTGGTTGAAGGATTGGCAAATGCAGGCTGCCAGGTGCTGAGTGCTTGTGCATCCTGAGCCCAACCGCCCGTTGCCAAAGCCTGGACAGAAAGAATAGGTGCTGCCCCGCTATTTTGCGCGTTCAGCACCTTGATTGACACATAGGGCAACAGCGCAATGCTCAGCGCAAGCAGCGCGGCCATGACAAAACCCTGCCGGGTGCCATGGCTGTTACGCTTGGCGGCAGCCGATGCAGCCGCTGTTTGAGCCATCTGGTCTGTGGCGTCATCATCTTCGCGCCAGCGTATGCCGATGGCAAACATGATCAGTATGACAATGCCAAAGAAAACCCAGCCGTAAATCAGGTGATCCGCACCAACGGCCAGTTCGTTACCTGAAAAATGACCAAGCATGACAATGATGTAGGCACGAATCCAGTTGGCAATAATCGGAACAATAATGGAAACAGCCACGAAGATCAGCCGACGGTTGAGCGAGCGATAATTGAGATAGGCGAAGAGCGTGCCGATAGTGAGCGAGGCGATCAAATAACGCACACCACTACAGGCTTCAACCACCGACCAGCGGCCGGAAGGAATGACAAATTGCAGCCCTTCCTGAAAGACAGGCACACCGGACGCGCGCAAACCCAGTACGGTCATGGTCGCTGTCCACTCCATGAACTTGGGCATGACAAATTCACCGATCGGCACGGCAAAAAACAGGAAGCACAAGGGAAAGAGTATCTGCCGCGCAGCGGGAATGCCTATGACCAGGGGCACCGCGAGAATCAGCATGGCAGTGAATGCCAGTTGCGTCACCGCATTGACCGCGGCCAACTCGCCAAGCAACCAGGCAAAGGCCAAAGCCAGCAGCGGCAGGGCAAGCCATAAAGAAGGTTGCGGCTCAAACCGCGCCAGCACTTTGCGCTTTTCCCAAATGAGCCACAGGCTGATAGGGGCAACCAGAAAAGCATGCGTAAAGGTTTCGGATCGCCACCAGATCGTGACCATCCCCAAAGCAGTTTCCCGATAAATAGCGATAATCACAGCCACCGTCACCATGACAGCGAATGTGGCGGCACGCCATTGAAAAGTCTTGAGTCCGTCACTGGACGGCGCTGGTGAGACGGCGTTCATAGGGCAGATTCCTCGATATGACGATCAATTTGCGATAAATGCGCATGCCAGCTATAGCGAGATAAAACACACTCACGTGCTGCTGCACCGATACGCTGCGCAGTGGCAGGCGCCGCCAGCAAAGCATTAATGTGCGCAATATAGTCTTCGGCTGTTGCAGCACACAGAAGCTCTGTGCCCGACTCGGCATTGATGGGTTCGGCGCAAGTGGTTGAGGCAACAACGGCTTTGGCCATGGCCATGGCTTCCAACACTTTGTTTTGAATGCCTCGTGCGATGCGCAGCGGTGCCACAATCACGGCGGCGTGCCTGATGTAAGGCCGCACATCATCGACCGTACCAGTGACCGTAATGCCTGTGGCAGAATCTGCCGCCAACGCTTGAACAGCCGCATCCGGGCTGCGCCCGACGATATAAAGACGCAGCGCTGGATGGTGTCGGCGAAGCGCAGGCAATACCGCTGCGGCAAACCAAATGGCGGCATCGACATTCGGCCAGTAATCCATCGCGCCGGTAAAGACGATAGGTATTTCGCCTGCGGCATAAGGCGAAGCAAGGGCATGATCCGGTGAAAAAAAATCAGCATCCACCCCATTGCACATCGCTTCGACACGGTCTGCACATTCGGGTGCCTCTTGTTGAAAGAGCGTAACTTCAGCCTCGGTCACAAAAAAGGAGCAGCGCGCACGGCGCGCAACATCGCGCTCAAAGCGCAGTAGCTGTCGGCCCTCACGCTGATAAATCCAGGATAAGGGCCAGCGGTGGGTGGTAGCGTATTGCATCCACTTGGCGGAATCCATATCAACAAAATCGACCAGCGTGGGTAACTGATCCATATCCGGAATGTAGTCCGCCATGACGGATGAAAATATCACCGCGCCATCAATTGGCTCTCGTGCACGGGTAGAAGAAATCCAGTCACGCAAGCCACGGTCCCGGTAGTACGACAATGAGAGTGCCTCACCACTGAGCAAGCCTGACAGACTGCGCAGCTTGGCTAACCTGGGTGACAAGCGGGCAACATACATATCCGCGCACAAAGTACGCACGGTATCCAGATAGGCGGCATCTGCAGGATCGTCGATGAAGGTGCCAAGGTAGATTTGGTGACGTTGCGCCAAGTGCTTCAGCAGGTTGTAAGAGCGCACTTTATCGCCCTTGTTAGGCGGATAAGGCAAACGATGCACAAGATAGAGCAGCTTGGCCATGCCGCGTCAACCGAGATTGCGCACGATGAAGGGGCCAAGAAAATTGGCCAGGGGCAGTGGCATTCGCCGCCAAGCCTCAATCATCATTTTATATTTTGGATTATTCGGGTTATTTTGCGGAATGCCATCTCGCTTATAGAGACGATATTCATAATGCAAGGGTTGCGGCTCAAACCCCCAGTTTTTCTTGAACGAATACGGCCCTGTACCGACTTTGCTGCGCCCGTAGTCAAACACCCTGACGCCACGTTGCGCTGCGTGACACATCAGCGCCCAATATTTGAAATCATTCGCGGCAAAATCGCGGGCGCGCTCGGCATCCCCTGCGTAATACGGCAAAATCTCGTCGCGGAAATAGAAGCTCAAAACACTGCTCAGCGGCGCACCCTCCGGATCGACGACGGTGAGGATTTCGCAGTCTTTGCCAAACTCGCGCAACAAAGCCTCGAAGTAGCGCTTGGGCATGGCGGGCGTACCATGCCGGTGCACGTTATCCGCAAACAAGGCAAAAAAACGGTCTGCCGTCGTATCGAATTCAGCATGTAACTTGTTATTGATTCCTTTGCGAACCATTGCCCGCTGCTTGCGCGGAATCGCCAGCATGTTGGCTTCATCGTCCGCTGTGATTTCCTTGCGGAAGGTGACATATAAATCTTGCGTAGGCCATTCAGGGTGGCGTGGCTGCACGTTGCGATATTCCAGTTGGGCAACACCGAGTTCTTGTGCCAGGCGCTCGGCCTCGGCCTCAAGAGCAGCAGCCGCCTCAGTGGTATCGGCAACAACACCCCCGTATACAGCAAATGGCAGCGCTATCAAGGAATTGCCGAATAACAGGCTTTTAATCTGCGCCAGGGGTAGCACACCTTCAATGACATCGTTACGCTCGGCGTAAAGAAAAAATGTGCGATGACCAAACACGTTACGCAAAATGGCTTGCCAACCGGCACGATGAAAAAATGTCGCCCCAAGGGCCTTGGCAACGTAGGACTCCCACTGGCTGATAATCTCAGCACCACTCTCCAAGTACTTTACCTGCAGATGATTCGGGGCTAACGTGATGTCCGATGCTCGGCTATTGATTTGTGTCATGCGGAAAGAAATATGTGATCCATGCGGCCCCATTGAAAATCTTTCAAAAGACATTTGAGCCGACTTTCCATGCGGTGAATATTCACGTAATGGCGAAATCGCGTCTTGGCACTCAGCCCCGGAATGCGCGGTTGCTCTTTATCCAGTTCCCATGGATGAAAATAAAATACGGCCGCTTGGCAATCCGTTTTATTGACACGCGTAATTAGTCGACGAGATAGCGCATAGGGCATCAACCTGAAATACCCCCCCCCACTGGCCGGCCAATTACGGTCAAACGCCCGCACGGTGGTGGGGGGAACTTCAATCAATAAAGGATGGGCCGCGTGAGCAAATCGCGGGGCATCCGGCATGCCATAGTGATCATGCTTGACCGGGTAAACACTCGAACTATAGCGATATCCGGCTTGCGCCAGACACTCAAAAGCCCAATCACGGTTACTTGCGCCAATCGAAAAACTAGGCGCTCGGTAGCCAATCACTGATGTAGCAGAAATATCTTCCAGAATATTTTTAGCACGGGTGATGTCAGCCAAAAAACCTTCGGCGTCAAGGTCGCTCACTCGCTGGTGTCCGTAACCGTGGCTGGCCAGCTCATGTCCGCCTGCCACAATGGCCTGGACTATCTGCGGATATCGCTCGGCAATCCAGCCCAGGGTAAAGAACGTGGCTTTAACACCCCGTTCATCGAGCATATTCAGAATACGGTCAATGTTACGCGCCACGCGACACTCGCACCGTTCCCAGTCAGCACGATCAATATGGGCAGCAAACGCCGAGACCTGAAAATAATCTTCAACATCAATCGTCAGCGCATTGGTAATCATTGTTTTACGGTATTTTTATCGCTACTTGGCCTGATTTTCTCAATCAGTTTTTGCAACGTGCGCAGAATCAGCGAATTACTTTGTTCCAGACGCAGCAAACTCCGTTCTACCCTGACTAATCGATCAACGACTCGACGCTTGTTCATATCATTAAGCAAACGATCTGTTTCTGCCGCCACAGAAGCATCAAGCGTCAACTCGCCAAAATCAATCGCAGAAAAATCATCGGCAAAAGCACCGGGGGCACTTAATGCAGCTGTATTTGAAGGAGTAGACGTATCTGTCACCCCGGCAACACCGGTCATAAAGGCACTATCGTTAATTTCAGACGCAACATCATCAACATCTTCTTTACTGAATATTTTTTTATCTGCAAGAAATCCTGCCAGCAAAAGTCGATCGCAGATTCCATTAATGCGTCGTGGGATACCTGCACTCGCCCGGTGAATCGCTGCAAAGGCGGCACCTTCAAATTGCGGATCACCTGTTGATCCAGCGCATGTAATACGATGTTGAATATATTCCTGGGTTTCGATGGCGCTCAGTGGCCCAATATGGCAGGCAGCAATGACTCGCTGGCGCAGCTGTTCCATCTGCGGGCTAAGCAAGATCATCCGAAACTCGGGCTGACCCACGAGAAAACTCTGCAATAAGGCGTGCGATTCGAATTGAAAGTTCGACAGCATGCGAAGCTCTTCAACAGCGCGTGGCGTCAAGTTTTGCGCTTCGTCAACAATCAACAGGCAGCGCTTGCCCTGCCGCGCTACATCAACCAAAAAAGCTTCAAGTGACAGCAACAGGTCTGCTTTTTCCCCACCCTTGCTATGGACACCAAAGGCAGCAGCAACCATTCTCAGCATGTCGTCCGCATCAAGCTGGGTGCTGACCAGTTGCGCGGCAATCACCTTCTCTTTATCCAACGCTTCAAGTAAGCCGCGTACGATGGTTGTCTTGCCGGCACCAATTTCTCCGGTGACAACAATGAACCCCTCATTTTGATGAACCCCATACTCCAGATAAGCTCGCGCGCGTCGATGCTGAGTGCTATCGAAGTAAAACGAAGGATCCGGGTTAAGCTGAAAAGGCTTAGCCGTTAACCCGTAGTAAGCCTCATACATGCTTTAGCCTCATACATGCTTAACTAGAATGTAACTAACAGTGAGCCCGTTACCGCCTGCTCATCGTAACTGTTGGCCGTCGCACTATCCGAACCCGAATGTGTTCGACGCAAGCCCACAGTCGCTGAGGTTTGCATCCCGAGTTTTGTCGTCAACAACAATGACAAAGAATTTAATCGTGTCTCAAGATTAGCGGTAGATCCGGTGTTACGTGAGCGACGACCATTCAGGGTAATTGCCGTATCAGGAGTAAGTTTGTGCGCCCAGCTTGCAGTAAACCCTGTTTGCTGAATGTCAGAGCTGAGCGAAAAATCGTCGGCAATCACACCACCAGTTCCGAGAGACTGGTTATCACTGCGATCCGCAGATAGCGTGACAATATTGGTAGCCCCCGTCAAAATAAATGATGCTTCCTGGCGGCGCGATATATAAATTCGCGAGGTAACCAGTGTGCCAAACGCTTGCGCATTCGGAGAAATCCCCGATTGCTGAAGCAATAAATTAGCTTGCTGAGCACGAGCAACGGGATCCGGAATTGTTGAGGTAAGCTGCAAGTTGAGCAGATCAAAAGCTGAGTTTAGACCGGTATTTAAGAGCTGGTCACTGGGAGTATTTATGTTTTTGCTTTGTGAAAGACGCCATGCCGTCAGCGCTGTCCGATGTTTGAAGTCCGCCGTGTAACTGTCACCAAAAGAACGCTTTTCTTTATTCAAGGTAACGTTTGTACGTTCAGTGGGTGCCCATTCAACACCAAACCCCCGCACCATGCGTGATTGGGATTGCGTACTACCAAAGTTATCTGACTCGCGCCCCAGTGTGGCATTCAGGCGCACCTGGGGATCAATACGATACTGCAGAGAACCGGCTATTCGTTTTGATTCAGTACTCCTAGCTGTACTGCGATCTTGTTGCTGGCGCTGCAAATTAATGGACCAGCTCAGGCTTGACAATGTGGTATCCCCTGCCAGTCGGCCACTCCATGCGCGTGAATTGTTCCCTGATCCGACAGACAACTCCCCCTGAGCCGATTTTGTTCGCGACCCGGTATACCGTAGCGTGTAATCAACCGTACTCCACAACCGACCCTGAATATAAGGCGACCACTGGTAAGTGGAAGTTTCAGTACGATTGGCATTAGCCAGATCATTGTTCGTATTCTGAGTGCCAAAGACGGATATAGGCTGCTGCGATATTGAGCCTCGACCATCAATAAACAACCATTGATCAATCAATTCGATTTTACCGTTTGCATTAAGTGACTTTTGCTGATTATTGCGCTGGCTATCATTCAAATAAGCATATTGTTGCCAACGAAAATCAGCACTACCTGTGACATGCCCGCCCCGCCCCTCGACCAGAATACCTGGGGCCAAGCGTGTCACCAGATCACTTTGCTTACCCGAACTTACCAGCCTTACGTTATCTGTATAGGTAAGATCGGTTGAAATGGAAGGTACGATTCGCCAAGCGGGAATCCCGGAAACCATTAAGCTAGGAGCGTCATCACTCGCTACCGAATTCACCTGGGCCACGCCATTATTTATTCCGCAAATTGCCAGCCCCAACCCTAGTGCGATACGCACGCCAGTAGCAGAGAAAGCGCTCTGCCTGCGGTTTACACATGCATTGAACCGATTTTTAATCATTGCGATCACAAAAACCCTACCCACGGTAGTCATTATCCTGGGACTGATCGCCTGCCTTTGCCCCGTAACCATACCCATAGCCGTATCCATAGCCATGACCATCAAAATGGCCCGTTGTTTGGTTTAGCACGACCATTTTCACAGGACAAATCTCCAAAGCCGCAACCGCATGTTTGACCTCCGCGTGACTTGTACTATCCGCTCTGACCACAAGAATCACTTGCCCCATGTGCCCGGCTAACACCCGCGCTTCGGTGGTTACCAACAGCGGCGGGGAATCAAAAATAATAATGCGATCAGGGTAGCGCTGTGCCATCTCAGCGAGCAGTTTGTTCATCGCCGCACTGGCTAACAGTTCAGTCGCGCGCGGGTGATGGGTCCCTGCAGGTAAAATAGAAAGCTTCTCGACATTTGTTCGCAGAATAACTTGACTCAGATCTAGCTGAGCATCCAGCAAAACATCCAATAACCCCTTTCCATCCTCAAAACCTAGCACCCTAGGCAAGGAGGGCCGCTCAACATCCGCATCAACGAGCAACACCGTATGATCCAGCTCCATCGCAAGACTCATCGCCAAGTTCGCAGCAAGATACGATTTTCCTTCACCTGGCACGGCACTCGTAATCATAATCAAGTTGGCATTTTTGACACGTGCCGCACCTTTGCCCAACACATTTTGCAATAGAGGCCGTTTAAGTACCCGCAATTCGGATCCAAGTTGAGAGCGTGCTGTTTCTGGCGTGACAATGCCACCGTCAGCCAATGCCACCATATCTAAAACCGTATGGCGAGAAGCTCCAACTTTAGGCACATACGTCGCTGATTCATCGCTTAAAGCTGGCTGCGGCAAATTCTTCTCAACGAACCGCGTCCCGGCTTCCTCTGAAGCAATCGCAGCTGCTTCGGGGATAGCCGCTGCGGAGTTACCCGGGACGTCAATACCTGACTGACGAAGCTCAGCAAGGCGCTTAGCGGCCTGTTCAATAATGTCCATTTTTTTCACGTCGCCCGCGAAACCATAACGAATGATACGAAAATAGCTAAAACATATGCAGCAGCAAGGGAACTGACCCCACCTATAAACCTCACCCGGTCTCTACGCTCACGAAGCTTGTCTGCCAAGGTATTCAACCGAGAAACCGCCCCTAGAAGAGGCAGACCGGTTAGCTCACGTAGCGTCCGTGCATCCGAAAATGTCGGCCGCACTTGAGTCGCAACAAAGCAAGCAAAAAATCCTGCGACAAGCGACGCAAGCAAAGCCAAGGGCAGCAAAGCTGTCCGATTCGGCGCAACAGGTTGAGATGACACACGCGGTGGATCAATTAACCGAAACTCGGCAACACTGGAAACCGACGCCATGCCCTCGGATATAGAAGCAGATTCACGGCGCTGAACAAGATCGTCATAATTCTTTTTAAGAATACCGTAGTCACGGTTAAGCTGAGCATACGCAGCCTCCACTTCGGGCAAGCGTTTAACCTCTCCAACGGCGCGCGCGTAACGCGTCTCATATTCAGCAACACGGGCGCGAAGTGATGCAATCTGCGACTCGGCCGTAACAAGCGCCGCCTTAAGCTGAGGGGAAACTGAATCACTATTGGTTAAAGAGGACACATTGTTAGCCGCCTGCTTGCGACGCGATTCAATTTCGCGCTTCTTTTGCTCTTCCAGATCTTTGATGACGCGTCGCGCACCACGAACATCGGGATAATCTTCCGTAAACTTCTGCAATAGCACGTCCAAATTTTGCTTCATGGCATCAATACGGCTATCAATCTCAGGCACGGAAATAATTCCCGAATCACCACCGACACCACCTCCGCCAATAATCTGCTGGCGTAATGAATTACGGGCATTTTCAGCCTCGCGCAACTCAAGGCGAGCCTGACTGAGCTGATTACTCAACTCACTCAAGCGCCCACCGCCATCTTTTCCACTATCAAGCTGTGCTTCAATATGATCAAGCTTGAATTTTTTTAGAAGACCTTCCGCCACTTCAAGCTTTTTCTGATAAACACCAATTTGCTCGTCAATGAACTTGCGCGCTGAATCCGAGTCGTCCCGGTTCCCCCCCAGTCCGGACTCAACAAAAATAGTTGTCAGCGAACTAACTACCTTGCGGGCTGTATCAGGAACAGGATCGCGATATTCAATAAGATAAAGATTGTCGCGCCCGACGCTTTTAATCTTCAATGTGCCGATCACGTGGTCAATCAGCGATTCCTTGTCTTTTACCGACTTCAGACCCAAGTCCAAATCAGCCATGCGAATCAGCTTTTCCACATTTGGGCGACTGATAAGCGTTCGACTCAAGATTGCAATTTTTTGCTCTGTATTTCCCTGCACAACCAAGCCGGATAACAAGGGCTTGAGAACAGAATCGGTGTCAACATAGATTCGTGCCGAGGCCTCGTATTGATCCGGGGTGACAAAAATCGCCACGCCCGCAACCACCCCCACAACCCAAGCAACCGCAACGCCAAGCCAGCGATGCGACCACATACCGCGTAGTGCAATACGAATCTGCCGGACAACCTCATCCATTAACGAAACCCTTTATACCAATCAAAACCAGCTGCGCGGAATTATCAAAATATCGCCCGGCTTCATCTCAACGTTCGCCGATACATCGCCCCGTTTGATGAGATCCTTGATGCGCACGCTATATTGTTTGTTGCCTTCCGCTAAGCGCAGAATCGTTGCCCCATTGCCATCAGCAAAATCTGTTACACCACCGACGGCAATCATGACGTCGAGCAACGTCATTTTTTGCTTGTAAGACAGCACTTGCGGCTTGGCGGCTTCGCCAACAACGCGAATCTGCTCACTGTAAGGCCCTACAAACTGGGTAACAATGACCGTAACCACAGGGTCACGAATAAACTTTGCCAACGCCTTCTCAATATCACGCGCCAAGGTAGTAGGGTCTTTACCCAACGCAGGCAAATCTTCAATCAGCGGCGCAGCAAGTTTGCCATCTGGGCGAACAGGCACAGACATGGATAACTCAGGATTACGCCAAACCACAATATTGACGGTATCACCCGGGCCAATATGATAGTTGTAATCGCTGCTAGCAGCAGTTACGGGTGCAGGCGCAAATTCTTTATTTGTCGCGCAACCCACCAGCAGCACCGCAGCTACGGCCATCAAGAAATAGCGAGCTGCCCCCCCCATCAAACTGCGAAAACCCATATCAATTCTCAGCATCATTTGCCCCCTAAAAAATCAAGCTTACCAACCTAGTTAAACCCTGCACGAAAACATGTACTTTAAAGATTACCCGATCGACATATTATAAGTGTGAAACACCCTGAGTTTGAGAGCTTAACATGAACCTGCTCATGAACAAGCCGATTAAAAGGCATAAATCACCTCTCCTCCGCTAACCTCAAACAAAATTATAGTTACGTCCGGCCACAGCACTACCGCTTGCAAATCCATTCAGCGTGCCGTATCACCAGCGCCGACTTTTCAAGTCACCTCGTTGACTAGGCAGACTTGCGCAATGGCCAGAAATTGAAAAAGCTGGCAAAGGCGACCATAAGTGGAAAAGTGATTGCCAACATGCTCGTTGCCAGCCAAAGTTCGAGCGCATAGCCTGGGGCTCCGCCTGGCAGGCCAAAACGACTCACCGCCACAGCACGATACAGCGCGTGCAAACCTAGCGCCAAGAATGCCGCAGCAGATATCAACACCAAGCCGCGCCAAGGCTGCGGCAAACGCACAAACGGCGCACCTTCAAACATGACGAGCACAATGAAAATACCAAAAATCATCGATACCCCAACGCGAACCAGAAAGGCGACCACATCCATGCCATGGGGTACATCAAACACACACCATAAACCAGCCGCTATCAAAGCGATCAACACGCTGGCAGCCAAACCGAAGAAAGGTTGCTTGCCCATTGCAGGAAATTTTTGCGCCAGCAGCGACAGCGGCCAAAAGTCGAGCAACACCAGTGACAAAATACCGACCACCATGCTCAAGCCGGCAGTCAGCGGCAACCACGCAATGAATTTGCCATGCGGATCAAGCGCAGCTTGATAAAAAGGCGCTTGCTGCAAGAAACTGAAATCAAACAGCAATTGATACAAAACCCACGCCAGACCATACGCTGCTACCAGGAGTGCAAAACCTATGGCGAGCGGCTTATCGCCTAGCAGCGCGGTAAAAGGCCAGCGCTGAAAGGGAATAATCAGCATCAAAGTTACTGGCACAGCCAAGATCAAAAACATGTTCACAAACGGCGTGGGCGGACTGATACTGCCACCCACAGTGGTATATGCAATGTAAGCCACCAGCGCACCCACTGTCGCCATCAACAAAGAAAAAGCGACGCCACGGATGGGCGTTGGCATGGCGGCAATCGTTGCGGGATGCTGACTGCCCCACGCCAAACCGATCACCATCTGCATAGGCACCATAGCGACCAAAATCAAACTGATCCAGGTAAGCATGGTATCTGGCGAAATTAACACCGATATCCACAGCGAAGCACTGACAACAAGAACGCTGGCAACAATCCCCAATATGGGTTGGCTATCCAATTTCATTTTGTATCCCCTTTTAATCTTGGTTTTATGATTTTTCTTAAACACTGACCTACTACATTGCAACTGCACAGCAAAAAAATGGTTCAGCCGTTACTCATTCAAACACCAGCGATGCCCTGTGATCGTGAAATTATCCGCTGCGCCTTAAGCAGTATGGGCCGATCAATCATCACACCGTCCACCGCGACCACATTGGTACCCGCCGCATCGCTTGCGGCAACGACCTTACGCGCCCAGATAATTTCTTCTGGTGTTGGCTGCCAGGCCATATTAACTGTACCAACCTGTCGCGGATGAATGCACAATTTACCTCCCATGCCAAGCGACTTGGCATGGTAAGCATCCGCTGCCACGAGCGCTTCATCGTCCGTTGCCAGCGTCACGCCGTCAATGGGTGCCAATAAACCGCAACACCGTGAAACCACCACGAGTTGCGAGCGCGCATAAAGCAACGCCGTATCGCTACCGTCACAATTCAGATCCAGCTGAAAATCTATCGAGCCAAAGGCCAGCCGCTCAACGCCGCTGGCCCGCGCAACCTCCTGCGCATGGAACAACCCTGTCGCCGTTTCAATAATCGGGATGATGCTGCCTGCCGTATGCGCACGCACTCGCGCTATCTCTTCGGCATGCTCGGCTTTTGGCAAAAAAACACCACAAATCCCGGCATGCCGCAACACCTTCAAGTCCTCTGCAAACCAGGAGGTGGCTACCGCATTGATGCGTACATAAACCAGCACATGCGGCCGAGTAAACTCAGCCTGCATCAGCGCTGTGCGAGCCGCAGCTTTCTCTTCGGCTGCCACAGCATCTTCTAGGTCAATAATGATCGCATCTGCACCGGAATCCAGTGCTTTGTTAAAGCGCTCCGGCCGGTTGCCGGGGACAAACAAAAACGAGCGCTGAATGGCACCCTCCTGCACAGGATTCATCATGATGGTTTGATCATTGCATGATTAAAGCAAACGACCGATGGTTTTCTGCTCAGTCAGCGTCCATGCCAACTGAATCAAACACGTGACTTCAAGCGCACTGGCGCCGCCGGAAAATGCCGCCAGACGCCGCGCCTTGTCTTCCAGTTCGGCGCGCGACAGGGTGTTGCCGGGGTCGCCCTTGGGCTCATCGACGCGTCCGTGGAAGGTGCGGCCATCGGTTGTTGTTACCGTCACCTTGCCGATCCAGCGTAGCGGATAGGCCGTGTCGACTTCCTCGTCAAGTGCCATGCTCACGCGGCGGCAAAAATCCGCTGTCGCCTCATCTTTGAAATGCCGGTCAAATTCGGTCAGGCCGGCAAAGCCAAACCGCGCCACCAATGCCAGCACGGTACCCATCGAAAACTTGGCCTGATGCACGGTGCGCGGATCAACCACCGGGCCGAGCACATCGATGGCGGCATTATGCACATGGCAAACCACCTTGGCGATATCGTCAGCATGCAAACCCTGCGTCTGCATCACCTGTAACAAGGCATCTGCCGCCGGGTGTGTGTGGCGACAGGAAGCATGGAATTTGAATGAAGTTTCCGCCAATGCCCAGCGACTGCCGAGCCGATCGGTCAATTGCGCCAACTGCGGATCAGGCGACATGCCGGCGGCCATGCCCTGCGCACCTTCGAGAATCCTGCGCGCGCCGGTGAAACCTTCTTTCGCCAGCCAGGCGGCTGTCAAGCCGTTACCCGCCGCGCGTGCGGTATGCAGCTGTTTTGAATCCGCCGCATCGCGCAAAAATTCCCACAGGCCGGCGGCCTGCGTGCCCGCTGACCCAAAAGCATGCAGCATCTGCTCGGCGTTCAGCCCCAGCAAGGAACCTGCTGCTGCGGCGGCAGCCAGCGTGCCTGCCGTGCCCGTAGTGTGGAAGATACGATAGTGCGAGCGGCCGAGAAATTCGCCCACGCGGATGCCGACTTCATAACCGGCGACCACCGCCAGCAAAAAATCCTTGCCCGATTTGCCTAGCGACTGGGCTAGCGCCAAGGCGGGCGGAAACACCACCGTGGCCGGATGGAAAACCGAACCATTGTGCACGTCATCTTGCTCAACGTAGTGCGATGCGGCGGCATTCACCATTGCGGCAAAGTAGGCGCTGGTGGCACGGCGCGAGATCAGAACTTCAGCGCCGGAATCATTCGCCAATACGGGGCCCATGGCGAGTGCAAAGCGTTCGATGACTTCAACTGGACGCCCGCCCTTGCCTGCCAGGGCAGACGCCAGCCAGTCGAGAAACAAATCTTCGGCGCGGCGCAAAACGGGCGCGGGAATATCCTCAAACTTCAGCTCGGCGGCAAAGCGGGCAAGCGTTGCACTGGATTCATTTGCACTGGCTTTGTCTTTACCTGCTGCGTTCATTCAAATGGCCCCTTCAGTTTGCAGTTGCCGAATGTCTGCGTCACTCAAGCCGAACTCGGCCAAAATCGCCTGCGTATGTTCGCCCAACGCAGGCACGGCATCCATACGCGGATCATCCGTTGCCGATGCGCCTGGCGGCAGCAACGCCGGCAACGGCCCAGCGGGTGAATCTATCGTCCGCCAGCGGTCGCGCGCCGCGAGTTGCGGATGCCGCCACAGCGCGGCCATGTCATTCACGCGGGCGTTGGCAATGTCGGCGCCATCCAGCCGCGCAACCAGCGTTGCCGCATCGAGTTGTGCAAACACTTCATCAATCATCGCCGCCAGCACTTGCCGGTTGGTTTGGCGTTGCGCGTTACCGGCGAAGCGCTCGTCGGTGGCCAGTTCCGGCCTCAACAACACCTGCTGGCAGAACACCACCCACTCGCGCTCGTTTTGCAGGCCGAGCATGACGGTTCCCGCCGTATCGCCAGCGCCGACTTTAAAGGGGCCATACGGATAAATCGTCGCGTGCGACGCCCCTGTGCGTCCCGGTGGAGGCTGGTCGTCAATACTGTAATACAGCGGATAACTCATCCACTCGGCCATGGCTTCCAGCATGGAAATCTCGATGCGCCGACCGCGGCCGGTTTTACCGCGCTCGATCAAGGCTGCGAGGATGCTGGAATAGGCATACATGCCGGCTGCAATGTCGGCAGCGGAATTACCCGCTTTGCATGGCGTCTCCGGCGTGCCGGTAATCGAGAGAAACCCGGCTTCGCTCTGGATCAACAGGTCGTAGGCTTTCTTTTCCGTATAGGGGCCATCGTCGCCGTAGCCGGAAATATCGCAGACGATCAAGCGTGGATAGATTTTTTCCAGCGCCTCATACGACAAGCCCAAGCGTGCGGCCGCACCCGGCGCGAGGTTTTGTACCAGCACGTCGGCTTCAGCCAGCAAGCGTTGCAACACATCGTTTGCCCGCGGGTGCTTGACATCCAGCGTCAGGCTTTCCTTGGAGCGGTTGGTCCACACGAAATGCGAGGCCATACCGCGCGTGCGCTTGTCATACCCGCGCGCAAAATCGCCGCTGCCCGGGCGTTCGATCTTGATAACCCGCGCACCCAAGTCAGCCAGTTGGCGCGTGGCAAATGGCGCGGCAATCGCGTGTTCCAGGGTGACCACCGTGATGCCTTCCAACGGTCGGCTTTGCATTTCCTTCGGGCACATCAGAACGACCTCGGCAGACCGAGTACGTGTTCGGCGACATACGAAAAAATCAGGTTGGTCGAAATCGGCGCCACTTGGTACAAACGCGTTTCGCGGAACTTGCGCTCGACGTCGTACTCCGCCGCGAAACCAAAACCGCCGTGCGTTTGCAGGCAGACGTTGGCTGCTTCCCATGAGGCCTTGGCGGCCAGATACTTGGCCATGTTGGCCTCTGCGCCGCAAGGCTGGTGCGCATCGAACAGCGTGCAGGCTTGCCAGCGCATCAAATTCGCCGCTTCAGTTTCGATATAACTCTCGGCAATAGGGAATTGCACGGCCTGGTTTTTGCCAATCGGGCGGTCGAACACGATGCGATCTTTAGCATATTTTGTCGCGCGATCCACAAACCAGTAAGCATCGCCAATGCATTCAGCCGCGATCAGCGTGCGTTCGGCGTTCAGCCCGTCCAGAATGTATTTGAAACCCTTGCCTTCTTCTCCAATCAGGTTTTCCGCCGGGATTTCCAGGTTGTCGAAAAACACTTCGTTGGTCTCGTGGTTCACCATGTTGCGTATCGGCCGCACCGTCATGCCATGGCCTATCGCCTCTTTCAGGTCGACGATGAAAATCGACATGCCTTCGGATTTTTTCTTGACCTCAGCCACCGGCGTTGTGCGCGCGAGCAAAATCATCAGGTCGGAATGCTGGATGCGCGAGATCCACACTTTCTGGCCATTCACCACATAACGGTCACCCTGCCTGACTGCCGTGGTTTTCAGCTTGGTGGTGTCCGTGCCTGTCGTCGGTTCTGTCACCGCCATGGATTGCAAGCGCAGCTTGCCGCTGGCGATGCCCGGTAGATACTGGGCTTTTTGCGCGTCCGACCCATGGCGCAGCAAGGTGCCCATGTTGTACATCTGGCCATGGCAGGCACCCGCGTTGCCACCGCAGCGATTGACTTCTTCCATGACGACCGATGCTTCAGCCAGACCCAGCCCGGAACCACCGTATTCCTGCGGGATCATCACCGCCAGCCAGCCAGCTTCGGTCAGTGCGTTAACAAATTCTTCCGGGTAGCCGCGTTCCTCATCGATACGACGAAAATACTCATCGGGATAATGCGCGCATAAATCACGCAATGCTTCGCGCAGTTCAGGATATTTTTCAGTGGTGATATTCATGGGGATATTTTCTCGGCGATGGTTACTTGTGCAGTAGCTTGCATCGTGATATTGCCTAGCTGATCTTCAATCCAGAGGCTGTATTGACCCTCGCCTGATGGCGCACCGCAGACACGAAAGGCACCCGTGCAAAATAAGGGGTTTACCGCACGAAACACAAAGCGTTGAGGCATGCATTGTGGCAGCTCACGACGTAACAAATCCAGCAGCAGGGTGGCTTGTAACGGACCATGCACGACCAGGCCAGGGTAGCCTTCCACTTCCGTAGTGTAGGGGTAATCGTAATGAATGCGATGTCCGATGAAGGTTAGCGCAGAATAACGAAACAGCAACACCGGATCAGGCACGATCGTGCGCGACCACAGTGCTTCCATGGCAGGAAAAGTCGGCGCTGGTGATACGCCGCGAAGCAAGTGCCCTTGGGGTGCGGTGGCAGAGGGCTTAATGGTCGGCGCTGCCTGTGCATTCGCCGTCGCGCTGCCAGGGTCCTCCCGATACACAATGTCCTGCGTCTCGACAACGCACACACCCGCTGCATCGCTGATCTCGTGCTGCAGCTGTAAAAAAACCATCTCGCCGCTGCGCCCCTGTTTCTGGCTCACGCCAAGAATCGTAGAGCGCCGCTCAACCGCCTGCTCCACATGCAATGGACGCACAAAATCCACCTGCGCTCCGGCAAACATGCGGCGCGGCAAGGGCACGGGCGGCAAAAATCCGCCACGCGGCGGATGACCGTCTGCGCCCAATTCGGATTGACGCGTCGCGGTTAAAAAATACAGACCATGCCAGAACGGCGGAATCTCGTCACCCGCTTTGGGCGGCGAATCCTGCCTATCCAGCATGGCACTGAATAACACCAAGGGCTTGGCGTGCAGCACATCCTGCACGGTTTCGCTACGGCCTGCCCATTGCTTGAGATATTCGATATCAACAGCCATCGCTTATTTATCGCTCAGCTATCCACGCGCTCGATCACCATGGCCAGTCCTTGGCCAATGCCAATGCACAAGCTCACCACAGCATAGCGTTTCTGGCGACGAATCAGCTCGCGTGTGGCGGTGAGCGTCAAGCGTGCGCCCGACGCGCCCAGCGGATGCCCCAAGGCAATCGCGCCACCATTCGGATTAATGCGCGGATCATCAAACGCGATGTTCATGATCTTGAGGCAAGACAACACTTGCGAAGCAAATGCCTCATTGATTTCGATAATATCCATGTCCGCCAGCGTGAGCCCAGCGCGCGCCAAGGCTTTGGGGATGGCATAGGCCGGCCCCACACCCATGATGCGTGGCTCAACGCCTGCGGCAGCGGACGCGATGATGCGCGCCAAAGGCTTGACTCCCGCTTTTTCGCCTGCCGCACGGCTACCGATCAACAAGGCCGCCGCGCCATCGTTAATGCCAGAAGCATTGCCAGCCGTGACCACGCCATCAACTGCCAGAGGCTTTAATTTTGCCAACGATTCAAGACTGGCTTCCGGACGCGGGTGCTCATCCTGATCCACCATACGTGGCGGAGACTTACGCCCTGTCGGCACACCCACTGGCGTAATTTCTTCGACAAAAAAACCAGCCGCTCGTGCCGCTTCATATTTGGCTTGCGAGTTCGCGGCAAAAATATCGGCTTCTTCACGCGAAATGCCAAAATCCCTGGCCACGTTGTCGCCCGTTTCCGGCATGGAATCATTACCGTATTTGGTGATCATTTGCGGATTGGGAAAACGCGTGCCGATGGTGCTGTCATACATCTTGGTGTCGCGGCTGTAGGCGCTGTCCGCCTTGCCGATCACATACGGCGCGCGGCTCATGCTCTCCACGCCACCGGCCAGATACAGCTCGCCCTCGCCACAGGTAATCGCCCGCGCGGCATCAACGATAGCGCCCAGGCCACTGGCGCACAGACGGTTCACCGTCTGGCCGGGAACGGTGACAGGAAAATCCGCCAGCAACAGGGCATTGCGGGCGATGTTGCGCGCATCTTCTCCGGCTTGGGTGACACAGCCGAGCAGTACGTCTTCAATCTGCCCGGGCTGCCAGGGCGAGCGCGCCACCAGAGTTTTCATCACCCCGGCAACCAGATCATCCGGGCGCACGGGCGCTAGCGCACCGGCATGGCGGCCGAAAGCCGTACGCAGGCCATCGTAAATATAAGCATCAAGCATCTATGGCTCCTTGGGCTACTTTGGGTAGTCGGTAGTAATAATTGGTCAGAGGGACAGACTGCAGATCGTTGGCTTAGACCGGGTCCCAACTAAAAATATCGGCGGAAACATCGAGTGGCACGAAATTGGAGCGCAACGCGGGCATGCCGTGTTCGGCCACGGTTTTTGGCGTCCAGCCTTCACTGCGATGAATGCCGCGCACGGGGCGAGGCTGGCTCATCAGGAAAATCTCGTTGCTACGCACGGCAAAAATCTGCCCTGTGACATCCTTGGCCGCATCAGAGGCCAGATACACCACCACGGGCGCGATTTTCGCGGTTTCCATGGTCTGCAAACGTTTCACGCGGGCTTGTTGCGCGGTAGTTTCGGTGGGAATAGAACCGATCATGCGGCTCCAGGCAAAGGGCGAAATGCAGTTAGAGCGCGAGTTGTAGCGACGCATATCCAGCGCGATGGATTTGGACAAGGCGGCAATCCCGAGCTTGGCCGCGGAATAATTGGACTGACCCAGGTTGCCGATCAAACCAGACGTGGAGGTCATATGCACATACGAGCTGCTTTCCTGGTTGCGGAAATGCTCGGCTGCCGCGCGGCTCACATAAAAAGCGCCATTCAAATGCACATCAATCACGGCATGCCATTGTTCTTCGGTCATCTTGTGGAACATCACATCGCGCAAAATGCCGGCATTATTTACCACGCTATCAATGCGCCCGAAGTTATCCAGCGCGCATTCAATAATACGGTGTGCACTGGCCCATGAAGCAACGCTTTCATAATTGGCGACCGCCTGGCCACCCTTGGCGATGATCTCTTGCACGACGCTCTCGGCTGGCGTCTGGTCGCTTCCCGAACCATCGGTTGCGCCACCCAGATCATTGACCACCACGCGCGCGCCCTCTGCTGCCATCAACAAGGCAATATCACGGCCAATACCGCGACCCGCACCTGTGACAACCACCACCTTATCCTGCATCATGCCTTGCTCACTCATGTTTTATCTCCTCACTAATCCAATTTAAAAATCGTTGAAAATACTGATTCTTGCGGACGTCAGCCCGAGTTTGCCAACCCCGGATCAAGTTTGCGGACGCAAGTGCGCACTGGCTTCTTCTTCCATGCGCTGCCAGATTTCTATCGCCATCGGGTTTTGACTTTCTTCCAGAATATGCCCAACCAATCCCACCGCGCGCGCCATCACACCCAAGCCACGCACGATCTTCCACGGAAAACCAAACTCGCAGCAAATCGCCCCAATGGCACCGGTGGCATTGATGGGCAGGGATTTACCCGCCGCACGCTCGGCTTCGCGGCCAATCGCCTGCATCAGCGCGACATAACGGCCAGACAGCCCATTTTCAGTGGCCAGTTGAAATAGCCGGGGGGTACGCGGATCAACCGGCTTATGCAGCGGATGCCCTAGCCCCGGAATAATCGTCCCTGCGGCGCGCATTTTGCTCACCGTCTCTTTGGCCAGGACTTCCAGATCAACCTCACCTGTGCCCGGGGGCAGGGCCTCGTACAGCATTTTTGCGGCTGTTTCCATGCTGCCGACGAACACCGTGCCCAAACCACATAAACCTGCGGCAACCGCCGCTTGCAAGGACTCCGGCGCACCCGCGTAAGTCAAGCGTGCGGCCAGCGCGCTGGGGGTGACACCATGTTCAACCAAAGTCACGACCAAGGCATTGAACATGACAGACTCTTGCGGCGTAGGCATGCGTGCGGTGAGCTCTAAAAACGCCATATCGCCCAAATTCAGCTT
Organism: Rugosibacter sp.; assembly: GCA_030645365.1. GTDB lineage: Bacteria > Pseudomonadota > Gammaproteobacteria > Burkholderiales > Rhodocyclaceae > Rugosibacter. The sequence goes on from JAUSMB010000081.1 coordinate 30,793, forward strand.
GCCCAGGATTTCGCTCGGCAAATCGCGGCCACGCACATTGATTTGATCCGGCGTGCTCCAGGCAATGTCCGAACGTACTGGCTTTTGTTTTCTGCTCATAGGAACGCATCCCCTAATTTATTTTTTAAATCTTTGATGGATTGAAACCAAATCCTTTGCGAGGATTTGTTGTGTTTTATTTTTAACCCAGCTTTTTCACGAAATTTTGGGGATAGAGCAACTACACTCCATCCCCAAAAAACCATCCGTGTTAACTATGCCAAGCCACCATCAGCATCTACAAATGCACATGTACAACACAATCAAGCAGGTTTAATGCGCTGCTCTTCAGCATCCAGAAAAGCGCGCATCACCGGAGCGGAGGCAGCTTCTTTTGCCAGCAGGGCGAGGGCTTTACTGCCCAGCGTATCCATGCTGCCACCCGCTTGTACTAAACGTTCGATGCGTGGCAAACCCTCATCCAGGAAAATCCAGAAATCGTTCAAGGCATCGGTGCGCACGCGACCATAACCTTTAACGATACGCCCCGCATCCGCTGCCAGCGCACCTAGTTGCGGGCTCTTTTTAAGGTTGGCCACAATCGCAGCTTCCCAGCGTGCTAGCAAGATTTGCTCGTGACCATAACGGCGCGAGCTGCGGCGCACGCCTCTAAGCATGGAAATGCCACGCATGGTGGCGTAACCCCAAAAGCCATTGGTATTCATCTGAATCGGGAACTTCATGGCATCAAAATCTGACTTGAACATCCGCCCGATTTTTTCAGCCAGGTTAGCAATGGGTTTAGGCAAGCCACCGAGAATCTGCTCCATATCGGGCACCAAGTAATCAGTCACGACAAACCGTTGATCGCCTGTCACGCCAAATTCCTGCTTGATACGTTCAAACCGCTCTGGCCGCGTTTTAAGCTGGGCAACGCGCGCACCATCTTCATAGGTCATCCAGTTGGACAAATGCTGCGCATAGGCTTCCACTAGATTGGCATCAGCACCTGGCTGCTTGGCCATCTTGGCAACACGTTCCAAAAAGTCTTCGGCATATTGGGTGTCTTGATAATCCATCAGACGGTACAAAGCTTCGGCCAGAATCAAATGCATGCGCGGGCCGTAGGTCAGTGCGGCATGAGACAGCAAACGATCGTAATCCTTGCGCTGATTCTCGCTCAACCGCCCTTGCCTCTGGCGTGCCAGCTCAGCGCCATCCACCGGGGTTTGGCCCTCAACCATCATGCGTGGCAAAGTGCCGTCCTTGACGCGGTTATAGCCAATATCAAAAGCTGCGATGCTGGCTTTCACATTCACTTCCGACTCACGGATCGCCTCATGAAACGGCTCACGGGGCAAGTCAAACGCGGGGGAGGCAATCGCCGCGCCTAGCAACAAGGCGTTACTCGTCAAAGCGGGCAGGCCAGCTTCCAATACCAAACGCTGCGCATCCACCACATTGTGACGTCCAGGGGCGAGTTCGGCCACGGCACGGGCGATGATGGAAGAATCGTAAATGCCACCTTCAGCGGGCATTTTTTCCATCGTGGTCAAATAGCGCGTGCTGTTGCCAATGATGCTGCAAGTGCTCGAAGCAAAGCCGCCAAATACCAGGCGACCTAATTCCAGCAACTCCTGACCGATGAGCAGATCCACGTCGCCCGGTGTGGCAAACACGGAAGTAATCGGCGTTTTGCCCTGGCCGGGAATGGCTTCGCAGTAGTAAGTCACTGTGCCCGCACGTTGCGAGAGGCCTAGTAACCCAATGCTGGTCGCGCGCCAGCCTGCGTTCAGTAGGCCATGCACGAGCCAATCGCTCAATACGCCTCCGCCTTGGCCACCGACCGTGCCAATAAGAATGCGCTTGGCGCGAGGACGGTCTGCTGAGATGGTTCCGGTTGATACAGTCGTCGTTGTGGTATTCATATTAGGCGGCTTCCTTGCTGGTTACGGGCGTACGGACGGCGGGACGGCCGACTATGAGACGAGAAACGCTGGCCTTGATTTTTTCCAGCCAGTTGGCGTTTTCAATTTTGGTGACTTTAAAGAACGAAGGACATAACTGTGCTGCGGTAGTGACTTCACCGCACACCCCACAACCCACGCAGGTCGTGTCAATGGCGGCAATCGGCGCCGTACGCAAGCTGTTCGGGCCTTCTTTCAATGTCAAGGAGGGGCAACCGTTAAAGCGGATACACGCATGGTCGCCCACGCAAACTTCTGCATCCACGCCCAAACGATCAATCTCCACCCGTTCGCCCGCTTTAATGGCTTTTTCACGCTCGGGCTTGACGCGGCGTTGCTTTTGCAGCTGACATTCGGCTTCAGAAATTAGCACGCGCACCTTGGGGATCTTGGTGTCGCGCCGATAGCGCGTCATGATTTCATTGAACGCCTTGAAGTCATACGGATTGACCCGTTCGACGTCTTTCACCCCCATACCGCGGAAGGTTTTCTCGATGCTCATATCAGAACCTACGTCTTCCCCCGTCATCAATTTGCCGACGTTGGGGTTTTCATGCGCGCCGGTCATGGCAGTCCATTTGTTGTCCGCCACGATGTAGATCGCATCTTGCCTGTTGTAGATGGCGTTAGCAGCTGAAGTATTAAATGCGCTGTGCCACAGCGTACCATCACCTACTACGGATACGTTTTGCTGTTTGGACAAAGCCGAAATACCTGCCGCTGCGGCCAAACCACCGCCCATGCCCATGTTGGAATCGGCCATGCCAAATGGTGCGTAAGCGGCCATGCCGTAACAGCCCACATCGCCACCATGCCACTCTTTTTGCCCGGTTTTGTATTCCTCGATCTTCATGTTGGCAAAAATCGGCCGTTCAGGGCAGCCTGTACAGAAGGTCGGAATCCGTGGCGGCACAGGTGCGGGAAAGAGGCTTACCGCCTGGCTCTTACGCGCCAGCACTTCGCCCAGGGTTGCGGTCGGGCTTAAGGCCAGTTCAGGCATGGCTTCGGCAATGAACCTGGCCAAGGGCTGAGCTACGCGATCGGGCAGCAATTCGCCATATTTCGGGATAATGTCATGGCCATAAAATCGGGTCGTAATGCCGCGTTTTTGCATCAACGTGCGCATCTGCATTTCCAGCAACTCGGGCTGACCTTCTTCAACCAGCAGCACATGGCTTTTGTCTTTGATGAAGTTGGCAATTTGATCGTCATTCAGCGGATGAATGACGTTAAGTTGCAGGAGTTGCAGGCGTGAATCCATATCGCCATACTCGTCCGCCAAGCCCAGCAGGCTTAACAAACGCATGGTGGTGTTAAAGGTTGTGCCGTGGGTGATGATGCCCACCTTGGCGCCTTCGTGACCAAAGTATTCGTTGAGCTTTCGTTCAACTACCAGACGTGCAGCGGTCGGCAGGCGGCTCTCAAAGCGCGCGGACTCCTGGTTATACGAGTTGGGCGGAAACGGGAAAGTGGCCGGGTTGCGTTTGAAATCAACGGCCTTGTCGTTGGTATTGATCTTGGCCATGACGTTGTCGCCCACCGTCACCCGTGCGTTGCAGTGTGACAATTGCGGACGCACCAGCACGGCGACAACGGACTGGCTATCGCGCGAAATATCCATGCCCTCTTTGACCATGCGATGCAGCACTTGCGAGTCACCGCGCGAATCAATCACGATAATGCCGGATTTAACGCCCCAGGCCAGCGTACGCTGCAGCACCGAGGTACTCGATCCGCCATAATCTTCACCGACAACAATCATGGCGCCATCCTGAACGCCAATCTGCGAGACGTGATCGACCACGTCCTGACCCACGCCATTGCCCAGCACTTTCCATGTCACGGCGCCCCGCACGGGGCCATAAACCGAAGTGGTCAGCAAGGCGGCGGCGGCCATTTCATTGCTGGAGGTTTCAAAAAAGATGCCGTATTTTTTAAGCACTGTCTCGTAGGCGTCAGCCGCTGCATCCATAACGTTGGCCACCGGCGAGCCGGGATAACCGCCGATATAGCTGATGCCGGATTCAAGCAGCGCTTTTAACACCACCAGCGCGCCATCGCCATATAGTGTGTCGCCGTGTTTTCCTTCCAGCTCGGCAATTTGTTCGGACGCATAAGAATGTGCCATTTTGTTGCTCCTCAAATATTAAATTAATTATCGTCGTACTTCGTTTTCTTGCTTTGATTCTTTCTCATTGCAACTCGCTCCACAAAAAGAATAATGCGCTTGCTTCAGCACTGACTACTTTAACAAGGATCGCCGTCTTGCCAGCGCCGACTTTCATGTGAATTTAACATCCTTGGAAATTTGGTGGCCGTTTCTCGCCAAACGCCTTAAGGCCCTCTTTTTGATCTTCTGTCGTAATCAGAAAAGCCATGGCTAGCGCCTCTACATCCATGAAGGCATCAAAAGGCATGCGCACTGCATCACGCAGCGCCTTTTTCGCCAGGCTGTGCGCCACGGTTGGTCCTGCCGCTAATTGATCAGCAATTTTCTGGCCTTCTTTTGTTAATTCACTGGCGGGAACTGTCCAGTTATACAAACCAATGTCGGTTGCCTCTTTGGCGGTCAACGTTTTATTTAACAGCACAATTTCCTTTGCCCGCGTCATGCCCACACGCTGCGCCAGAAAATATAGCGCGCCCGAATCCGGCATCGCGCCGATTTTGCCAAAGGCCGGAATGAACGAAGCCTCTTCACTGGCCAACACTAAATCAGTCGCCATGACCAAACTGATGCCCGCACCTGCAGCCGGCCCATTAAGCACCGCTAACACGGGTTTATCTAGCATCACGATGGCACGAATAAGCGGACGCATTTCGATATCCAGAAAATGCAGCACTTCACTGGGTGAGTGATTTTTGAAAATAGACTTCAAATCACCCCCCGCGCAAAACACCGGGCCCTCACCCGTGAGCGACACAGCACGTATTGCCGGGTCGCGTGCGGCTTCAGCAAAGGCGCTGGATAAGGCACGCACGCAGGCGGCATCTAAAGCGTTGCGCACTTGAGGGCGCGTGATGGAAATTTCCATCACCGCACCACGGCGAGAAACGGAAATGGTTTTCTCTTGGCTCATTGGCAACTTTCCGATCAGGCGTTTTTAAAGTTGGGCTTTTCTTTGGCCTTGAATGCGCGCACGGCCTCTGTATGGTTAGCCGTACGGAAAGTTAGTCCTTCCAAACCTAACGACGCATCAATCACCTGATTCAAAATCATGCGCAAATACAGATTAACCGACCGTTTGGTCATCTCTATCCCCAAACGTGGGCCATTGGCCATGCGCTCGGCAAAAGCGTAAGTTTTGGCTTCCAGTTCCGCAGCAGGTACTGCGTAATTCACCAGACCAATTTCCGCTGCTTGCTTGCCTGTGAGTGGATCACCCGTCATGAGATATTCTTTCGCGCGATTGGGCCCGATCAGCAAAGGCCAAATGATCGCGCCACCATCCCCTGCCGCAACACCGACAGACACATGAGAGTCGGCAATTTTTGCGTTCTCATCCATGAAGCTCACATCGGCAAACAGGCCCAGCGTTGCGCCCAGACCCATGGCAGCGCCATTGATCATCGAAATAACGGGCTGCCGCGCATCAATCAACGCACGTAAAACCTCAACACCTTCACGCAAAACCTTGCTGTAATCGTCACCATCTCCATCGGTTAGTGTCTTGATCCAATCAAGATCGCCCCCGGCACAAAAGGCACGGCCCGCAGGATCGCCTGTTAAAACAATGGCACCGATGGTTTTATCCATGGCTGCTTCGCGCAAGGCCTGGGGCAGCTCTTCATGCATGAAGGCGTCAACGGCATTGCGTTTTTCAGGTGAACTCAGCTTGATGGTAAGAATCGAGTCTTTGCGTTCAAGAACCAACCGTTGATATTTTTTGCTCATGTCTCTCTCCAGAGTAAATTAAAAATTTTGAAAACACTTTTACTGCATTTAACTACTACGCCGTATTAGATACTTTGCCCTACCGTTGATGCTTGCGCTGTACCATCCCATCGCTTCATGCCAGGCACATCAATATTGAATTGATCCAGCACCCGCCCTGCCATTTGGGTAACCGCATCATCCAGCGAACAAGGCCCAAGATAAAACGAGGGCACAGGCGGCATGATGATGGCACCCGCTTCAGTAGCCAATGTCATGTTGCGCAGATGAATCAAGTTCAACGGCGCTTCACGCGTTACCAATACCAGCTTGCGCCGCTCTTTGAGCGTGACATCTGCCGAACGGGTGATCAAATTGCTGCTCGCGCCATTCGCAATGGCTGACAAGGTATTCATCGAGCATGGGATCACCACCATGCCTGCGGTACGAAACGAGCCGCTGGCAATGGATGCACCAATATCTTTGTTGTTATGAACATGCGTAACCAATGACTCAAAGGTCTCGCGTGTTTCGTTCAGTTCCAGCTTTGCGGTGAGTGTGGCAGCGGAAGACAGCACAAGGTGCGTCTCCCACCCCTTCACTTGATTCAACAATTGCAATAATCGCAGACCAAGCAACGAACCAGACGCACCGCTGACAGCAACGATCAACCGTTGCCGCGCATCACTCATGCTGCTTGCCTGGATACATCGGTTGAGCCAATAGCGCTAGTCAATAGCGCTTGCAACTTGTTATAGCCTGCATCGCTATACGTTGCCATCGCTGCTTTACGGAAGGCCGGATCAGCCCTGACCACACCAATACCTTGCGTTGCCCATTCACTGATCAAGGCTTTGCCGCAATCCAATGCGCGTTGCGCTTGGCCTTCGTCGTAGGAGATTAGTACTTCGCTTAACAAAGCACGCCATGAAGTGCCTTGCTCAACCACCACGCCGCAACCTGCTGCCTTGACCACTTCTTTGGTACGCTTGGCAAACTTCAGCGCTGACGCACCCTCGATCGGCATTGCAAACACCAAGCGCAAATAACGAGAACCAACCGATTTTTCATATTGCGGCCATTCCGCAATGGCGTGTCCCTTCATCAAGCCAGCACGGGCAGCAGCAGGGCCTTCTTTGGCATCGGTCAAATTCTCAAGGCGTGCAGCAGAACCCAATTTGCCGACGATGCCATTCAGCATGCCCCAAATCAGTTCAACATTTTTGGGCAGGCCGTAAATTCCGCCGTAGATATTCCATGCAGCAGGCGTGCCGCCCAATAAGGTTTTCTCGCTTTCGCCATCGATCACCACGATGGTATTCGGCACCACCATGTTGATACGCAGATCGCGCATGATCTCGACCGCAACCGACAACGTGGCTTCGTCATCAATGCGGAACGCAAAAGGACGGTAAGCAGGAGGGGCTGGCGAAATCCACAAACCGACTTTGGTCGGGATACCCAAACCGGACTGTGTAAAGCTGCCATCCACATACGGACCAAAGCCAAGCTTGAACAACTGCCAGCAATCTCCCTTGGGAAAAGCGCCCATTCCGGTACGAACTTGCTTGCCATCTGCGGTAATGACTTCCAGACCACACTGCATCATCAAGTTATCGCTATAGGACGTATAACCAAATGAGCGGTCCCAAATGCTGCCCATAATGGATTCTGCGTCATTGCGCCCGCTATCTACCCACATGTTGTAGCCTTTGGCCTTTAAAGCCGCACGCAAATCAGCGTGGCTGACCCCCGACTCGACTAAAGCCGTTGCGTGATTTGGATCGATAGAAATAACTGCACGCATACTGGATAAATCAACCAAAACAGGCTCACTATTGACTTCAGGTGCTAACAGCCCATTACCACTGGCGTTAGGCGCAACCCACAAGGCAACACCTTCCTGATGCGCGGCTTTTTGAATCGCCTGCACATCCTTGACTGTTTTTGGGCGCACAACTTTCTTCGGCAGATGGGTCATGCCCGCCGTGCCACGCAAAATTTTTAGGTCGGCCAGTACTTCTACTGTAACACCGCTTTTTTTAAGCTTCGCTTCTAGAGTCGCTATGGTCATTATTTTCCTCCCACTTCTCAAGTTGGTTTGTGCGCAGGTGGAATCACCTGCCGCAGGCTATCAAAATCCACGCCCTTCATTTTCGTCCAGGCGGGACGAACTTTAGGATCAATGGACTCCGCTGGCTCGCTATCTCGCCATGTGTAAGCACAATCTTTACAATGCCAAACACGCCATAAAATCTGGTTATTTTCCATCCCGGCATGCATTTGCGTAACGCCCGTAGACTCACATCGCGGACAAATCGTTTTCATCAGACGCCCCCTTTCTGAAGCTCATTCAAGCGCTGCATCAAAGCATCAATTTCAGGGCCCATCGGCCGATCAACAAGATGAGGATCGGCACCCAGGTTATCTGGTGCCATGAAGCTGGTTGCATCAATAATCAATCGGTGGCCCTTGCCGGGTACTTCGGCCGCCGGGTCAATCGGCACCATTGGCATATTGGGGATCACGATAATGTCATTCGCTCGTGTGCGCGTCGACAACGCCCACATCACCTGATTCAGGTCGAAGGGGTCCACATTTTCATCGACCAAGATCAAGTTTTTCAGATACATCGTGCCGTGAGGAGTACCCAACGCCCGCATCGCAACCGATTTGGCAAAGCCGGCGAAACGATTACGTACCGAAATGATGCCAGTCAAGCCATGCTGATACAGTGCATTGACGGCAGCCACTTCAGGAAAGTCTTTTTTCAGCTGCGAGTAAATCGGCGCAGACGTATTCAAGCCAATTAACGTATCGTGCTCTGTCCAGCCTTTACCGATATAGATATTTTCAAAAATCGGGTTATTCCGATGGCTCACGCTCGTCACGCGAAACAACGGTACTTTACGCACGCCACTATAGCTACCCGGGAACTCACCAAACGGGCCTTCCACTTCGCGCTGATTGAGCTGCAACTCGCCTTCAATCACCATCTCGGTATCAGCGAGGATATCCGTGCCATTGACAGCCGTGGTCAAGCGCAAGGGCGCACCCATCATTTGCGAAGCATAGGCAAATTCGGATTCATCGTAACCTACTGGCGTTGCCGCAAACATCGGCATGGCTGGGTGGTTACCAATCATGACGGAAACCTTCAATGGCTTGCCATGCTGTTCAGCCATCAGCATCTGGCGACCCATGTCGTGCGCCGGAATCGACAGCAAGGTGAAGGTATCCGGCCCCATGACTTGAATGCGATAAATGCCCACATTCTGCTTGCCAAAGTTATCCGGTTCTAGTGGGTCGCGACTCACAACACAAGCCTTGCCAATGTAAAAGCCACCATCGTTTGCGTTAATGCGATACAAGGGCAGCAAGTCGTACAGGTTGATATTTTTATCCACCCGATTCTCATTGACCGGTGCTTTTTCTGGCGCCACACGTTCAAGCAATGGCTTATCCGAACCCCAGCGCCGAATGATCTCAAAAAACAACTCACGCACCGGGGTTATTTTTGGCAGGCCCAGCAGCAAGGCCAGATTGCCAAAACTGCCATGCACATTGACTGCAATACGCTTACCTGGATAACCACGAATCTTGTCAAATATGACCGCAGGCCCCGTCGACACGTTATTTCCTGCAGCGACTGAAATATTGCGGATATCCGGCTCGGGCATAACAGGGTCAGGCCAAGACACACACTGGTCGTGCTCCCCTAAATAGGCAAGAAAGTCACGCAACGAACCCACGCGCGCGGCAACGGCTTTGGCCTCAGCTGATAGGGATACGACTTTTTCAGTGGCCATGAGCGGCTCCAGGTGCCTGGATGGTTACCCACTTCCACTCGGTGCAGTGGTCAATATCCGTTTGTGCACCTTCACGCCCCATGCCGGAGTCGCCCACGCCGCCAAACGGCACATGCGGTTCGTCATGCAGCGTTGGTGCATTGATGTGTACCATTCCGGCGTGAATTTGCTGCGACAGACGCATCGCTTCAGCAAGGTTTTGCGTAAAGACAGCGGCTGATAAACCATACGCGGTATCATTTGCAATCGCTAACGCCGCATCAGCAGAGCCGACTTTATAGACTGCCGTCACAGGGCCAAAAGTTTCCTCTTGGTAGCACACCATGTTTTCATTCACATTGGTAAGTATCGTCGGCAGGCAGCGATGACCTTCCCAGTTGCCCCCCGTTTCCAGCGTTGCACCATTGGCAACCGCATCCGCGATGTGGTGACGAATGCGGTCTCGCTGACGTTGCGAGATGATCGGCCCCAACATGGTTTTCGGGCTGCGCAAATCACCATAACCGACGCCTGCAGCGGCGGCCTTGTAACGCTTCAAGAATTCATCGTAAATTGGCGCTTCGACCAAAATACGGCTGGATGCCATACACGCCTGGCCTTGGAACAGGAACATGCCAAACACGGCGGCATGAACGGCAGCATCCAGATCAGCATCTTTCAAGATAATCAGCGGGTTTTTACCGCCGAGCTCTAGCAAGGCGCGCTTCATGTGCTCGCCACACAGCATGGACAAATGACGGCCCACGCGCGTTGAACCCGTGAAGTTAACGCCTTTGATGCGCGGGTGTGTGACTAAGCTATCGCCAATCTCATGTCCAAAGCCGGTGATAACGTTAAACACCCCGGCAGGAAAACCCGCATCACGGAACAATTCGGCAACCAGAATAGCTAGCGCTGGAGCTTCTTCTGAAGCTAGTAGCACAACCGTATTACCCGTAGCAAGCGGCCCGGTGCATTGCTTCATCGCCTTGATCAGCGGCACATTGAATGGGGTGATGCAGGCAAACACACCCAACGGCTCACGTACGCTCATGCTAAAGCGCCCCGGCACATCGGAAGGCAAGGTTTGCCCGGTAATGCGGCGCGGAATGCCTGACGCAGTGCGCAAATGCGCGATGGCATATTTGATTTCAAAATGCGCTTTGAGTAGTGGCGAACCAATTTCATCAATCAGCACGTCGGCAAAAGCATCCTTGCGTTCTTCCAGCAAATCAGCCGCCTTGCTCAACCAGGTTTCGCGCTGAGCCGGCGTTGTGCTGCGATAGCTGGCAAAAGCAGCATGTGCCGCTTCAACTGCCAAATGCACATCGTCTGCCGAGGCTTTAGCGACTTCAGCATAAGGGCTGTCGTCAATCGGGTTGTGATCAATAAAAACCGCGTTATCTTTCGCGGAGCGATACTCTCCGCCTATCCACAAATGAAGTTTTTTAACTGACATGAAAGCTCCTCGTTATTTTTCTGGTGTCGCTGGGTGCGGGCCTGCTGACAAATACTCGGCGAGCATTTTCAGTTCTTCGTCATTGAGCTCCCCAGTACGAAAAGCTGGCATTAAGCCGCGACCATGACGCACAAAATAGCGTACAAATTCCGGCGTTAAATTGTCGCGATCCGCGAGCGCACCCTTGCCCTTGCCGTACAGAAAACTCAGTGATGCCGTACCTGGATTCTCCATGCCACGCTCGTGACACATGATGCAGTTTTTGACAAACAGGCTCGCGCCCTTTTCCAGCACTTCAGGGCTTACTGCTGCTGCAGACGCCGCATGCGCCGTCCCACCAGCGCCGACCATTCCAAGCATCAGTGCTGCCGACATCAAGACGGATGCCAGCGCGCGCCGTCCAACCCGCCGTCCAACCAAAACCTCGCTCATCAACCGTGCCTTCATCATGCTTTCCCCTTGCGCATGGATTTGGGCCAAATGCCCATTTTCCCCGGCGACAGAATGCCGGAAGGATCAACCACATCCTTGACTTTTTCATGCATTCTCAATAACGCGGAATCATTCCAGTTATAGGTGCCTGCAATCCGGTCCATGAAGTCCACGTGGGTTCGATACTCACCATAACCCGCAGCCGCAGCCGCATCAACCAGTTCGCCAAACAACTTGTTGGCACGTGCTTTTTGCTTGACATCATTACGGTCAAACGTGAGGCAGAAAATATGATGCATATCGCGCCAACCCACGGCAAACTCACCACAATAGTCAAACCCGGCTTTATTGCAGCGATCACGGATCAACTCATACTGCTTGGTTGCATCCGCACCCGTCACAGGAGAGATAGGCGAGAAGTCGATATGTGCACCATTGGGAATCCAGTTCATCACGTTGTATTCGGTCATGTTCGGAATACCCGCGCCCAACTTTTTCCGGTACTGCCAAGCCACGTCATCTTTTGCGCGATCTTCATCAAAATAAAACTTGGCGCCCGGAATACTGGCGAAGGCATCGCGAACCACTTCCCACGTGTTATCCATCATGGGTGGCGGGCCATACAAGGCACCGTAGAAGTTCCATGCACCAATCTTTAGATCGCTGCGCATTTTCTTGCGCACGCTCTCGGGAATTGGGCCTTTACCTGTGTAATAGTCGCGGCGCGTTACTTGCACGGCCGCCTCCCACAACATCTCAACCGTCATTGCCACGGCTGGAATCAACATATTCACTTTGAGCGGGCGCAACACTTCGGTGATGGCGTGCAGGTCACTTTCTTTCTCGAAGGTGATCATGTACGGACGATAACCGGGTGGCTCAGGCATTAACCACATACCTATTTTAGTCACCACGCCAAAGTTGGATTGGGTAAACAAACCATCCACCGATGGACCAAGGCCATATTTGTACAGATGATTGGTTTGACTACCGGGCAAAGCGCCCATACCCGTCTGTACCAACGTACCATCAGCCAGCATGACTTCCATGCCGCACTGCATTGTGACGTGGTCTCCATAAGGGGTATAGCCCACGCCGTGCTCGGTCATGTTCGGCAGCACACCACCCCAGCCGGGGGCCGCACAATCAACCCACAATTTACTGCCAATTTTTTGTAGGTGGCGGTACAAGTCCATGTAGCTCACGCCGGGTTCTACAACAGCATAACCATGCTTTTCATTCACCTCAAGAATGCGATTCATGCGCTTGAGATCGAGCACAATGTAGCCCGCTTTACGTGGTGCCGGCCCGCCATAGGCAAAGTTTTTACCGGTTGAAATGGTCCACAGCGGTGCTTTGTAATGGCGTGCCACTTCCAGTACGCGCTGTAATTCTTCGACATTTGCAGGCGCAACCGCAGCAGATGGCTGATGCAACTCGGCCGGAGTGGTCAGATAAGCGTCGTTATAGGCTGGCAACTCCCACTGGGGATCGGTAAATACAAATTCACGCCCAACGACTTTTTTCAGGTCAGCAAGCAATGCAGCAAAGTGTTCACGCTTTATTCCGGGGGGTAGAACGGATTCCATCAGACAACTCCTTTCGGCCAAGCCAGTAACGACACAAGATCGCTGCCCGGCCAGGCATGCGAATTCAAATCCAATGTTTTGCGCTCGGCATCCGCAGAAAACTCACCCCGCGTCATGGAAGCAAGAACCACGGCGTACTGAGCTGGGTCACGCACACGATTCAACCATCCGGAAAGCTGATTCATCGGCGCATCCAGGCCAGACAACTCATGCCGCATCCCGCTATCCGCCTGACGACTATGCCGCCCTTCGAGCACGACTCGCCAAGTTGGCTCCAACATGCTGCGCACAGCAAACACCGTTGCCGACCTGCCCAGCACGGCCAGCGAACGGCCACGGGCAGAAGTCAGCGCATCCAGCATTGCACTCCAGCCGGCCGCATCATCTAGCGTCACCGTCTGATAAGCGAGACCAATCTGACGCACGCCAGCAGCCATATCGGCACCCATCGCTGCATCTGCCTCAAACAAACAAAGACTGCCTTCTGCTTCAACCAAACCGCCTGCTACAGCATTGGTCGCCATGCCAAGCGACGTCAGTAGCGGTAACACAGCACCGCCACTCACCGTCGCCTGCAGAAATGTCCGCCGCGAAGATAGAGTTATGCTCATTGGTTTTTTCACTCCCACAAAATTATTCATGGCGCACATGAAAATAAAAACGATACCTTCTGCGCGCCATATCTTGATTATTATTTATTTGGTAAATAGGTACTCATCGGAGTTATTCCTGGAAGTACGCCATCCACCATCCTTGCAACACTAAAAAACTAGCGAGCCAACCGCACTCGTCTTGCCACTTCACAAATGATAAAAATGGAATACCTATCCACACTCATTCAATATCGGCATTGAACAAACAAACTTAAAAGTTAAATGGAACTTAGTCCGCCTCAAGCAAGAAATCAGTAACCAGCTTGGTAAAGCGGCTTGCATGCTCGATTTGCGTCCAGTGGCCACACTGTCCAAACACGTGCAGCTGTGACTTGGAAATCAACTCGAACAGTTTGAGAGAAGCGGATAACGGAAGCACCTGATCTTCACGACCATGGATAATCAACGTGTCCTTTTGCAAGGCACGTAAATCTTCTTCGCGGCTGGCCAGCGCATCAACCCACCGCTGACGGGGTGCTGGGAACATGCTGGAAAACGCCTCTTGATACCCCGGGCGAATACTGGCCTCATAACGCAACCTGGCCAGTTCATCATTCACCAGGCTTCGGTCATAAGCGAAGATATCCATGATCTTGCGCATATTTTCAAATGAGGGCGTATAACCCCATACATCATCCAGCCCTTGGGTGAGCTTAAACGACGTACCCGCTGCGCCCATCAGCACTAATCGATTTACCCGCTCCGGCGCGCGGACGGCCAGCGCCAGCGCCAAGCCGCCGCCAAAAGAATTACCAACGATGTGCGCACGCTCAATTTTTAGTGCATCCAGCAAACCCAGCGCATGGCTCACCCAGTTTTGCATGGAATACTCAACTCCAGCCGGGCGTTCTGTGTAACCAAAACCCACCATATCAGGAGCAATTACGCGAAAGTTTTTGGACAGTACAGGCATGCTCAGGCGCCAATTGGCAAAGGCCGTAACGCCGGGACCCGAGCCGTGGATCATCAATACGGGCTCCCCGCTGCCCTGGTCGTGATAGTTTGTTGCAATGCCGTTAGCGACAATAGATAAACCAATTTCGGGATTACTACTCACTGCGTCTCCTTTGCCAAGTTAATGACTAAATATTTAGTAAATTATTTTTCCTTATTTTAGCACAGAAAAGGACTGCATAAACCTCGCGAATAGCTTTTTTTGAAAATCTCCAGCAAATCAAATAAATATAAAGGTTTGCTCTGCACCACCCGTGCTACAGGCAACAGAATCAGTGCAAGCCATCATGCCCCTTATAATGCACTGCACCTTAATGGGCCACCAACACTACTGGGCTTAATGCACGCAACGCATCCGCTTGCAAAACCATATTCACATTTTCTTACTTGGACTGCCATCCTCTTTTTGTACGTACACCATGAAATCCAGCATTAACACGAGCTATTCCTCCGCACCACGTACCAATCGCGAGCTATATCTCCGCCTTCTGGGTTACGTGCGGCCCTACTGGCGCGTATTTGCGCTGGCCATTCTTTTTATGGCAATTGCCGCCGCCACTGAGCCGGTTTTCCCTGCGCTCATGAAGCCGCTGTTGGATAACGGCTTCGGCGGCAAAACAACCGGGGTATATAACCCATGGGTGCTACCACTGATCATTGTGGGCGTTTTTTTGTTGCGCGGCGTGTTCGGTTTTTGTGCCGACTATGCGCTTGCATGGGTTTCCAACAAGGTAGTGCTCGACCTACGCAATGCCATGTTCAAACGCTTGGTACAACTGCCCACCACATTTTTTGACAACCAGTCGTCGGGCGCGGTCATGTCACGCATCGCCTACGATGTCACCGGCGTAACCGGTGCGGCCACGGGTGTGCTGACCATTTTGGTTAAAGACACGCTCGCAGTCGTCGGATTATTGAGCTGGATGTTTTATCTGAACTGGATGCTGAGCCTGATTGCGTTAATCATGATCCCCGCCATTGCGCTGGCAGTACTCAGTTTCAGCAAACGCTTACGCGCTACCAGTCGCGGTGTACAGCGCGCCATGGGCGAGATCATGCATGTGCTCGAGGAAAGTATTGAAGCCCATAAAGTGGTCAAAATTTTTGGCGGTCAATCCTATGAAGGACGACGGTTTGCTGACGCCAGCGGCACACAGCGCAGCCAGGCCATGCGCCAAACCATTGCTGCGGCAGCCCTCGGCCCGATCGTGCAACTGTTTGCCGCCCTGGCACTGGCGACGATTATTACAGTTGCCATACAGCAATCCACTACCAGCGATCAAACCACCGTGGGTGGCTTTGTGTCGTTTATTACCGCCATGCTGATGCTGCTGGCCCCACTCAAACGGCTGACAGATATTAACGCGCCGCTGCAACGCGGGCTGGCAGCCGCCGAAAGCGTATTCGACTTGATCAATCAGGCACCTGAAGATGATTTTGGCACCACCATTCTCGGGCGCGCCAACGGCAATATCATATTTCGCGATGTTCATCTGCGCTACCCCGATGCCTCCCGTGAAGCCTTGGCGGGCATTAACCTGACGCTGCCTGCAGGAAAAACCGTTGCGCTAGTGGGCACATCAGGCAGCGGTAAAACTTCATTGGCGAATTTATTGCCTCGCTTTTATCACCCCACATCCGGCGAAATATTGATTGACGGCCACTCGATCGAAACATTAACCCTTGCCTCATTACGCGCGAACATTGCCCTAGTGTCGCAGGATGTCGTGCTCTTTAATGACACAGTTGCCGCCAATATTATGTATGGCCTGCAGGGTGTCACACAAGAATCCCTAGAGCAGGCGGCACGTGCAGCGCATGCGCTGGAATTCATCGAAAACATGCCACAAGGTTTTGCCACACTGATCGGCGAAAATGGCGTGAAGCTCTCGGGCGGACAACGCCAGCGATTAGCGATTGCGCGCGCGATCCTGAAAAATGCGCCGATCTTGATTCTCGATGAAGCAACGTCTGCACTCGATACGGAATCCGAACGACACGTTCAGGCGGCGCTGGACGTATTGATGAAAAACCGCACCACGCTGGTGGTCGCCCACCGCTTATCTACCATCGAACATGCCGATCGCATTATCGTGCTAGAAGCCGGACGCATTGTTGAAGAAGGCTGTCACGCCGAGTTACTCGCAAAAAATGCGGCGTATGCCAACTTTTACCGTATGCAAAGAACCACCGAAAATCAACAACTCTCGTGACCATAAAAATACTGCACACAGAATCATCGCTCGGCTGGGGCGGTCAAGAAAACCGCACGCTCAATGAGCTGACTGGTCTGCGCGCCTTGGGATATCAGCCGTTGCTGGCCTGCCCGCCCAACGCTCGCTTAGGTGCGCGAGCGCGCGAAGCAGGTTTTGAAGTGATAGATATTGCCATGCGCGGCGCGCTCGACTTGCCCGCACTGTGGAAGCTGCGCCACTTGATGGCCTCGCGCCGCATCGACATCGTGAACACCCACAGCGGACGCGACACCCAGTTAGCGGGCATGGCCGCACGCACGTTGGGCCGGCAGCGGCCACGTATCGTGCGCACGCGGCATCTGGCGCTGCCGATTTCTTCCCTGTTCAGCTATGTCACGCTGCCGGATCATGTCGTCACAGTCAGCCGCTTTGTCGCAAGTTACCTCGCCTCGGCCAAGGTGCCGATGGAACGCATTACCGCCGTACCCACAGGCATCGACCTGAGCCGTTATCAAACCACGACACCTGGC
Organism: Rugosibacter sp.; assembly: GCA_030645365.1. Classification (GTDB taxonomy): domain Bacteria; phylum Pseudomonadota; class Gammaproteobacteria; order Burkholderiales; family Rhodocyclaceae; genus Rugosibacter. The sequence continues at coordinate 48,213 of JAUSMB010000081.1, forward strand.
AGCTTACGCAAAGAGCTTGGCTTAGCCGATAGCACGCCGCTCATCGGCACTGTGGCAATTTTGCGCCGCAAAAAAGGGCACGCCGAATTGATTGAAGCCGTACCGACCGTGCTGAAAAAATTTCCTGACGCACACTTTGTTTTTGCCGGTGACGGCCCACAGACAGACAACTTGAATCAACGCATCACTGAACTTGGTTTAACCCGTAATGTGCATCTGCTTGGCTTGCGTCGTGATGTCGTCAATGTACTTGCCTCGCTCGATTTGTTTATCCTGCCCACGCATCAAGAAGCGCTGGGCACGGCCTTTATTGAAGCTGCCGCCATGGGCGTGCCTGCCATCGCCAGCCACGTGGATGGTGTGCCCGAAGTTGTTTGCGATGGCAAAACCGGGCTGCTCGTCCCCGTTGGTGACAGCGCAGCCATTGCCGCCAGCATCATCCGCCTGCTGGCAGACACCCCTTTGCGAGAAGCTATGAGCGCAGCCGCACGGCCGTGGGTAGAAGCACATTACTCGCGCGAAGTGATGGTCGAGGGCATGCTAGCCGTGTATCAAAAACTGCTGGCTGCAAAAATCTGATCCATGAAAACGGCGCAGGGCATCCCAGTCTTGATGTACCACCATGTGAGCCCAAGCCCGGGCCTTGTGACCGTCTCGCCTGCAACATTTCACGCGCAAATCGCCTGGCTTGCCAAACACAACTACCGCAGCATAGGTGCCGATGATCTGGCGGCCTTTCTAGATGGCAAGCCGCTGCCTGAAAAATCCGTCATGATCACCTTTGATGATGGCTATCTCGACAACTATCTTTACGCACATCCGATATTGCAGGCATTCGGATTTAAAGCGGTGTTATTTATCATCACCGGCTGGCTAGGTGAAGGCAAGCCGCGTGAGCCGGTGCATCATCATTCAAGAAAAGTCGGCGCTGGTGATACGGCGTACAACACGGCACTCACCCCATCCCATCGCACCTGCATGGAAAAAATTGCTGCCAGACAAGCCGATGAGGTCATGCTGCGCTGGAGCGAAGTGGCCGAAATGAAGGCAGCAGGCAGCTTTGAATTTCATTCCCACACCCACACTCATCAACGCTGGGATCGCTTGATAGGCAACCCGCAAGAGCGTCGCATAAAACTAGCTGAAGATTTGGCCGCTTCACGCGCGGCGCTAGAAGCGCATCTGGGCAGCGCATCGCCGCACCTGTGCTGGCCGCAAGGCTACTTTGATGCCGATTACCAAGCGGTGGCACATGGCGCGGGATTCACTCATCTTTACACCGTGAATAAAGAAACCTGCACCGCAAAGACACTCATTGCCGCCATTCCCCGCGTGGTGGTGAAAGATCGTGCAGATGGGTGGTTTGGGCGGCGTCTATGGCTTTATCGCCATCCAATGCTCACGCGCGCTTACCTCGCTTTACGTGGCAGTTAATGCCATCAATGGGAAACGTCTTTACGCAGCGTGCGTCAGTCCGCCTTCCACGAGAATATCCTGCCCTGTGATATAGCCGCCTCCCGATGAGAGCAGAAACGCAACGGTTTCGGCAATTTCATCCACCCGACCAGCACGGGCCATGGGAATCATCGTGCACGTCGCTTCATCTACCGGAAAACTGTCAATAAAACCCGGCAAGACGTTGTTCATGCGTATGCCTGCAGCCGCATAGCGTGTCGCATACAGCTTGGTAAAGCTCGACAAAGCGGCGCGAATGGCTGAAGAAATAGGATAACCCGGTGTAGGCTCCTTCGCGCCGTAGGTGGAAATATTCACCATCGCCCCACCACGCTGGCTCTCGAAAATCGGCGTCACCAGCCGCGACATGCGCACCACATTCAACAGCAAAAGATCAAGCGCGGCATGCCAGTCATCATCGCTCAAAACCAGCAACTCTCCGCTCGCCGCATGGCCTGTATTATTTACTACGGCATCAATGCGGCCATAGGTCGCCAGTGCCAGATCAACCAGCCGTTTGAGATCATCCGGTTCAGTCACCGAGCCTTGCAAACCAACGCCGCCTAACTCCTTCGCCAAGTGAATGACGCGCTCGGAGCGCGCCATCAAAACCACTTGATAACCGCGTGCGGCCAAGGTGTGGGCACATGCCGCGCCCATACCTTGAGAAGCCGCCGTGATGATGGCCACTTTATTGTCTCTGGTCAGCTCGCTCATGCAAAACTCCTGGTGAAATCAGGCAGGCAACTGCAGCGACTTGTACTGGAGAAACTCTTCTATCCCATAGCGCCCCATTTCGCGGCCCAGGCCTGATTGTTTATAACCCCCAAACGGTGCTTCGATATTAAAAGCGCCACCATTGATTTCCACCTGGCCGGTTTGCAAACGACGCGCAACTTTTTGCGCACGCGCTGCATCAGATGACCACACCGCCCCTGACAACCCATAGGCCGTGCCATTGGCAATGGCAATCGCTTCTTCTTCATCGCGGCAGGTAATGATGCAAAGCACCGGGCCGAAAATTTCTTCCTGGGCAATCACGCTATCGGGTGCAACGCGACCAAAAATAGTAGGTTGAACATAACAGCCACGATCAAGCTCCGCAGGACGATCCGGGCCGCCACACAACAGATCGGCGCCTTGTGCAATGCCTTGGCGAATCATGCTCACTACGCGATCACGCTGAGCGGTAGACACCAAGGGGCCCAATTTTGCGGTGTCTCCCATGGGGTCGCCCACCGTGAAGCGAGCCGCCACTTCGGTGGCGATCTTTGCCGCTTCGGCATATCGCGCCTCTGGCACAATCAGACGCGTCAGTGCCAGGCACGTTTGGCCAGAATTCAGAAAACAGGAATTCACCGTTGCGCGCACCGCCGCTTCAAGATCAGCATCATCCAATACCACCGCAGCAGATTTGCCGCCCAATTCCAGTGTCACGCGCTTCATGCGCTCAGCTGCCAGCGCGCCAATGCGTGCACCTGCGCGGGTTGAGCCGGTCATGGAAATTAAATTGACATCGGGGTGCGTCACCAGCGCTTCGCCAGCGGTCGGGCCATAACCCGTGATCAAATTAAAAACACCCGGCGGCAAACCGGCCTCTTGAATAATGTCAGCGAGCACAAACGCCGCCAGTGGGGCGACTTCAGAGGGTTTCCAAACCACGGTGCACCCCGTGGCGAGCGCAGGCCCAAGTTTCGTGGCAATCTGGAACAATGGATAATTCCACGGCGTAATGCATGCTGCTACACCGACGGGTTCTCGCAGCACTAAAGAGTTGCCAACGCGCTCTTCAAAAACGAATTCCCGCGCATGGCGAGCGCACACTTCAAGAATCTGGATCGGCAAACCCACCTGCATGCGACGGCCCATTTTTCGCGGCATACCAATATCTGAGGCGATGAGATCGGTCAGCTTCTCAGTGTGCGCTTTTAAGCCTGCGCAAATGCGATCGATAAAGTCAGCACGCACTGCTGGCGATGTTGTGCTCCACGCGGCTTGCGCATCTCGCGCTGCGACGACAGCACGGTTGACATCCACCGCATCCGCGTCCGGTATCACGCCTAATGCCTCATCCGTTGCCGGGTTGAAAACATCAATGGTGGCCGTCGCATGCGGGGTAACCCAATCGCCATTGATAAAGAATTTATTTTTGATATGCATCGCTTATTTTTTCGGAAAAATGAAAATCAGGATTTTGCCTTGATCAACCGTGTGGGGTTGTAGGTCAGCACCACCTCACCCTTTTGATTAACCACTTGATTCATGGTCTGCACCACGCCTCGCCCCGGTTTTGAGCTTGGGCGAACCATGATCACTTCGCATTCCACATGGATCGTATCGCCCACGCAAGTAGATGCCGGAATCTTGATCTCGGCACCCAAAAAAGCCATGCCGGTATCCTGCATGGAAGGCATCAGCAAGCCTTCGGCAAACGAATAGACTAGCGCACCGGGCACGACGCGACCTTTGAGCAGCATGCCTTCGCGATCTTCGGTGTTGGTAAAGAGTTCTTCGGTAAACCAGGCCAGGTTAACAAAATTCACCAGGTCGGCTTCTGTCACGGTACGACCGCGCGTTCTGAAACAATAACCCAAGGCAAACTCTTCAAAATGCATGCCGCCACCAATCAATACGTGTCCCGCTTTATCCGTTTTTTTCATGACGATGTTCTTTATAAAAGTTCGATGGCAATGGCGGTCGCTTCGCCACCACCGATACATAAGCTGGCAACCCCGCGCTTTAAGCCACGCTGGCGCAAAGCGCCAATCAAGGTCACTATGATGCGCGCGCCTGTTGAGCCCACGGGATGGCCCAAGGCACAGGCACCGCCATGCACATTCATTTTGTCGTGCGGAATACCCAGGTCCCGCATCGCCGCCATGGCGACCACAGCAAACGCCTCATTCACTTCAAAAAGATCCACATCCTTCGTTGTCCACCCTGTTTTGGCATACAGCTTTTTAATGGCATGAACAGGCGCACCGGGAAACGAGGCCATATCTGCTGCATAGGTTGCGTGGCCCACGATGCGCGCCAGCGGTTTTAAGCCTTGCTGCGTTGCTGTCGATTGCCGCGTTAGCACCAGCGCAGCAGCACCGTCAGAAATCGAGCTCGCATTCGCGGGCGTAATCGTACCGTTGGGGCGAAATGCCGGTTTCAATGTGGGAATTTTTTCGACATTGACAGCAAACGGCGTTTCATCCTTGTCCATTACCGTCTCGCCCGTGCGGCTTTTTAGCGTGACAGGTGCAATTTCCCAGGAAAAACTGCCATCGGTATTTGCCAACTTTGCACGCTCAGTTGACACTACTGCGTAGCGATCCTGCTCCTCGCGGGCAAAGGTATTTTGCTCAGCCCATACGCAAGCAAAGTCGCCCATGAGTCGGCCTTCGACGGCATCCTCCAAACCATCGGTGAGCATGTGATCCAGCACTTTTTGATGACCCAGGCGATAGCCTGTGCGCGCACGTGGCAGCATGTAAGGCGCATTGCTCATGGATTCCATACCACCAGCGACCACCATGCTTGAACTACCTGCCAGCAATACATCATGCCCCAGCATTACCGCCTTCATGGCCGAGCCGCACATTTTGGTGAGTGTGGTGCATCCGGCAGAACCTGGCAGCCCACCACTTAAGGCAGCTTGTCGCGCGGGGGCCTGCTTTTGCCCGGCAAACAAACACGTGCCGAACAGCACCTCATCCACCGATTCAGGCGATATCCCTGCGCGTTTGACCGCTTCACGGATCGCTACGGCACCCAGCTCAGGCGCGGTGAGCCCGGCGAGCTTGCCTTGAAAAGAGCCAATCGGCGTTCTTGCAACGCCGAGGATAACGACCGGATCATTATTGACCACATTGCTTGCCATGTTGTTTGCCATTTCTGTTCCTTGAATTTTTACAGCGCATCAACGCGGCTGCACGCGAATAGCGCCGTCCAGCCGAATGACTTCGCCGTTGAGCATGAGGTTGCCAATGATGTGCTGCACCAGGCCTGCGAACTCTGCAGGACGCCCCAGGCGTGGCGGATAGGGAACCGATTGACCCAGGGCTTCGCGCACATTCTCCGGCAAGCCCATCAGCATGGGCGTCTCGAACACACCCGGTGCAATCGCCATGACGCGAATGCCGTGGCGCGCAAGTTCGCGCGCTATAGGCAACGTCATCGCTACCACGCCACCTTTTGATGCTGAATAAGCTGCTTGCCCAATCTGGCCTTCAAACGCGGCAATGGAGGCCGTATTAACAATGACCCCACGCTCATTTTCGGCCAAGGGCGGCTGCGCAGTCATTGCAGCTGCGGCCAGACGCAGCATGTTAAAGGTGCCGATCAGATTAATATTGATTGCCCGCGCAAAAGTATCCAGCGAATGCGCGCCCTCTTTGCCCACCACTTTTTCACCCGGCGCAATACCTGCGCAATTGACCAGCCCGCGCAAGTTGCCGAATGCCGCCAGGCAAGCATCAATTGCCGCTTGTGCACTCGTGGGATCCGTCACATCCGTGACCACAAACCGTGCGTTGCTGCCCAGTTCGGTGGCCAGCTGTTCGCCTTGCGGATTAACATCCGCCAGCAACACGCGCCCGCCTTGTGCTACCAGCATGCGTGCAGTTGCCGCGCCCAATCCTGAGCTGGCACCCGTAATGACAAATGCGTGATCTTTGATTTCCATAAAAGTAAGCGTCTAAAAAAATCGGTTAGTTTGCTGGCAAGTTCACCAGAATGGATTGCACCGGATCACTGGAAACAGAGCGTGTGCTATGACCTTCGCCGGTCATATCATCGGCATAGACCACCGACCCCGCACCAAACACGCGTTTCTCGCCCGTGCCCACGGTAATTTCGACCTGCCCCCCAAGAAAAACCAAGTACACAGGATTGGGTACCACATGCCAGCCCGAGGCGTAATCGGCGTTGGATTCACGAAACATGAAACCTGGCGCCACCTGCAGATCGGAAAAACGTCCAAACTTGCCTTTGTCTGTCAAGGTGATGGGGGTGTCTTCAAAAAAGGATTTGCCGTCAGGTCCTGCTGAAATTTTGACTAGATTCATTATCTGCTCCTTAAAAATTAAACTTTAAAAAGTCGGCTCTGGCAACACGGCGAAGTCGAATTAAGCGCTTGCTAGCAACACGTAACCAGACGCTTAATCGAAATTTAACGCCGCTCCTCGCCTACAAACATGGCATGAAAAACTCTTCCGGCACCAGCGCTTCATCGTAGTAAGAAAGCGCTTCTCGCAAATTGGATTTTGACCACACCACAGGCTGGATTTCCGGGTGCACCTCCGTCATGCGTCCTACCGCACAAAGCTCCAGCCGCACGCCGCAATAATCAAAAAAGTGCACCGAAAAGGTGTTGCCATAGGGCTGGCGCAACGGGCCCAACAAATCCAGCTCTATCCCGTCGCTCCTCAGGAAATAACCATCCGACATGATGTCTGATGAGTCTTCTTTGGTAAACGCAATGTGATGCAGCTTCACTTCCGTACCGGGGTAAATGGCAATTTCTTGTCCGCCCACATTTTTTGCCATGCGGAACAACAACGCCGAAATGGTTTTGCCCTTTTCATCGACAATTTTTTCTGATGTCAAAAATCCCAGCATGTCAGCCAAAAAAGCGCTGCACCGTTCCGGATCAGGCGAGGTAATCGCCACGTGGTTAATATTGAGCGGTGCCGCCGTGCCACGAATCGCTTTAGGCGCGACCCAGTCAGGGCCTTCAAATCCAGACACATAACCCAACTGCTGAATATCCGCAAACAGGCGGAGGCGCGGACCCGCTGGCACATCAAACGCAATCGACTTGCCCAAACCCTTCAATTCGGTATCGGCCTCTGCCACATCAACCGCAACACCTGCTGCGGTTAGCTTGCGCTGAAAATTATCCAGATCGATATCATCCCGCACATGCAGGCCGATTTCAACCAGCCCCGGTTTATCGTTTTGATCGACCACGAATGAAAATTTATAGGGTTCGTGCCAGCAGCGGAACATCACCCGATTAGGTTCTATACCCGTCTCCAGCAAACCCATCTCCTGGGTATAGAACTCACGCGTTTTCAACAAGCGTAAATCTTTCACCGCAATCCGGGCATAGCCCAGCCGATGTATGCCTCTATGAATCAAAGCCATGCTTTACATCCTCCAAAGTGTGAGATCGACAAATGAGATTGGCAGCTTCACCATTTAAGTCACCACCTCGAAGAAGTTGGCAAGCACAGCGCTCTCGTAATAGAAAACCCCGCGTGGAATATTTTCACCCGCCCAAACGATAGGCGGTATTTTATTGCGCACCACTGAAGCCTCATACACGCCACACTGAAACTCATTCCGATTGCCCGACGGATCATGAAAATATACCGTCGTCACCCCTGCCACCCCGTGACGGCTGATGCCGTAGTCAAAAGTCGCCACTTTGCGGTGCTTCAACATATCCACGCGGCGAATCACATCGGCCCGGTCGCTCACATAGAAAGCAATATGGTGCAGGCTGTTTGGCGGTCCCGGAGCAAATGCCACATTATGAATTGTGTTACTCACCGTCAGAAAGAATGCAAATGGGCTGCCATCCGGTCCATGGATGCATTCCGTCAGATTGAAGTCCAACACCTCTTGCAAAAACTTTGCTGTTTTGTCGCAGTCATTGCCTGCAAGCAAAGTGTGATCCAGATGCGTCACTGGCCAAACACCATTCAAGTTTTCAAGAATGATATCCGGGTCTTTCATCCCATACGAATAACCCACTTTTTCGGAATGGTAGAAAAGATTGAACGTATGACCAGAGGGAAGTTCAATGCCAAGCCCCTCGCCCTGTCCCATGATATTTCCTGCTGCGATACGATGGGTTTTCAAACCCCATGCCTTGGCGCCAGCTTCTGCCTCGTTCAAATCATTCGGATCGTTTACCTTGAAGCCTACATGATCAAGCCCGGCCCGGTCAGATGCATTCAAGATAATGCAATGATGATCCTGCGCCTCATGCGCCTGCAGGTAAACCTGCCCGGGGCTCCTTCCGGTGACCCGCAGGCCAATGACCTCGGTGTAATGCTTTTCACTTGCTGCCAAATCCAATGCGCGAATACTCAGGTAACTCAGTCGTGATACAGCCATGATGCTCTCCTCTCCTGTTTTTATTTATCGCTACAAAAAATATCGTCTTAATTTTTCATACTACACCCACAAAAAGCGTTGCTTCAATCACTAAAAGTACCCCTTCACACAGATGACCGAGCAACAGAGCGACCGATCATCAGACGAGAAACACCAGCCTTGATTTTTTCCAGCCAACTCGAATTTTCAACCTTGGTAACCTTGTAAAACGAAGGGCACAATTGCGCAGCCGTGGTGATCTCGCCACACACGCCACAGCCCACGCAGTTCGTATCAATCGCCGCCACAGGGGCTGTGCGCAAGCTGTTCGGCCCATCGGCCAGCGTGAGCGAAGGGCAACCGTTAAAGCGCATGCAGGCATGATCCCCCACGCACACTTCCGCATCTACGCCCAAACGATCAATCTCAACCCGCTCGCCAGCTTTGATTGCAGCAGCACGTTCAGGCTTTACGCGGCGCTGCTTTTGCAGCATGCATTCAGCATCAGAAATCAGCACCCGTACCTGCGGAATCTTCGCATCCCGCCGGATTTTTTTCATCTTGTCCTGAAAATCGCGGAAGTTGTACGGGTTGGCGGTTTCTATTTTCTTCACCCCCATGGCGGCAAAGGTTTTCACAATGCTCATCTCGGTACCTATCGCTTCGCCCGTCATCAGCTTGCCCACGTTGGGGTTTTCGTGCGCGCCGGTCATGGCAGTCCATTTATTGTCGAGCACAATGTAGGTGCTGTCCTGGCGGTTATAAATGGCATTCGCAGCGGACGTATTGAACGCGCTATGCCACAGCGTGCCGTCCCCTACAACCGACACATTGTGCTGCTCGGACATGGCAGACACGGCAGATGCTGCGGCCATGCCCGCACCCATGCCCACGTTGGAATCCGACATTTGGAACGGAATAAACCCGGCCATACCATAGCAACCCACGTCCCCTCCGTGCCAATCTTTCACGCCGGTGGTGTATTCCTGAATCTTCATTTGCGAGAACACCGGCCGCTCGGGGCAACCCGTGCAGAAAGTCGGGAAGCGTGGTGGCACGGGCGCGGGGAACATGCCCACCGCCTGCCGTTTGCGGCTGATCAAGCCCTGCACTGCATCGCCCGGCGCTGTGCCTGTCTCGGGAATAGCCTGCATGAGGAACTGCGCCAGGGCGGGGCCGAGTTTTTCGGGAATCAGCTCGCCATACTTGGGCACTAAATCATGGCCAAAAAACTTCACGCGAATGTCTTTTTTCTGAATCAAGGCGCGGATATGACTTTCCATTAAATCCGGCTGGCCTTCTTCTACCAGTAGCACGTGGGTTTTATCACCAATAAAACCTGCGACCTGCTCATCGCTCAATGGATAAATAACATTGAGTTGCAACAAGTGAATGCGCGGATCCAGTGCGCCATATTCGTCCGCCAAACCCATGATGCTGAGTAAACGCATCGTGGTGTTAAACGTCGTGCCGTGCGTGATGATGCCAACTTTAGCTTCTTCGTTACCAAAAAATTCATTCAAATGGCGCTCGACAATCAGGCGTGTGGCCGTGGGCAGGCGCTCCTCAAAGCGCTTGGCTTCTTGCTGAAACGAATACGGCGGCAGGGCAAAAATCGTCGGGTCACGGCGAAATTCTTTTAACTTATTGACCGTACTGATTTTGGGCAGCACATTGTCGCCCACCTTAATTTCCGCATTGGCGTGCGAATGTTGCGGCCTTAACAACAACGCGACCACCGAGTTGCTGTCGCGCGATAAATCCATGCCTTCCTTAACCATGCGATGCAGCACTTGCTGATCATGGCGCGGGTCAATCACCGGCATGCCGATTTTTTGCCCCCAGGGCAAGGTACGCTGCAGCACCGTGGTGCTCGAACCGCCGTAATCTTCGCCCACGATAATCATTGCGCCATCTTTCACGCCCAGTTGCGAGACGTGATCGACCACATCCTGCCCCACGCCGTTGCCCAGCACCTTCCAGGTCACCGCGCCGCGCACAGGCTCAAACACAGAAGCCGTGAGCATGGCCGCTGCGGCCATTTCATTGCTGGACGTTTCAAAATAACAACCATAATCCTTCAAAATCGGCTCGTAAGCATCGGCAAAAGCATCGAGCAAATTGGCCGTTGGCGCACCGGGGTAACCACCAAAATAGCTGATGCCGGATTCGAGCAGCGCTTTTAACACCACCAAAGCGCCATCGCCATAGAGCGTATCGCCCTGGCCCCCTTTGAGTTGCGCAATTTCATCACTGGTAAATGAATGAGACATTATTTTTTATTCCGATTTTTGGTTAATCAAATGGATATTTTCAGGAGGTATTTTTAGGCCACTTATATGCCGGTGCCTGCTTGGATGCAAACCGAGCAATGGCCTCGGTACATTCAGGCGTGGCAATTGCCACGCTTTGTGCTGCGGCTTCCAAACCCAGCATGGTGGCCAAGCTGCTCTCGTAGGACTGATTCAAGCTGTGCTTGGTAAAGCCAAATGCCGTGGGTGAAATATGCTTCATGGCGTGCGCCATGGCCAGTGCGCGCGGCAACACATCCTGCGGCTCATGCAGTTCCAGCACAATGCCCAACCGCAATGCCTCTTCCGCCGAAATTTCACGCGCGGAATAAATCATTTCTTTGGCGCGCTGCAAGCCGACCACGCGCGGCAGGGTGTACATCGCGCCATAATCGGGCAGCAAACCCACGCGCATAAAGGCCATGCAAAAGCGCGCCCGGTTGGATGCCACCACCATATCAGCCGCCATCGCCAAGCTAAACCCAGCACCATAAGCCGTGCCATCCACAGCCGCAATCACCGGTCGGTCAAGGTTCATCAGTTCGGTTAAATAGGCGTGCGCCGCCATCAAACGCTGTCGCATGATTGAAGAATTAACACCTTCCATGCCCAGCAAATCGCCGCCTGCGCAAAAGGTATCGCCCGCGCCGGTGAGCACCACGGCACGAATGGATTGCTCGTTCAAAATGTAGCGCACCAACGCGCCGAGCTCTTCGCGCATGGCCGAGTTAATGGCATTGCGGCTCTCTGGCCTGGCTAAAGTAACAGTAGCCACGCCATCATCCAATGCGACGTTCAGGGTTTCTAAAGAATTCAAATCCATAAAATCAATTTCTTACCCAGGGTTATCGTCGGGTTAGTGTCGTTGATACAGCGTCACCACGCAAGCGCCGCCCAAACCTAGGTTATGCTGCAATGCCACTTTGGCGTCGGCCACCTGGCGTGCCTCGGCCTGGCCACGCAACTGCCAGGTCAGCTCTGCACACTGCGCCAAACCCGTTGCACCCAGCGGATGGCCCTTGGAGAGCAAGCCGCCGGAAGGATTGGTGACCACTTTGCCGCCATAGGTGTTGTCGCCATCCAAAATGAATTTTTCCGCCGTGCCGCGCGGCGTCAAGCTCAACGCTTCGTAAGACAATAATTCATTGATGGTAAAACAGTCGTGCAGCTCCACCACATCCACGTCTTCAGGTCCTATGCCAGCTTCCGCATACACCGCTTGAGCCGCGCGGTGCGCCATGTCTGAACCAATCAGGTTGCGCATATCATCGCTAAAAGCATCACCACGATCTGTCGTCATGGCCTGCCCGGCAATCGAGACGCGCATATCCAGGCCATGCTTTTTGGCAAACGCGGGTGAACAAACAATCGCCGCCGCCGCGCCACAGGTGGGCGGGCAGCATTGCAAACGCGTGAGCGGATCGGTCATTTTGGGGGATGCCATGACCTCCTCCAGCGTGACGGGCTTGCGAAACACGGCAAATGGATTATTCGCCGCATGCAAACGGGATTTGACCGAAATGCGCCCGAAGGTTTCCGGTGCAATGCCAAACTCATTGATATACGCCCGCCCGGCGGCCGCAAAAAACTGCGGCGTTCTGGGCGCGGCGTCATCAAACTGGTTGTGATCTTGCAATACTTGAATAAAGCTATCCAACGGATTAGGCCGGTCGCTATAGGCACCGCCTTTGAGCGCACCCGGATTCATTTGCTCAAAGCCCACCGCTAACGCACAATCCACCGCGCCACTGGCCACTGCCTGCCGCGCGAGGAACAATGCCGTAGAACCGCTGGCACAGTTGTTATTCACATTGATAACCGGAATACCCGTCATGCCAACGCCATAGAGCACCGCCTGCCCGGCGGTTGAATCGGCATACACATAGCCTGCATAGGCTTGCTGTATCGCCGTGTAATCAAGCCCCGCATCGGCCAGGGCCGCGCGCACGGCGCGTGCGCCCATCACCGGATAAGGATCGCTTTCTCCGGGCTTTACAAACGGAATCATGCCTACGCCGACAACATACACCGTGGGTGCCACCATGCCTTTCTCCTGTTTTTTATAATGGACAACTGTGCTGACTCAGGTACTGACTCAGCAGCCGTTAACTATACACCAGCTAACACAACCGCCATGCGTGAGGCGATTCGCCATAAAATGCGCCCCCGCATGTTTTTCGCGGGACTTTTGTTGGCCGCTGATTCTCTTCTCGGGTCTCTCCTCGAGTCTCTTTGTCCGCCTTGCCCCCTTTTTTGGTATCTGCTCTGTGATTCTGCTTCGTAATCTTGGTTTTTCCCGCAATGGCGACCCGCTGGTTGAAGGCGCTTCCTTGCAAATTCACCCCGGCTGGAAAATCGGTTTGACCGGTGCCAATGGCTGCGGAAAATCATCCTTTCTGGCCTTGCTGCGCGGCGAATTGCATGCCGACCGGGGAGACCTGGAGCGCCCCAACAGCTGGGTGTTGGCGCACGTGGCACAAGACACACCCGCCCTGCCCGACGCTGCACTAGAGTTTGTGCTCGACGGCGATGTCGAGTTGCGCCAGATTGAGCGGGAATTAACCATCGCTGAACAACATTACGAAGATGAAGGCGAAGCACACGCCGCAGGCGAAAAAATCGGCCTGCTGCATTCACGCCTCTCCGAGATTGACGGCTATGCTGCCCGCGCCCGCGCTGCGGCCTTGATGCACGGCCTGGGCTTTACCGATGAAGACTTCGCCCGCCCGGTGGCGGAATTCTCCGGCGGCTGGCGTGTGCGGCTGAATCTTGCTCGTGCGTTGATGTGCCGCTCCGACTTGCTGCTGCTCGATGAACCCACCAACCACCTCGATCTGGATGCAATTTTGTGGCTGGAAACCTGGCTCAAAAGTTACCAGGGCACGCTGATCTTGATCTCGCACGATCGCGATTTTCTGGATGGCGTTTGCAGCCATATCGTGCATGTAGAAAACCAGCGCATGCAGCTCTTCACGGGCAATTATTCCGCCTGCGAGCGCGCCCGCGCCGAGCGCTTGGCGAATGACATGGCGATGGCCGAAAAACAGCGCCGACAAGCCGCCCACTTGCAAAACTATATCGACCGTTTTCGCGCCAAGGCCTCCAAAGCGCGCCAGGCGCAAAGCCGCATCAAGATGCTGGAAAAAATGGGCGATATTGCCGCAGCACATATTGATACGCCGTTTAGCTTCAGCTTTCCCGAGCCCAGCGCTTTTTCTGATCCACTGATGGTGATCGACCGCGTAAAAATCGGCTACAAAAATACAGCACCGATTCTTGAAAATCTCAATTTCAGCCTACGCCCCGATAGCCGCATTGGCCTGCTTGGCCGCAATGGCGCAGGCAAATCCACGCTGATGAAATTGCTCGCCGGCGACATTCAACCCTTGGAAGGCACACGCGAAGAAGGCCGCAACCTGAAACTCGGCTATTTTGCCCAGCACCAGCTAGAACAACTGCGGCCAACCGAATCGCCCTTGTGGCACATGATTCATCAAGAGGCCGCCATGGGCAAGCAAACGCGCGAGCAGGATTTGCGCAACTATCTCGGCAGCTTTGATTTTCGCGGTGACATGGTGGATGCCCCCTGCGGCCGTTTTTCCGGCGGCGAGAAATCGCGCCTGGCGCTGGCGCTGATGATACGCACCGCGCCGAACCTGCTGCTGCTGGATGAACCGACCAACCATCTCGACCTGGAAATGCGCGAGGCGCTGACCATCGCCCTGCAGGAAACCGAAGCCGGTATGGTGCTGGTCTCTCACGACCGCCACTTGCTGCGCGCCACGTGCGATGAGCTGTGGCTGGTGGATAACGGCAAAGTGCAGTTGTTTGATGGCGACCTGGACGACTATTCAGCTTGGCTGGCGGAAGAACGCAGCAAGGAAAAACGCAGTGCAAACAAGCCGGTGACGGTAGCAGTCACCTCTACGCCCACCACGAAAGTCTCCGCCGATGCGAATGAAAAGTCGGCGCTGGCGATACGGCAACCGCTCATTAAAGAAGCTGAAAAACTCGAAAAACAACTCGCCACCTGGCAAACAGAACTCGCTGCACTGGAAACCCGTTTGACCGACCCGACGCTCTACCACGCAGCGGATAAACCCCTGCTGCAAACGCTAACCCAGCGCCAGACACAGCTCAACAGCGACATTGCCGCGAATGAAGAGCGCTGGCTTTCCCTGCAAGAGCAAATAGAGCAAGCCAGTTAAAAACAGCAAAGAAACCACTGCATCAGTCCATTCGCCCTGCGCTTGTCGAAGGGCTTATCCCGCATGAAGAACTGATGCAGTGATTCCCTAAAAAACCAGCGAGCCTGCCGCATGATCGCCAACCTCCCCGCCCCATTCGATGACGCGTGCACCGCCAGCGCAGCGCTCACAGGTTTGATCGCCCGCGAAATAAAAACCCAAGGCTGGATTTCATTCGCCCGTTACATGGAACTGGCCTTGTACGCCCCTGGCCTCGGCTATTACGCGGGCGGCGCGCACAAGTTTGGCGATGCGCAATCCGGCGGCGACTTTCTCACCGCGCCGGAACTCACACCACTGTTTGGCCAGGCGCTCGCCCGGCAAGTGGCGCAAGTGCTGGCCGCGTCACAACCCTATGTCCTCGAAGCGGGCGCTGGCAGCGGGCGCCTGGCAGCGGACTTGTTGCTCGCGCTCGACACCTTGGGCCACGCCCCTGAACGCTATGAAATTCTCGAACTTTCTGGCGAGCTGCGCGCGCGCCAAGCCGCCACCATTGCCCAGCACGCGCCACAACTTGTTAGCCGCGTGCACTGGCTGGATGTGCTGCCCGAAAAATTTTCCGGCTGCCTGATTGGCAACGAAGTGCTGGATGCCATGCCCACGCACACGTTGGTTTGGCGGCAAGACGGCGTTTTTGAATGCGGCGTGAGTTTGAACCCCGATGAAGAGAGCAATTCGCCTTTTATCATTACCGAACGTCCCGCCAGTACTGCACTGATTGAAGCTGCCGCCATGGTGACAGAAGCTATCCCCATTCACGCGCCTTACCGCAACGAAATCAGCCTCGCCGTGCGCGCCTGGATTGCCGAGTTGGCGCAACGCTTAACCCAAGGTGCGATGATTCTGCTTGACTACGGCCTGCCGCGCCACGAGCTGTATCACCCGCAACGCGACGGCGGCACGGTACGCTGCCATTACCGGCACCGCGTGCATGATGATCCGCTGTGGTATCCGGGGCTATCCGACATCACCTCGCATGTGGATTTCACAGCGGTCGCTGAAGCCGGGTTTGACGCGGGGTTAAGCGTACTCGGCTACACCAATCAAGCGCAGTTTTTAATCAACTGTGGCATCGGCGAGTTATTGCAAAAAGTCGGTGATGGTGAGACGGTGACCAAAGCCAATTTACGCGCGCAAGGCGCAGTAAGTATGCTGCTCTCGCCTAACGAAATGGGCGAACTGTTCAAGGTCATTGCATTGGGGCGCGGCATACCGCAACCGTTGCTTGGCTTCACACGCGGCGATCGGGTTCACGCGTTGTAACCAGACCGCCATCACCCCACGGCGCCACCTTCACCAGCAGCAACATCCCCGGCACCGCCAGCACCGCGCACAATAAAAAGAAGCTAACCCAACCCATCTGCTCCACCAGCACACCCGTTGTCGCATTGATGAAGGTGCGCGGCACAGCGGCCAAACTCGTGAATAACGCAAACTGCGTTGCGGTGTATAGCGGATTGGTTGCCCGCGCAATGAAGGCGACAAACGCCGCCGTGCCCAAGCCCACGCCCAGCGCTTCAAACCCGATCACCAGCGCGAGCTGGGCAAGCTGCACCGCACCGATCACCTCATGCCGCCCGATCCAGGCCAGCCAGGCAAAGCCGAAAATCGACAACAACTGCACCACGCCAAACAGCCACAGCGCCCGGTTGATGCCGATTTTCACCATCCACAAGCCGCCCAGCAAACCGCCAAAAACCGCCGGCCACAAACCCGCATTTTTAGCCACCACGCCGATCTGCGATTTAGCAAAACCCATATCCAAATAAAACGGCGTGGCCAGCGCCGTGCACATCGAATCGCCCAGCTTATAGAAAAAGATAAACGCCAGAATCAACACCGCCTCGCGCCACCCCGCGCGGTGAATAAACTCGTGAAACGGCTCCACCACCGCCTCGCGCAAAGTCTTCGGTGCGCTCTTCGCCACCAGTGGTTCCGCCGCAAACAAAGCCAGCAGCAAACCCGGCAGCATGAACAATGCCGTGATCAAGAACACCTGCGCCCACGGCAAAAAATCCGCCAGAATCAACGACAACGACCCCGGCACCAGCCCGGCGATGCGATACGCATTCACATGCACTGAATTGCCCAGGCCGAGTTCTGCCTCCGGCAGAATTTCGCGTCGGTACGCATCCAGCGCAATATCCTGCGTGGCTGAAAACAAGGCAATCGCGACAGTCAGCCAGACAATCGAATTCAGCGCCGCAGCAGGCGACAAAAACCCCAGCGCAGCAATCGAGAACAATAACCCGATCTGGGTAATCACCATCCAGCCTCGCCGCCGCCCCAGCGGCGGCACGTAACGATCCAGCAACGGCGCCCACAAAAACTTCCACGTATAGGGGAACTGGATCAAGGCAAACAAGCCTATCGTCTTGAGATTCACCCCCTCCGAGCGCAACCACGCGGGCAGCAGATTCAGCAGCAAATACAGCGGCAAGCCGGAAGAAAAACCAGTAAACACGCACAGCAGCATGCGGCGGTTAAGGAGTGGCTGCAGCCACGCGGGCCACACCAGAAAAGAAGGGTGATGGGACATCAGGGTTTATTCAGCGGACTGGCCATGCGGCATCTTTTTGACCTCAGTAATGGAAGCGTAGTTGAGCAATCATCAATGCATTATTCTTGACACGATAAACCATGCGATGCTCATCTGTTATCCGGCGCGACCAGAACCCGGACAGCGCATGCTTCAAGGGTTCGGGTTTGCCAACGCCGCTGAAAGGCTCGCGCTGTATCTCGCGTATCAGCTTGTTGATTCGCTCCACCATGCGCTTGTCCTGCTTTTGCCAATACAAGTAGTCTTCCCATGCCTCGTCAGCGAAAATCAACTTCACCTGGCCAGTTTCCGCTCAACGCCTTTATCGGCGTTCAGTTGTGCCGCAGCCGAGAGAAGTCTTCTGGCGTTGGCCGGCGTGCGCAACAGATAGGCTGTTTCCTCAAGGGCTTTGTAGTCCTCGAGCGAGAGCATCACCACCGCCTGCTCGCCGTTGCGGGTAATGATCAGGGCCTCGTGGTCGTTGCAAACCCGATCCATGGTGCTAGCGAGGTTGGCGCGGACGGCGGTATAGGTCAGTGCATCCATGACAGGTCTCCAGATATGTACGTAATACTGTACATTACCAATCGCTAATTGTCCAGCACACGGGGGCAAATTGAGCAGCAGGTGCAGCGCCGCCAGAAAATCGGGGCGAGCCTGCGTCAGATTTTATCCAGCGGGCTCATCACGCCGCGCCCGCCTTTGTTGAGCACATGGGTGTAAATCATCGTTGTCGATACATCTGAATGGCCGAGCAGCTCTTGCACCGTGCGGATGTCATAGCCCGCTTGCAGCAAATGCGTCGCGAACGAATGGCGCAGGGTATGTGGCGTGGCGGGCTTGACCAAGCCAGCATCCTGCACCGCCTGTTTCATCGCACGTTGCACGCCTTTTTCATCCACATGATGGCGGCGCTGTTTGCCAGAGCGTGGATCAACCGACAAATTGCGCGAGGGAAAAACATACTGCCAGCCCCATTCCCGCCCCGCGTTGGGATATTTTTTATCCAGCGCATAAGGCAAATACACCTCGCCATGTCCCAACGCCAAATCTTCCTCATGCAGCATTTTGACCTTTTCCAAATGCCGCAAAAGAGGCTCAATCACCGCGTCAGGCAGCATCGTGACCCTACCTTTTCGATCAGTGTCGATACCAATGGTTTCACCAATCAGCAAACGACCTCAATGCACGGTCTGTATCGCGCTGCCGAATTAACCGTTGAAAATGGGTACGACTTTTTCGTCATCGTAAGTGACGCACAAAACCCAACGGGAATGTCTATGGCAATGCCCGGTTCGAGCGATACAACAATCAATTCCTATGGGTCAAGAGCAACTGCGACAACAACTTACACCCCCGGCGCTATAGTTCCAGTAGTTTTCCCTAATTCCACCCTAACTATCAAGTCCTTCAAGGGAAGTAAGCCAACTGACAATCCTCGCGCCTACGATGCTCGCGCAGTAATAACATATCTTGGCCCGCAGATTGGTGTGGGCGGAAGCAAGAAATAGTGAAACGCGCTAACCCGGCGCTCAACCCGGACGCGGCAAAAGCGCCGCGCCGGTTAGCTCTACGTTAGGCCGCACAGGAACCGACATGCGAGCACACTCAATACTTGGTAGGTGGTTGCGGCAAGCCTCGCCACCCCGCGACATTGTCCTCACCGTGATTGGCGCTCTTGCGGGTTCCCTTCCATCGAGGGGATGCCTAAAAGGCTGCGCCTTTTAGTCACCCCTCATGTCAAACGTTAGGCGACTCTTTGAACTCTCCCTCTATTCTTGGAGGATTATGAACGCACTCGATAAGCGGCACAGCTACATGAAAATTGGCGGAGCACGCATTGCGGCAATTGCTCTAAGTTTCTTACTCATTTCCTGCGATCAAGGTACAACCATGAAGCCAGATTTTGATACAGCACTCCAGAACCATCTTGGATCGATAGCAGCCCGTGATATCGAAGCGTTCAAGGGGAACCTCACGCTTGATGAGACGCTTTATACCGTCGTTCAGAACGGACATGCCTTCACAAAAAAATCAGAACTAATCGAGATCCACGAACAATGGTTCCAAGACCTAGATTGGGTTTGGAAAGGTGAAGTTGTTCATAAAGTGGTCGGTGAGGATATGGCTATGGCGCTTATCAAGTATCAGTATCAAGCCAAGCCCGAGGACGCGCCGTTTAGCACGTGGCTTGTTTACGTCTTCCAGCTCCAAGATGGAAAGTGGCGAATCGTGCATGACCAAAACACTGCTTTGGACTACGCTGCGTTTGCACGGTCAGCCGGGATCGAGATCAAGTAGGAGTCGCCTAACAATTCATTCAAGCCGAACCCGCTTCGCGGGTCGGCTTAATTCAGGCGTTGGGCATCTTGTTGGCTTGCATAGCCCCTTGACAAAGCGTACGTAATACCGTACATTTGACTCCTTTGAAGGAGTACGAAATGAACACACTTACCGCCAGCGAAGCTCGTGCAAATCTGTACCGGCTCATAGATCAAACAGTGGAGTCTCATGAGCCAATCATCATTTCTGGAAAACGCAGCAGTGCCGTGCTGCTCTCCGCAGAAGATTGGAGCGCAATTCAAGAAACCTTGTACCTTCTGGCCGTGCCTGGCATGCGCGAATCCATAAAGACAGGGATGGCTGAGCCCCTCG
>JAUSMB010000001.1 GCA_030645365.1 Rugosibacter sp.
CCAAACTGAGCTATCCAGGCACAGCCTTCCAACACCACATCCTCGTCTTCAACCGCCAAACCCAGCAAGGTCTTGAGCTCGCCCACGCGCAAGTCGGCCCATGCCGTGTCGGCATCCGCTGCCAATCCGATGAGCGTAGTAATCGGCAACTCTTCGGCCAGATCAAGTTGGGTAAAGGTATCGAGCAAGGTTTGGCATTCATCCTGCGTCAGATCAGGCAGACGCAGAATCGCCGGACGTACCAGATTACCCACCGTGTTGTTTTCCCATTGCAACTCTTCAATCGGATAAATCTCCGACATGCCCGGCACAAACATGCGGCAAGCATAAACGCCAAGATGTGTGAAGTCGGCGACAAAGATGTCATGCCCGCTGGCATGAATCCGGTCCACCGACCACTGATAATCTTCCGCCGTAGTACTGGAAAAATTCCAGTCGACGAATTCAAAATCAGGGGTGTCGCGCAGAAAATTCCAGCTCATCACGCCGCTGGAATCGACAAAATGGATTTCCAGATTTTGCGCATCCGCAATCTCATCCTGATCAAATCCGGGTGCAGGAAAATTACCCAGCGAATCCAGCGCACGGCCTTGCAAAAGCTCGGTCAGTGCTCGTTCCAACGCCACCTCAAAGCGCGGATGCGCGCCAAAGCTGGCAAACACGCCCTGATCCTGCGGGTGCAGCAAGGTCACATTCATCACCGGATATTCGCCGCCAAGCGACGCGTCCTTGACCAGAATGCCAAAGCCCGCAGCACGCAAGCCGTGGATGCCTGCGGCAATGCGCGGGTAGCGATTGATCACCGCTTCTGGCACATCGGGCAGGCAAATGCCTTCACGGATAATGCGAAACTTGATATCGCGCTCAAAAATCTCTGACAATGCCTGCGTACGGGCTTCCATCAGCGTGTTGCCCGCCGACATGCCGTTGCTCACATACAGGTTGCCGATCAGATTGACGGGGTACAGCACCGTCTGACTATCGCGCAACCGTGTATAGGGAATCGTGCAAATGCCCCGATCTGCGTTGCCGGAATTAAG
The DNA here is from genome assembly GCA_030645365.1 of Rugosibacter sp. Taxonomy (GTDB): domain Bacteria; phylum Pseudomonadota; class Gammaproteobacteria; order Burkholderiales; family Rhodocyclaceae; genus Rugosibacter. Next base: position 1,041 of record JAUSMB010000001.1, read on the forward strand.
ATCAATCAGTTGTTCGGCATGAACGGCCTTTTCCGGGTTGTAAAACGCCTGCAATTCGGGCGAGAGGATGCCTTTGGGCCAGGCTTTGCCCTTGACCGGAAACCATTGCTCATTCGGGTAATGCACAAAATTATCCTTGGCCACGGTGTCGCCAAGATAAAAGTGAGTCCAAAAATAATTGGTACTGAGGCGTTCAAAAAACTCGCCCAGAGCACTAGCGCGCGCCGCCAGCTCGGAACCCCCTTTGCCATTGCTGAACAGACGCGTGCAATCGCGGTCAGTGACATGCACCGACCAGATGTTTTCAATCTCGTTGAGCCACGAGCGCTCGATGACATGAAAACCTATCGTTTCGAGTTTGCCCAAAAGTGTGGAAATAGAGGATTCTAGCGAAGCATCCTTGCTGGGAATAAAGGTTTCAGTCATGCGTGGCGATCTTTCCGTGATTTTTCTGGTTTGACCAGTTTAGTCGGATTGAACAAGCTTAGGCCGCGATGATCGCCGTGCGCCGTGTCATCAACGCCGACTTTTCACGAAATCATTCGAATGCGGCCTGGGCAAGGAATAACCCCTGCCCAGGCCGCTTTTTCTATTGGCACAGATGCAAACTATTTTTTATCCGACGAAGTGCTATCAGGCTTAGCCATCGACTCATGTGATTCCATGTGTTGCTCGTGGCGCTGCTCCATGCGCTCTTTCATCTTTTCCCGAAACTCGGCCTTTTTTGCTTCACAGGCTTTCGGGTCAGCCGCGCATTGCTTCTGCATTGCTTCGTGACGGGCCTTCATCTTTGCACACTGCTCGGGGTTCTCTGCGCACATCTGTTCACGCATTTTTTCCCGATGTTCCTGACGTATCTCTTTGCAGCGCGCAGGTTCTTTTTCGCAGGCGGCACGCACTTCCGCGTGTGCCTTTTTCATGCGTTCCTTTATCTCGGCGCATTTTTGCGGATCGGCATCACAATGCTTTTTCATTTCTTCACGCATTTCGCATCGGTGCCGACCGGGGGTCTGAATAGCATCCGCAACATCTGCCGCATGCACAGGCGCCATCCCAAACGAACCAAGCGAAATAAAGACAGCAGCCATTAAGTAACGAATCTTCATTTGTATCTCCTTTGATTTAAAAAACCCGGCAAACACCACGTCCGTCAGGCCATTGCAGACTGCGTACTATGCGCCCTATTTGTAAGCAAAAAAATCCGGCAACTGGCAAGAGTGTAAAGTTATGTTTCAAAGGTAGGAAAGAATCAACGGCGAGCCCTTGCCTCCAACTACCCGCCCGCTTATAGTTTGTGCCTTATGAACGCTACCGACCGCATCATTCCTATCGCCGTTGCGCCCCAAGGTGACTTTCCAGAGACGGCTCTGCATTCTCTGCGATCAGATTCCAGGCTGCATGGCGTATCACCAGCGCCGACTTTTACGTCAGCTGACTTCGCCACGCAAGGCGAGCCATTGATGGATACGCGCAAACGTCCCCTGCGTGACTTGCGTATCTCAGTAACCGACCGCTGCAATTTCCGCTGCGTGTATTGCATGCCGAAAACCGTTTTCGGACGCGATTATCCCTTTTTATCGCGTAACGACTTGCTGTCGTTCGAAGAAATCGAGCGTATCGCGCGTGTCTTCGTGGCACACGGCGTGGAAAAAATCCGCCTCACCGGCGGCGAGCCGCTGTTGCGCCGAGGCATCGAAAAACTGATTGAACAGCTCGCCAAATTATCCGTGGAAATTACGCTGACCACCAACGGTGCGCTGCTGGCGAAAAAGGCGCAAACATTGAAAGATGCAGGGCTGCACCGCATCACCGTGAGCCTGGATGGGATGGATGATGCGATATTCAAACGCATGAATGATGTCGATTTTGCAGTGGAAGACGTACTGCATGGCATTGATGCCGCCGCCGTTGCCAGCCTGCCCATCAAGATCAATTGCGTCGTCAAGCGCGGCACAAATGACAGCCAGATTCTTCCGCTGGCACGTCACTTCCGTCACAGCAATCATGTGTTGCGCTTCATTGAATACATGGATGTTGGCAATTCCAATGGCTGGCGCATGGATGAGGTGTTGCCATCCAGCGAGGTGATTGCGCTGATCCAGAACGAATTCCCACTCGCAGCGATTGACGCCAACTATTCAGGCGAAGTCGCTGCACGCTGGCGTTATCTTGATGGCGCGGGCGAAATCGGCGTCATCTCGTCAGTCACGCAGACATTTTGCAGCAGTTGCACACGTGCCCGGCTATCCACTGAAGGCAAGCTGTACACCTGCCTGTTTGCACAGCAGGGGCATGATCTGCGTAGCCTGCTGCGTAGCGAAAAAAGTGATGATGACTTATCCCGCAAAATTGCGGGGGTTTGGCACACACGTAGCGACAATTATTCTGAAATACGCACAGAAGAAACAGAAAAAATTTCAAAAATTGAAATGTCGTATATTGGTGGATGAGCCGATTCCAATTCTGAAATTTGATGGTGCTTGATAATTTTAATCAACTAAAAAAGGAGATTTTTCGTGCATAAACTTTCCCGGTTATTCACTGCCTTAATCGCTTCATCTGCGCTCTCAAGCGCTGCGCTGCTGCCGATGAGCCCTGCCCACGCCGCTGCGCCCATGGTGCAGGCACAAGTGCCAGGTTATTACCGTTTGATGGTTGGCTCAATTGAAGTCACTGCCTTGCTTGACGGCACCATACAACTGGATAAAGGCCTGTTGCAACATGCCGACGAAAAAACGCTTAACCGCGCGCTGGATCGCCTGTTTGTCGGCAATCCTAAAATGAATAACGCCGTGAATGCCTATCTCATCAATACGGGCAAGCACTTGGTGCTGGTTGATGCAGGCGCTGCGGGCTTATTTGGCCCCACACTGGGCAATCTGCTGCAGAACATGAAAGCGGCGGGTTATCAGCCTGAACAGGTTGATCGCATCATCATTACGCATTTACACGCGGATCATGTAGCTGGTATCAATGATGCCCAAGGCAAGCCAGCGTTCCCGCAAGCGGATGTGTATGTGTCCAAAGCAGAAAATGACTTCTGGCTGTCAAAGGAAATTGCAGCCAGCGCACCCAAGGAAGCGCAGCCTTTTTTCAAAATGGCACAAGATAGCGCCGCCCCCTATCAGGCCAGTGGGCGCTGGAAAACGCTGGCTGGCGATGGCACGGGTGAAGTCGTCCCCGGTATCCAGGCTGTCAATGCTTCTGGCCACACGCCAGGCCACAGGGTTTATGTCGTCGAATCTCAAGGACAGAAGCTTGTCATCACAGGCGACCTGTTCCACGCACACGCCATTCAGTTTTCGCATCCTGAGGTCGCCATTAAATTCGATATCGACCAGAAAAAAGCCATTGCCACACGCCGTGAAGTCCTCAAGCGTGTAGCCAGCGAAAAGTCCTTCATGGCCGGCGCCCACTTGCCTTTCCCTGGCATTGGCCACGTCACCTCTGAAGGCAAAAGCAGTTATCGCTGGGTGCCTGTTGAGTTCACCCCATTGCCCTCAGCAACGCCCGCAGCTCACTGATGGATTGATCAAAAATAACTGCCCATCAAAAGCCAGACTGATCGTCTGGCTTTTTTACATTAACAATCAATCGTTCAGTTCGCCAATGGGAAAGTTAACTTCAATCTCGATGCCATCCGGATCCGTGATGAGCAGCTGAACTACCCCGTAATCTGCCAAGGTTCTTTGGACATAGTGCGCCTTGGCTGTTTTCACGCGTGCAATAAACTCCTTGAATCCTGTGGCATGGAACGCCACGTGCTCCATATTGCCGGTGCCACGTTCAGTACCTTGTTCATAAGAGGGTGCATGGCGATCTAAAAACGCATCCAACTCGGCACCCGCGCCTAAAAGATGCACTACGGCCTGATCACCCAGGAACAAAAGGCGAAACGGGAAGGCAAAACTATCCAGCGTCTCGACACGAAACCCCATCACCTCCTGGTAAAAGCGAGCAGAAACTTCGATATCGCGGGCGCGTAGGGTGTAGTGGTCAAACTGGGTGATGGGCATTTCATTCTCCTCGTAGCATGATGAGTTCATTACGCCTTCAGGGTAAGCGGGCACCCGATCGATAGAGCGTTCAAGTGCTGAGATTGTTTTTCACTGCGCTTTTTTCCATCGATCCGCAGCGGAATCATCCGCATCACGCGCCTCTACCCATTGTCCATGATGAGCCGTTTCTTCCTTTTTCCAGAAGGGGGCACGCGTTTTCAAAAAATCCATAATAAATTCACAAGCAGAAAAAGCCGGCCCGCGATGCGATGCAGCAACTACCACCAGCACAATCTGCTCACCCGGCACCAGTCGTCCAATACGATGTATCACTCGAACAGCCTGCAACTCCCAACGTGATTTTGCCTGCATCACGATCTCGGCAAGCGCCTTTTCTGTCATGCCGGGATAATGTTCCAACTGCATCGCGTCGATCTTTTCCGCACTCAGCATGTCCGCCCGCACCAAGCCGATAAAGCTGACTAACGCGCCAATATCCTCGCGTCCGGTACAGATTGCGGCAACTTCCTGACCACAATCAAAATCAGCCTCCTGTATGATCACCGACATGGCCTGCTACCCTCCAGTGACTGGTGGGAAAAACGCGACTTCATCCCCGGCTTGAATGCGCGTGTCTTGCCCTGCCATTTGCTGATTCACAGCAGCGCGAAGGTTTTTTGTAGTGACCAGCGCAGTCCACGGCACACCACGCGCAGCCAGCAGTTCACGCAATGCAGCCACTGTCTGTATTCCAGCAGGCAATTCAAGCGTTTCTGTCGTGACGCCTAGCGCCTCGCGCAGTCCGGCAAAATAAAGCAGATGGATGTGCATGGTGTTTATCCCAACGCGCTGAAATCGATAAAGCGCACGATATCCCCCGGCTGAATGACTTGTCCAGGCAGATTATCAATCAATCCATCAGCCCATGTGCAAGAGGTGAGCACCGCTGAACCTTGATGCGGATATAAGCTGAGTCCGCCCTCCTCGTTGATACGCGCACGTAAAAATTCACGCCGTGCATCTCCCGCCCAAGAAAAATCGGCACGCAAATGCAGCACGCGAGGCGTCACACAGCTTGCACCCTGTATGGTCAAAATGAAGGGCCGCACCAGCATGAGAAAAGTCACAAAACTTGCGACCGGATTGCCGGGCAGCCCAATAAACCGCGCAGCGGTGGTAGCAGAAGACGCCGTTGCCGTATCACCAGCGCCGACTTTTCGTATCGAACCAAAAGCAAATGGCTTGCCGGGCTTGATCGCGATCTTCCATAAATCCAGCGCGCCTTCCGCACTCACTGCGGCTTTCACATGATCTTCTTCGCCGACCGAAACGCCACCGCTGGTCAAGATAAGATCATGCGCTTGCGCGGCCTCGCGCAATGCGGCCTGCGTTGCCTCACGCTGATCCGGCACGATGCCCCTATCGGTCACCAGGCAGCCCAGGCCTTCCAGCAGCGCATGCAGCATGGTGCGGTTCGAGTTGTAAATGCCACCTGGCTTGAGCGGCTCGCCAGGCATGGTGAGTTCATCACCCGTTGAAAACAAAGCCACACGCAACGGGCGAAAAACACACAATTCCGCTGCGCCTATGGATGCCGCCAAACCCAGATGCGCTGCGGTCAGCCGCGTGCCGGCAGCAATGACTTCTGCGCCTGCGGCAATATCCTCTCCGCATCGCCGAATGGCTTGGCCTGGTCTCGGTACCGTATTCACGATCACGGTGTCACCCTTTTGTGTGCAGAGTTCCTGCATTACCACCGCATCCGCCCCCATTGGGATAGGCGCGCCGGTAAAAATGCGTGCGGCCGTTTGCGATACCAACGCAGGACCCACATGGCCCGCTGCGATGCGCTGCGTTACCGGCAGGCACGTACCGACCTTATTGACATCGGCACACCGCAACGCATAACCATCCATCGCACTGTTATCCAACGGCGGCACATTGATCGACGATACGAGGCTTTTTGCCAATACACGCCCGCGTGCCATGTGAATGGGCACGAAGTCGGTGTCGGTCACTGCCTGTGCATGCGCCAGCAGGCGGGCTAATGCCTCATCAAAACTCAAAATTGTCATACGAATCCTTGATGCTGAAGAATGAATTCGGCAATCAATGCCGGGTTATTCAATGGCAACACCGGGCGTTGGGTTAACTTGACAACGACCTCGGGTTCATCAGTAGCTATTGCCACAATATGTTCGTTTTCATCCGTGGCAATGAGTGGCTTGCCTACCGATGGTCGGTACACTTCGAGTTTGGCAACCGGCATGTGCTTGAAGCCCTCAACCAACACCAGATCGCAATCTGAAAAACGGGCAATCTGTTCTTCAAAAGCGGGCTCCGGCGCGTCACGCAGTTCGTGCATCAGCGCCCAGCGCTGGCCGGAGACGAGTAATACCTCGCTGCATCCCGCCTCGCGCAAACGAAACGAATCCTTGCCGGGCCGATCAATATCAAAATGATGATGCGCGTGCTTGAGCAGCGAGACGCGCAAACCTGCGGCGATAAAACGCGGGATCAGCGCTTCAAGCAAAGTCGTTTTTCCTGCCCCCGAATAACCGGCAAAACCAAAAATCTTCATGCGTGATCTCCGCTGCATGGCACGGTCAGCACCGGCGCAAAGCCGCCACCGGGCGTGCGAAAGTTAGTGGTCTGCCCCGCCCACAGCCGCGCAGCAATCAGCTGCACATTTCCGGCATACACGTAGTTGCGCAAATCAATTTTTAGCTCAACCGACGTCTCACCTATCTGTAACATGCGTTGCGATGGCGGCACCAGCGCTTGGGCAACATAGTCACCGGCCAGCACCTCATCGAAAACGCGCTTGGTGATCTTGTCGCCACGATAGGCCGCCTTGGCGCCATAGCCTGCGGCTGGCTTGAAAAACAATTGCCGACGCCGCGCCCAGAAGTCTGCCGAACGTTCTGCTGTCACCTGCTCCGTGTACGGAATACCCGCAGCCAGCACGCCGCGAGTCACCTCATCGACACCCCAGGACGCCAATAGGCCAGTGTCGGAGAGCGCAACGAGATTGCGTTTGTCAGCATACAGCGCATGCGCGCGCGGATGCGGCGTAATCACTACAGCATCAGCCAGATAGGCTGCGCGCAACGCGGCGCTGGCAGGCTCACTGAGAGAGAAATCCGTCAGCCGGTTGTAGATCAGATCGATTTTTTTCGTCCCATGCCACAGCGCATCGTCGCGAAAGGCCAGTTCAACTGGATCACAAATCACCGCCTCAATGCCCGCCTGCGCGAACAGCCGCTGGAACAATAAAAATTCCGGATAGAGGTATTGCAAAGGCGGCGCAAGATCGACGATGGCGATTGTCCTTGGTAACGCATTCGTCGAAATGTTATGCGCAGCGGTATCCAGTCGGACGGCGCTGGTGACACGGTGATTAGTGCGGCAATTAGTGCGACAATCAGCCTGCCATTCCGCGCGAAACATGTCGAGAAACATCTGCTCCGGCGTGGCATGTGCCAAATCCCCTGGCAACAAGGCTTCCACATCCTTGCAGCAGGCTTTTTGCGCACGCGCGAGCAGCGCATTGAGCAAGCCGCCACCGGCATTCGTGTTGATCTCTATCAGTTGCGGCCCCGTGCGTCCCACATGAAAATCGTAGCCCAGAAACACGCCACGCGCCGTCGGTTGATGGCGGGCAATATCAGGCGCATGACTCAATACATGCGCCTGATACGCGGGCATGGCCACCACCTGTTCGATAGCCGTAATCAGCGCTGCCATCTGCCGAATATGTTCATCGCCCACAAAGACCACGGAACTGGAAAACAAATGCGGCCGCTGTGCCATGACCAGCTCATTAAAACCCTGGCTGACACGTTCCAGCTCATTGTTCAACAGTACTCGATCGAGTGATTCGCAATGACACCCAGTATTGAGCCGATCCGCCAGGGCAATGCAGGCATGTGTAGTCATGAGGCTGATTTTACCGGCTGCGCGAAAAACTTCTCGACATCAACAATATCGCGCGTACGGCGCATCGGTGGCAACGAGCGCCAGATGGTTTTGCCATACGGCTTGCCAGTCAGACGCGGATCACAAATCATCAGCACGCCGCGGTCTGCCTCATCGCGGATCAGGCGACCCGCACCCTGCTTCATGCTGATAACCGTCTGCGGCAATTGATAAGTCATAAAAGCATTCTCCCCCGCTTGACGCAGGCTTTCAATGCGAGCGGCGAGTACCGGATCATCGGGCGGCGCAAACGGCAGCTTATCAATCACCACCAGCGAGAGCGCTTCGCCGCGTACATCCACACCTTCCCAAAAACTCACGCTGGCGACAAGAATCGCGTTACCGAGAAAACGAAAACGTTCCAGCAGCTCCGTTTTTGAACCCTCGCCCTGCATGAGCAAAGGCAAATCGAGTGCTTCTTTTTGTAGTTTCTCTTGCAATAATTCGCGAATTCGCCGCATCGCGCGAAGCGAAGTGCACAACACAAACGTGCGCCCCCCCGCCGCGCGAATGGCTGGCCAAGCAGCTTCGGCCACGGCTTCCTGATACAAGGCGCTGTTCGGGTCTGGCATGCCAGGCGGTGCGTACAGCAAACCATGAAGGGCGTAATCAAACGGACTGCCCCACACCACGGTTTCGGCGTCATGCAAGCCAAGCGCATCGCAATAGTGCGAAAAATTCTGCCCCACTGCCAGCGTGGCAGAAGCAAAAATCCATGCACGAGGATGACCTTCCATCTGGCGGCGGAAAATCGGCGCAATATCCAATGGCGTCACATTCAGCGATAAAGCGTGTGAATACACTTCGAGCCACTTAACGACCGATCCGCCTGATTCTGCCGCCTCGCCTTTTTGCCAACGCGTCAAGCGCTGCACTAACAGCTGCGTCCGCTCCAGGCAATTCGCCAAGCCCTCCCCACGACCAGACTGGGCTTCGAGGTGTCGGCCTAACTCACGTAAAGCGGTTGTCACCGTCTGTAAAGCAGAAGAAAAATCTCGCTCGTTTTCTACCTGGCTTGCCGGCAAGCGCAGATTTTCGCCTTTCACGGATAAACGCAGATCACGTGTGGCTTTATCCAGAGACTGCGCAGCTTCTTGTAACGGTAGATAATCTTTTGCCGAGGTGATGCCTTCGTTACGCGTATCGCGCGACAAATCAATCAACTGCGATGTGGAAAGACTCTCGCCAAAAAACAGTCCGGCTATTTCAGGCAACTGGTGCGCCTCATCAAAAATGACTGTGTTACATGCAGGCAACAACTCGCCCATGCCTTCATCCTTCAGCATCACATCAGCAAAAAACAGATGGTGATTGACTACCACGACATCGGCCATTTGTGCATTTTGGCGGGCCGTCAAAACAAAGCACTGCTTGACGTTGGGGCATTCCTGCCCCAGACAGTTTTCGCGCGTCGATGTGGCCACATGCCAGGCTGCCGACTCTTCGGGAACATCAACGCATTCGGCTTTGTCCCCCGTTTTGGTGCGCTCTGCAAAGCGGACAATTTTGCGCAGATGACCCGCTTCTTCACGAGATGCCAGGCGCCCGGTGCTCATCGCACGCTCAAGATGATATGGGCAGACATAGTTCGCGCGGCCCTTTAATAGCGCGATTGATGCGCCCACTTTCAGCGCCGCCCGCACTGCGGGTAAATCACGATTGAACAATTGATCTTGTAAAGTTTTTGTCCCCGTTGAAATAATGACTTTGCCGCCTGACAGCAATGCCGGAACAAGATATGCAAAGGTTTTGCCGGTGCCTGTACCGGCTTCTGCCACCAGTACGGCATTGCCTGCAATGGCCAAAGCAATGCGCTGCGCCATTTCCAGCTGCTGCGGGCGAACGCGAAATCCTTCAACCGCTTGAGCAAGCGGTCCTTCAAGGGCAAAAATAGGATCAAGAACTGACATGGTGGGCGCGGCATGGTAGCACGCCAGAAACATCAGCCCTGGCGAAAATCAAACGATAGTTATCACCTATCGAATAAGTAAATAAAATCAATTTGATAAATTAAATAACGACTCCTATCATCCATCCTGTAGTCTAACAACGGAGAAACCCATGACAATCCATTCACACAAACAATGGCCAGTGCTGACGATACTTGCCTCGATGTATGCCGATGCCGCACTCGCTTATTAATTACCTATACCAAGGAGAAAATCATGTCTTCAGAAACAAAATGTCCGTTCGTACACAAAGCCGGCAGCGGCACATCCAACCATGACTGGTGGCCCAACCAACTGCACCTCGAAATTCTGCACCAGCATTCCCCCGAGTCCAGCCCTATGGACGAAAACTTCAACTACGCGGAAGCATTCAAGAGCCTCGACCTCGCGGCGGTGAAGCACGATCTCACTGCGCTGATGACCGACTCGCAGGAGTGGTGGCCCGCAGATTACGGCCACTATGGCCCTTTCTTCATCCGCATGGCATGGCACAGCGCTGGCACTTACCGCACCGGCGATGGCCGTGGTGGCGCGGGGCACGGCAACCAGCGTTTTGCTCCCCTCAATAGCTGGCCAGACAACGTCAACCTTGACAAGGCGCGCAGGCTGCTGTGGCCGATCAAGCAGAAGTATGGCAAAAAAATCTCCTGGGCTGACCTCATCATCCTGGCGGGCAACGTCGCCATGGAATCGATGGGCTTCAAGACCTTTGGTTTCGGCGGCGGGCGCGAGGATCTCTGGGCGCCGGAGATTGATGTCTATTGGGGCAACGAGCAAAAGTGGCTCGACGACACGACGCGCTATTCCGGCGAGCGCAATCTAGAAAACCCGCTTGCCGCTGTACAAATGGGCCTGATCTACGTTAACCCGGAAGGCCCGGGTGGCAATCCCGATCCTGTTGCTTCCGGCAAAGACGTGCGCGAGACTTTCGCGCGCATGGCGATGAATGATGAAGAGACGGTTGCGCTCACCTGCGGCGGTCACACTTTCGGCAAATGCCATGGTGCTGCCTCGGCCACGCATGTCGGCCCCGAACCCGAAGCCGCGCCGATCGAGCAGATGGGCCTGGGTTGGAAGAACAGTTTCAACAGCGGCATGGGCGGTGACCAGATCGGTAGCGGCCTGGAAGGCTCATGGACACCAACGCCGACGAAGTGGGATATGAGCTATCTCGACATGCTGTTCGGCAACGATTGGGTTGTAGAAAAAAGTCCGGCAGGCGCCTGGCAGTGGACGCCCAAGCGGGAGACCGACAGCAATCAAGCGCCGGCTGCGGACGATGCCTCGAAGAAGGTGCAGATCATCATGACCACTGCCGACATGGCCATGCGTTACGACCCGGCCTACGAGCGGATCGCGCGCGACTTCCACAAGAATCCGGACAAGTTCGCCGACGCCTTCGCCCGCGCCTGGTTCAAGCTCACCCACCGCGATATGGGGCCGCGTGCGCGCTATCTCGGCCCCGAAGTGCCTGCGGAATCGCTGCTCTGGCAAGACCCGGTCCCCGCCGTCGATCACCCCCTGATCGACGATCAGGATGCCGCCATGCTCAAGGCCAACATTCTGGCGTCCGGGTTGTCGGTATCCGAACTGGTCTCAACCGCCTGGGCGTCGGCCTCGACCTTCCGTAGCTCCGACATGCGTGGCGGCGCGAACGGTGCGCGCATCCGTCTTGCGCCACAAAAGGACTGGGAGGCTAATCAACCCGCGCAACTCGCCAAGGTGCTCGCCAAACTTGAGGGCATCCAGCGCACGTTCAACGGTGGCGCCAAGAAAGTTTCAATGGCTGATCTCATCGTGCTGGCGGGTTGCGCCGCTGTCGAAGAGGCTGCAAAGAAAGCAGGCCATGCCGTGACGGTACCGTTCACACCCGGCCGCACGGATGCCTCGCAGGCACAGACCGATATTGAGTCCTTCGCCGTGCTCGAACCAATCGCCGACGGCTTCCGCAACTACCAGAAGGGCAAGTACTCCGTCCCGGTCGAGGAATTGCTGCTCGACAAGGCACAACTGCTGAAGCTCTCCGCACCCGAGATGACAGTACTGATAGGCGGCATGCGCGCCATGAACGCAAACACCGGACAGTCGCAGCACGGCGTCTTCACTGCGCGGCCAGGCATGCTGACCAACGACTTCTTTGTCAATTTGCTGGATATGCGCACGACATGGCAACCGATGTCGAAGGATGGGGATGTATTCGAGGGCACTGACCGCAAGACTGGCGAAAAGAAATGGACTGGCACCCGCGTCGACTTGGTCTTCGGTTCAAACTCGCAGCTCCGTGCGCTGGCCGAGGTCTATGCATGCACGGACGCGCAGGAAAAGTTTGTCCATGACTTTGTAGCGGCCTGGAACAAGGTGATGAACCTCGATCGCTTCGACCTCGCCTGACCCTGAAAGATGGCTTGAAGTCCTGAAGCAACCTGGATTTTCAGGAAATGCAAAGCCCGACATGGCGCATCCCATGTCGGGCTTTTTTTATACCGCGCATCAAAAAGTCGGCGCTGGTGGTACGGCGAATAAGGCTTAAACCTCAGGCATGTCAACGAACACAGCACCCTCTTTCTCGACTGCCGTAAAAACAGGAACTGGCGCCGGCTTCTTGCCCATGCCGATCACGCCGTGCATAAACTTGGGCATGGGGATGCCGAGAAAGGAATTCGCCCAGTTGATGTTCTTTCCCGTGCACACATCGAAACGCGAGCCATGCCAGGGGCATTGGATCGCACCATCAACCACTTTGCCGCCTTTCATGGACAAACCCAGATGCGTACATTTGCTGGAAATCGCGCAAACCTTTCCCTGCACACGCGTTAAGAGTACGGACTGTCCATTGGCCTGCACCGCATGCAGTTGCGCTTCTTTAACATCATTTGATCCAGCGACTTTGATTCGTTTCATGAACTTCTCCTGAGGGTTGTTGAACAACTAAGAGCCATCAACGTTTGATGAGCAACACAAATCCGTTACACCGAAACGGGTACCACGGCCATGGTACACCGCGAAACACATATTGGCTTATTGTCTTCATCAACAATCCGTATGTCCCAAACCTGCGTGCGGCGGCCAATATGCATCGGCGTAGCCGTTGCTGTCACCATACCATCACGCTTGCCACGCAAATGGTTCGCATTGATCTCCAGGCCTACGGCAGTTTCCTTGCTCGGATCAAGATTCAAGCAGGCCGCAACAGAGGCGACTGTTTCAGCCAGTACAACGGATGCGCCACCGTGCATCAACCCAAAGGGCTGATGCACTTTAGGGCCAACCGGCATCGTTGCTACCACGCGGCTTTTCGTCTGCTCGATCAGCTTGATATCCAGTGTCGTCAACAAAGTTTGCTGGGTTGTAGAAAAATCATTCATAAATCGATCCTCTCTGTAACTAATGGATGTAACACAACGGCCCAGCCTCACGTATCTCACAAAATATCCATCGGTTCATGCTACACGAGGATTAAATTCAGGCATGAGTGGAATAGGCAAAAAAAAACCTGCAAAGCAGTGCTTTTTGCAGGTTTTTATTGCATTTTTGGCGGAGCGGACGAGACTCGAACTCGCGACCCCCGGCGTGACAGGCCGGTATTCTAACCAACTGAACTACCGCTCCGCAGCGGAAGGCGCGAATTATTCCACAACACCTGGACAAGTGCAAGAAAAAGCACGCATTCCATACAAAAAAATCATCTGACACGTTGATGGCCATGAATTCGACGGTGCAGTCCTTGATCAGTCGTTGCGAAGCGTCAATCGAAATCGCTGAAAAAGTCGCTATCGCCCCGGCGGGCATATAGGGCACACGATAAACCGGCTCTTAAACTGAAATGCCTATTGCCCGCATTGTATGCATCGTATACACGGCTTAATTTATTGGTAGATTTCCCCTTGATGCTGTAGCCACCCTGAAGGATGTGATCCTTGCGGATCTTTGTGCGTCCAATGCAAAACACCGCCCCTTGCAGTCCATTCGTACTTGCCATGAAATTGAATCGGATCACCTTCACTCAAGCTGCGAATGCGCGGGGCAAGATCAATATTATGAGCAATCAACAGGGTTTTCCCCGTCGCCAATTTGATGATGAATTTCTGATGTCGGCTGCCCTGATTGTCGTCCGGTAGCAGCTTGACGACCACCCCCTGACCCGACACTTGCACGTTACTTTTTTTGTTTGCAATCGCATTATCAATCGTTGCCGCAGCGGTAGCTTCACTCTGCCTGGAGGCAGAAGATGGCGCTTCGATCTGTACCGCTTCATGGCGAGGCTGATGATCGAAATAGACATAGCCCGCAAACACCATAGCGGCAACAAGCAGAATCTTTCGCATGAACAACTCCTCTTTTCTGGAACCTACGCCGAGAACGCCAGAAATAGCCCAGCCAGCGCGACTATTGCGGCCAAACACATCGCTGAACTTAGCCACAACAACCGCACCCGATTGTTTTCAATGCGCTGAATCAGCTGCGTATTCTGCTCGGCGAGTTCCTTAATAAGCTCAGAAGATGCGAGCATTTGACTGTGCAGGTCCGCCACTGTCGCCTCTATTGCGGTGGCACGGGCGTCCAAATTGGCCAGGGTTTGCAGCTCGGATGCGGCAAAAGGCTGCGGATTTGACTCAGAAACCTTTTGCGAAGAGGATTTCTTGGCCACGGCATTCCACAACTTTTTGGCGCCATCCACCACCTTGGGCGCGTTGCTGATGCACTGAGCCCATGGAACACTGCTTAGTACTGAGAGCCAACCGATTGCCATAAATATGCTCCTTCGAGAGTGGTAGGGTTTAACATTCTGAGCGCCAACGCAAAAAGTCGGCGCTGGTGATACGGCGCCTGCATGTTTGGCTGAACCGGCGCATTCCCTTTACCAAAGCATCGCATCCCATATTACTGACCAAGTCTCCTGATGCTCCGAAAACCGATATGTGAAGTTCCAAGATTTTTTTCTTAGGCAAGACGCGCTAGGGTGCCAGTAGTGCAACTGCCAATAGTGCAACCAATAGGCGTATCGATCTTCCACTGATAACATTCCGCCCCATGAAAAATGAACTTATTACTTACACGCAAGGCATCCATGCGTTTGATACGGGTTATCTACGCCCGCAATTAGCGGCAGTGCATCTCATTGTACATAACAGGCGCGCAGCATTTATTGATACGGGCACTTATGCAACCCTGCCACGTGCGTTAGCTATGCTGGATAGCCTCGGCCTCACGCCAGAGGCAGTAGATTACGTGATGCTCACGCATATTCATCTCGATCACGCAGGGGGTGCCGGGGTAATGATAGGCGCCTTCCCCAATGCGCAACTAGTGGTGCATCCACGTGGCGCGCGGCACATGAGCGAACCGTCAAAGCTGATGGCCGGCGTTGAGGCCGTGTATGGTAAAGAGCGGACTCGGCAACTATATGGCGAATTACAGCCTATCGCTGCCGAGCGCATTATCGAAGCGCACGACCATACGACGCTGCATCTGGGAGATCGAGCCTTGCTGTGCCTCGACACGCCAGGCCATGCGCGCCACCACATTGCCATTTTCGATACCCAGTCGAAAGGCGTATTTACCGGCGACACTTTCGGCATCGCTTATCGTGAACTGTCTGTCGGCGGTCGGCCGTTTCTGTTTCCCACTACCACACCGTCACAGTTTGATCCGGCAGCGCTGCGCAGCTCAATCGAACGCATCCTAGCGCTGCAACCGGAAGCGGCCTACCTCACGCATTTTGGCCTGCTACCGGAACCGCAACGACACGCGGCTACGCTGATGCAGCGGCTGGATGCGTTCGTCAGCATCGCTGAAGATGCCGCCCGAAAAGTCGGCGCTGACAACACGGCGGCGGATGAACTGGCGGATGAACTTCAGGCGTTAATTGCACCGCCGCTCCGCACCTTTCTCATCGCCGAGGCGCGCGCCCACGACGTAAGCTTAGACGATGATGAACTCGACACCCTGCTCGACATGGATATTGACCTCAATGCGCAAGGGCTCGCGCTCTGGGCGGCTACCTGCTAACCCAAGCGAAGTCGGGTAGCGCGCAACCCCTGCTATACTCCCCGCCGTTCGTGGTGTCCGCGCATGCGTCTGCATGCCGGATTAAACGGGAAGCCGGTGCGTGTTATGCCTAATCGCAACAACACAATTCCGGCGCTGCCCCCGCAACGGTAAGGAAGTGCGGCTGCCTCACAATGCCACTGGAATGATGTGATTCCGGGAAGGCGAGGCAGCAAGACTTCCAAGCCCGGAGACCGGCCAAGAACACACGTATCAGATGCTGCGGGGTGGCCGCGTCGAGTGTGTTGCGTTCTGCTGTTCTAATCAACGTTCAGCTGAAACAGACTCCTTCGATTTTCTTCCCCCGGTGCCTGATTTTTTGAGCCACCGGCTTGCGGGGACGCACGCCGGAAACAGGGAGTCCCTTCATGAATCATCCATTCCGTATCGCCACCCTCAGTGCGGCTGTCTTTGCCGCTTTCTCCGTCCACGCCAGCGAAGAGCCCGATCTCGGCGCCGTTGTTGTCACCGCTACCCGACAACCCACGCGTATCAATGAACAATTGACAGATGTCACCGTCATCGAACGCGAAGCGATCGAACAAGCTGGTGCCACCACACTGCCCGAACTGCTCTCGCGTCAGGCAGGCATGCAGGTCGTAAGCAACGGCGGCTTAGGCAAGGCATCAAGTATTTTCATGCGGGGTACCAATGCCGGACACACCTTGTTGCTGGTCGATGGCATACCGCTAGGCTCGGTCACGCTGGGCAGCCCCTCGTTCAGCAATCTGCCGCTCTCGCAAATCGAACGCATCGAAATTTTGCGCGGCCCTGCTTCCAGCCTTTATGGATCAGACGCTATCGGCGGCGTGATCCAGATTTTCACCAAACAGGGCGCAGGCCCGCTGCGTCCGGAAGCCTTTGTCGGCGCGGGCAGCTACGGCACCTGGGAAACACAAGCAGGTTTGTCGGGTGGCACGGATAGCTGGTCTTACAGCCTGCGCACCTCACACCTCAAAACCGATGGTATCAATGTTGCCTCCGATCCCATTCGCTACCAGCAAGCCAATTTCTCATTACCCAATTCGGATAACGACCCCTATCGCAACACCTCCTGGTCAGGCCGCGTCGCCTTTCGTCCCGCCGCAGGCCATGAGCTCGGCGCCACCCTGCTCACCGCAGACAGCAAAAACCATTACGATGGTGGCGGACCAACCATTGGCGCCTACAGCAACGACACCACCCGCGCCTGGACAGCTTATAGCCGAAATCAACTCGCTCAAATCTGGACCTCAACCCTGCGCTATGGCGAATCGACAGACGATTCGGAAAGCTTCTCGCCTGGCAGAAGCCTCTTTGCCACGGAGCAAAAGCAATGGACTTGGCAGAATGATGTCAAGCTGCCACTGGGCAATCTGATGCTTGCCGCCGAGCATCTGCGCCAGAATGTAAACAGCACCACAAACTACACGGTCAAGGAACGCACGGTGCGCTCGCTGATTGCCGGTTACAACGGCAACTGGGGCAACCACAGTTGGCAGCTCTCGCAACGTTATGACGACAATTCGCAGTTCGGCGGCAAGACCACCGGCAGCCTCGCTTATGGTTATCGCATCAACGCCCAGTGGCAGGCGCGTGCAGCTTACGGTACGGCATTCAAAGCGCCAAGCTTCAACCAGCTTTATTTCCCTAATTTCGGTAACATCAACCTTAAACCCGAGTTTGCCAAAAACCGTGAAATCGGCCTGAACTGGAATCACGCGAATCAGCGCGCCAGTATCACCTACTTTGATAACCGTATCGAAAATCTCATCGCAGGCTTTCCGGTAAGCAATATCGGCCGTGCCCGCATCACCGGCACCAGCCTCAATTACGGGCTAACCTATGGCGCATGGAATGCAGACGCTTCGGCAGACTTCATGAAACCGGTTAATCAAGATAATGGATACCGTTTACAACGGCGTGCAGCGCAGATGGGCAAACTTTCCGTAAGCTATGCGCCAGGCCCATGGACACTGGGTGCAGAACTTAATGCGGTAGGTGATCGTTTCGATACAACCACACAAACACGGCCGCTGGAGCACTATGAAATTGCCAACCTCTACGGCAGTTACAAACTGGGGCAGGACTGGTCACTCGAAGGACGAGTGAATAATCTGTTCGACAAGGTTTATGAAACGGCCTGGGGCTATGCGCAACCGCGAGCCAATATTTTCATCGGGGTACGCTATGCGCCGAAATAAAAACTTGTTCACGTCAATTTGCCATCAGCTTGACTGGCTGGAATTAAAAGACTGCATCGTCGAACTGAGCCGCTATGAGCATAACGCCAAGGCAGCAAATACCGGCAAATGGACTAAACGCTAACCCATGCCCTCCCGTCGCCGCGCCCTTACCGTTCTTGCTCTGCTCTTCGCGTTAGTAGTAGCGAGTTTCGTCGTGGCGTTGGCGGCGGGAAGCATTCCAGTGACAACTCATGACCTTTTCACCGCGCTATTTGGCGAAATGTTGAGTGAAAAATCGGCTGGCATGGATGAAACTTCCCTCGCCATAGAAGTCATCCGCGGCCTGCGCCTGCCGCGCGCACTCGGCGCCTTCGCCTGTGGTGGCTTGCTGGCGCTGGCGGGTGCGCTGATGCAAGTGCTGTTGCGTAATCCGCTGGCTGATCCGTATGTACTGGGCATTTCCGGTGGCGCGGCTGTGGGCGCGCTCTTGGCGATGCTCGCCGGGCTGGCGCTCTGGTTCATCGACCTGGCCGCCTTTATCGGTGCCTTTGCCGCTATGCTGATTGTATTTGGCCTGGCGCATGGCGACAGTAGCTGGACGCGCACGCGGCTGCTGCTTACCGGCGTTATCGTCGCCGCTGGTTGTGGCGCGGCAGTTGCCTTGATGCTCTCGATTGCACCGGAAGCGCAGTTGCGCGGCATGCTTTTTTGGCTAATGGGTGATGCCGGACAAATCAGCGAACCGCGCCCGGCGCTGGTGGTGCTGGCGGCAGGATTGGCGCTGGCGCTACCCTTTGCCCGCGAACTCAACCTGCTCGCACGGGGCGATGTGCTTGCACAAACGTTGGGCGTCTCAGTCAATCACGTCAAGCGCGGAGTGTATTTTCTCGCAGCGCTGGCCACTGCCACCGCTGTCACCACGGCGGGCAGCATTGGTTTCATCGGTCTCATCGTGCCACATCTGACGCGCCTGGGGCTCATGAAATTGGGCTGGGGAAATGATCAGCGGCTGCTATTACCTGCTGCCGCACTTGTGGGTGGCAGCCTCTTGCTCTTGGCTGATACGCTGGCGCGCACAGTGGTTGCGCCGCAACAGCTGCCGGTTGGCGTGCTCACTGCACTGATCGGCGTGCCCGCATTTTTGTTTCTACTTGGCCGCGAAAAACATGCATGACATCGTACGCATGGCGCCATTGATTTTCACCCGCGACTTATCGGTGCGCATCGGTAGCCACGACGTTTGCCGGGCACTGAACTGGCAGGTAAACCCCGGCGAACGCTGGGCGATTCTTGGCAAAAATGGCGTCGGCAAATCAACCTTGCTGAAGACACTTGCAGGCCTGCGCCTTGCCGAGACAGGCGAATTGATCATATGCGGTGCGCGCACCGCAGGAAGTACCCTCGAGGTGCCGATTTTTTCGCGGGAGTCACAACGCACGCTAGCAAAACGACGCGGCTATCTCACCCAACATCACAACGACCCTTTTCCTTCCACAGTGATGGAAACCGCGTTGATCGGCCGTCACCCGCACCTTGGGCGCTGGGATTGGGAATCAACCGCTGACCATGAAATTACCCGCACCGCCTTGGCCGAAGCTGACCTTGTCGGCTTCGCCGAACGCGAAGTGCAAACCCTGTCGGGCGGCGAGCGGCAGCGGTTAGCCGTAGCCCAATTGCTCACCCAGCAGCCGCAACTTTTTTTGCTAGATGAGCCACTCACGCATCTTGATCTCTCGCATCAAGTCGCCATCATGGAACTTTTCAAACGCAAAACGCAAGGCGAATTCAGCATGACTTCGGCGCTGGTTGCCGTGTTGCACGACCCCGGCTTTGCCGTGCGCTATTGCGAGCATGCCCTGCTTTTGTTTGGCCATGGCGAATGGCTCGCCGGGCCTGCCCGTACCATCATCACTGCAGAAAATCTGACCCGCCTTTACGGCCATCCACTACGCGAAATTGGTAGTGATAACGACCGTTGGTTTATTCCCTGTTAAACCTTTTGAGATCACCATGACATCCACCCCAGACACATCGCAAAACACACCCCAGCATACCGAGCGCATGCAGCGCAAAAAACAAATCATTGACGAAAAAATCGCCGAAGCCAGTATCGAGAGAGGCCTGCTATTGGTGAACACCGGTATCGGCAAGGGTAAATCCTCCGCCGCGTTTGGCGTGCTTGCCCGCGCGCTGGGGCATGGCTTAAAGGCCGGCGTGGTGCAGTTCGTCAAAAGCCGCACCGACACAGGCGAAGAAGGTTTCTTTCGCCGCCAGCCGAATGTTGAATGGCACGTGATGGGCGATGGCTTCACCTGGGAGACGCAAGACAAAGAAAAGGACGCAAAAGCCGCCCAGGCGGCGTGGCGCCAGAGCCGACTTTTTCTCACCGACCCGGCAATTCACTTAGTGGTTCTGGATGAGCTCACCTATGCCTTCAAATACGGCTGGCTTGATCTCGATGACGTGCTAGCCGATCTTGCAGCACGCCCCTCCATGCAGCACGTCATTATCACCGGCCGCGCCGCGCCCGAAAAACTCATCGAAGCTGCCGATACGGTGACCGACATGAACCTTATCAAGCATGCGTTCAAGGCAGGCGTTAAAGCCATGCCCGGCGTCGAGTTTTAACATGGCCGCCTGCCCTGCTTTGCTTATTGCAGCACCGGCTTCCGGCCAGGGAAAAACCAGCATTGTTGCCGGCCTTGCCAGACTTTATGCGCGACAAGGCAATCGCGTGCGCGTCTTCAAATGCGGGCCGGATTTCCTCGATCCGATGATCCACGCCGTGGCCTCGGGCGCACCCTGCGAAAACATCGACCTGTGGATGTGCGGCGAAGAGGATGCCGCTTGGCGCCTGACCCGTGCCGCGCAAGATGCGGATGTGATTCTGGTGGAAGGCGTGATGGGCCTGTTCGACGGCACGCCCTCCGCCGCCGACATCGCGCGTCGTTTCAAATTGCCCGTGCTGGCAGTAATCGATGCCTCGGCGATGGCGCAAACTTTTGGCGCATTGGCGCATGGTCTTGCCCACTACCAACCCGATTTGCCGTTTTATGGCGTGCTGGCCAATCGCGTTGCCAGCACCGGGCACGCGGAGATGCTCGAAGAGAGTATCCCATCCACCATTCGCTGGTGCGGCACCGTACCGCGCGATGAGACAGCCAGCCTGCCCGAGCGGCATCTGGGGTTGCATCAGGCCGCCGAAATTAAAGACTTGATGGCGCGCCTCGACTGCATGGCCGACCATCTGGCAAAAACGCCGCTGGCAGAGCTGTTGAGCAAAATTTCAACACCTGCCGCCGTATCACCAGAGCCGAGTTTTCCCACCATGCAGCCCTTGTTAAAAAACCAAACCATCGCCATTGCCCGCGATGCTGCGTTCTGTTTTCTCTACCCGGCGAATCTTGAACTGCTTGAGCGACTCGGTGCACAGCTCAAGTTTTTTTCACCCCTCGCCGGCGAGCCGCTGCCCAAATGCGACGCGCTCTGGCTGCCCGGTGGCTATCCCGAACTGCACGCCGCCATACTCTCGCAACGCCATGAATTCTTTGCCCAGCTCACCACCCACGTCACCGCTGGCAAGCCCCTGCTCGCCGAATGCGGCGGCATGATGACATTGTTCGACACACTCACCGACACGCAAGGCGCAACACACCCGATGGCCGCCCTTCTCCCCGGCCGCGTCGTCATGCAACCGCGCCTCACCGCACTTGGTGGCCAAGAGGCAGTGCTGCCCGAGGGTACGCTGCGCGGCCATACATTTCATTATTCAAAAACCGAAACATCGCTCGAGCCCCTCAGCCATGCCCGCCGCCAGCGGCCATTGGGTGGCAAAACCCAAGGCGAAGCCATTTACCGTCGCGCACGGCTGACCGCTTCTTACGTGCACTTTTACTTCCCCTCCCATCCTGCGGCTGCCGCCGCGCTGTTTTTGCCATAATGCCCGCGAAGAACCCTCATGCTTTCGATGATGCGGCCATCGATGCGATTTATCGAGCCATCCACAGCCGCCGCGACATTCGCGAATTCGTTCCCGGCGCCTTGCCGGACGGCCTGCTTGACCGTCTCTACGCTGCCGCCCACGCCGCGCCTTCAGTCGGCTACATGCAGCCCTGGCGCTTGATTCACGTCAGCGACCCGGCATTGCGCGAAGGTATGGCAGCGCTCGTCGAAGAAGAACGCCTGCGCACTGCTGCCGATCTGCCTACCCGCACAGCGGAGTTTCTCAAACTCAAAGTGGAAGGCATCAAAAGCTGCGCTGAAGTCCTCGTTGTGGCGCTCATGGATGGTTGCGAAAACCATATTTTCGGCAAGCGCACGCTGCCCGAAATGGCGCTCGCCTCCGCCGCCTGCGCGATTCAAAACCTATGGCTGGCCGCTCGCGCCGAAGGTATCGGCCTGGGCTGGGTATCCTTTTTCGAGCCCGATGCCTTAGCGCGCCTGTTTGCCATGCCGCCTGGCGCCAAGCCCATTGCCATCCTTTGCCTGGGTCATGTCGCCAAGTTCGCTGACCAGCCCACGTTAGAAGCACTCGGCTGGGGGCAGCGTCTGCCGATCGAAGCAGTCGTGTTTGAAAACCAATGGCCAGCTGATGCGCAGCCAACGCCGACAGCGTACTGAACCGCGTATACCCAAACGCCAAAATCGTAAACGTAACACGTAAAAACAAACAGTCGTCGCCTGTGCAACGCGTTCGGGCATAATCTGCCTGTCTCCCGCTCATTAGCTTCTGCCCAAGCGCAGGAATGTACGGGCCATCGATAACGTATCCGCAGGAGAAATCAATCATGCGAAAAACTTTTCAAAAATCCTCGCCCATGCTGGCGCTTGTTCTTGCCGGGATGTTTACCGCCGCCCCGGTGTACGCAGACAAACCCGATTGGGCCGGGAATGGAAAACACTCAAAACAAGAAAGCCGGAATGATTACCGAGGTGATGATGAAAATCGTCATAGCGAAAAAAAAGGTAAACATCACCAGCGTGATGATGACCATGGCCGCAGGGGTGACGACAGAGATTCACGTGATGGATCACGAATCTCAATCAATGCTTATTTCGACGATCGTGAGCGTGACTACGCACGCGGCTACTATCGTGAGGAATTCAGCCGCGGCCATTGCCCCCCGGGACTCGCCAAAAAGAACAATGGTTGCCTGCCACCTGGTCAGGCGAAAAAATGGCACAGAGGCGCGCCTTTACCAAGCAATGTGGTGTACTACCCCGTGCCCAACGAGGTAATGATTCATTTACGCCCGCCTCCATCTGGCCATAAGTATGTCCGCATTGCCTCGGATATTCTGCTGATTGCTATCGGTAGCAGCATGGTGGTGGATGCAATTGAAGATTTAGGTCGGTAATGATTTCGACCCGAACAGGTTTTTAGCTCCAGGCACCGCGCCAAGCCAAACTCAAGCGCCCGGCACTGCACGTAAATTTCGTACAGTGCCGGGCGCCTTCTTTTTCCCTGTTTTTCCTTATGCCTCAGCTAGCCTGTCTTTGCAATAACTTCGGTTAGCATACGCATCCTTTTTACCGATCGCGAGTCTGCTGTGAACATTGTTCTTCGTTACCCCAAAGTGTCTCTTGTCGTTTTGATTCTGATCTGGGGGCTGGGTTATCCGGTCATGAAAGTCGGGCTGGCCTATTGCCCACCTTTGATTTTTGCCGGCTTGCGTGCCATGACAGGCGGCCTGGTTTTAGCAGTTCTTGCACTGCGTAGCGGCGAAGCGCTGAATTTCCACGATACATGGCGCGCCATGCTCGCTTCTCTGGTGTTTAACGTGCTGTTATTTTTTGGCACGTCGGCCATTGCGATCAAGTTTTTACCTTCAGGGATTGCCTCCATTTTGCTTTATGCCCAGCCCATCATGGTTGGCCTCTTGGCGCATTTTTTACTCAACGAAGCGCTCACCCAACGTAAGTTCATCGGTTTGTTGGTCGGCTTTATTGGTGTTGCCATCATCAGTTACAAAGGCCTAACAGGTGATTTATCACTCTATGGCGTTTTCATGGGATTACTCTCTGCCTTGGGCTGGGCAATCGGCACCGTCTTTATCAAACGTAAAAATCCGCGTTCGATTTACTGGTTTATTGCCTTGCCGTTTCTCGCCGGAGGGCTAGCGCTTTGTTTCATCGGCTTTGCATTGGGCGAGCGGCCCAGCGAGATTGTCTGGAACACGCCCTTCATCATTACCCTTTTATGGGGTTCCGTCATCGGCTTGGCTACCTCATGGGTGATCTGGTTCAATCTGGTCAAAACGGGTGACGCCAGCACGCTATCGGCCAATACCTTTTTAGTGCCCGTAGTATCAATGATCGGTGGCGCGTTGCTGTTGGGTGAATCAGCACCACCGAGTCTTTATGCAGGCGGTGCGCTGGTCATCTACAGCATCTACCTGGTCAACCGTCCGGCACCGCAGAAAATGGTTACATCGAAGTAGCGTCAGGCTTTTTGCGCCCACGCCTGAATGATTTGCGCGATCTGCGGCAAACCCATTTCGATAGCGGCCGGACCCGGCGAGAGAATATGCGCGGATTTAATTTCATGCACCTCGCCGCTGGCCAACGCAGAAAAATCCAAACCGGAAAACCGCTCAAAAAACCGCGTCGGCTGAAATTTTTTGCCGCACCATGAGGCAAAAACAATGTCTGGCTGCCGTATCACCAGCGCCGATTTTTCGGCGATGATGCGCTCCTTCGCGCTGCGCTTTTGCGCCAGCTCGGCAAAGATGTCGTCCCCTCCGGCGAGGGTGATGAGCTCGGAAACCCACTGAATGCCGCTGATCATCGGCTCATCCCATTCTTCAAAATACACTCGCGGGCGACGCGGTAGCGTGGCGGCAGCGGCACGCACAGCGGCGATCTGCGCTTCGAGCTTTGCCACCAGTTGCGCTGCGCGATCCTGTGCCCCGACCAGGTTGCCGACTGTGGCGATCATGGCCAGAATCTCGGCCACGCTGCGCTGATTAAAGTGATGCACGGCAATGCCCGCCTTCACCAGATCGCGGCAAATATCACTTTGCAAATCAGAAAACGCCAGCACCAGATCGGGTTTCACCGCCAGAATCTTGTCGATGCGCGCGCTTGAAAAACCGCTGATCTTCGGCTTCTCCTTGCGCGCCCGCGCAGGCCGCGTGGTAAAGCCGGAAATCCCGACAATGCGTGCTTCTTCGCCCAAGGCGTAAAGCACCTCGACCGATTCGGTGGATAAACAGGCAATGCGCTGTGGCAGATATTGGGATAAAGAAGAAGCCAAGTTCATTTTTTTCGCGCAGGGTTTATCTGATGGTTTGCCTGGTGTGGGTTCGCGGGTCGTTTTTCACGCGCAGACTCCAATGCTTGGCAGAGCTTTTCTGCACCATCCAAAAGGCGCGGCGTATGCCGCTGGATTTCCTGCGGCGGGATGAAATACAGGTTGTCGCGCTTAACCACCATCATGGTTTTCCACCGCCGCCAATCGTTAAGCCACTCCGGGCGCTCATCACCCATACCGCTGGCAACGATCACCTCGGGGTTAGCTGCGATCACCGCTTCCACCGTCACGGTCGGTGCCAAAACCGGCAGGGAGCCAAACACGTTGCGCCCGCCGCACAAACGAATGGCATCGCTGATGATCTGTTTGTCGTTTACCGTCATCAAGGGCTGCTTCCAGATTTGATAAAACACGTCCACCACCGGGCGCTGGCTGTATCGCGCGGCCAATGCTGCATGACGTTCACGAAATGCGGCCGCCGCCGGGTTAGCTACCGATTCGGTGCCTGCCAGCACGCCGAGCCTCTCTATCTCGCGGGCTACATCTTCGATGCGGTCAGGCTGCGAAACATGAACAAAAATCCCCATCGCCTTTAACTTTTCCAGCGCTGCCGGCGGGTTGCCACTTTCCCAGGCGATGACTAAATCGGGCTTTAAGGCAAGGATGGCCTCTAGATCCGGTCGGGTATAACCGCCGACTTTGGGCAACGCTTTAGCTGCTGGCGGGTAGTCGCCATAGTCCACATTGCCAACGAGCTTATTGCCCGCACCTGCTGCGTAGAGCAACTCTGTCATGTGTGGCGCCAGACTGATGATGCGTTTGGCCGGGGTGGATGGAGTAGCTGGTGTAGTTACTGCAGCTAAAGACTGATTGACTGCGGCATGCTTTTTGAATGTTTGGCCCCATGCCGGACTGTGACCAATTAACCATAGTAGTAGCAGAAAACGTGTTTTCGAATAACTTTTCATTTTGTCGTTCCATTAGATACTGCGTCTGCTGTAACAGCTGCATTGGCAAGTGCGTTTTTAGCTTCCTGACTCTTTTTCCAATCGCTGACGGCAGCAAAAATCAGCCCGCCAAGAATCAAGGCAAAGCCGAGGCTGTTAGTCAAGGTAACCGCCTCACCCAGCACCAGAGACGCCGACACATAGCCCACCACCGGCACGCACAGCAAACTCAAACTCGTTGTAATCGCTGGCAGCGCACGTGTCACACTGATCATGGCCCAAAAGCAAAAGGCGGTGGCAATCGGGCCGTTATAGAGCAACACCCAGCCCAGCGGCTCACCCCACTGTATCGTGCGGACATCTTCAAATAAATAGATGAACGGCGCCATGGCACAGGCAGCCACCATCAACTGCCAGGGCATTAACGAGAGCGGCGAGCCTTTCCACCGATGCCCCCGCACTTTCACGATCAAAATCGCCCACAACAATGCCGCAAACAGCAACATCCCATTACCCAGCACGGTTTTTGGATCATGCCAATCAAAGGCAAACGGATTGAACAGCACTGCCACGCCGATCATCCCCAACACCAACCCCACAATGCGCAATGTGGTCAGCGCTTCGCCTAGCCACAGCACGGCCAAGGGCACAACCCACAGTGGCGTCGTGTAAGCCAAAATGGCAGAGCGTCCGGCAGGCACATATTGCAATCCCACATTGATCAACCCCATGAATGCGGCCATCTGCAGCAGACCCACACCCAACACCAAGGGCCAATCTTCTCGATGCGGCAAACGCAGCTCATGCCGCCAAGCGGCGACAGCAGCCAGCACAATTGCCCCCATGATCAGGCGCAGCGCAGCAAAGGTGAGTGGCGGCACATAGTGCAGCCCGTACTTCATCACCGGCCAATTCACGCCCCAGAACAACACCACCGCCGCCAGCAATATCCATGCAGCGCGTTGGCCTACTACGCCTTGATTCGTCATGATCACCTCCCCAGCGACTAAATATTTTTACTGGTTTCATTCTACAACTCGGCCATCAACAGCCCATGCGACAGCCAATTCATGGGCTAATCCATTATCATCACCGTCTCACCAGTGCCGACTTTTTAAACTGTCCCTGCCATGACCCGTCCCTTGAAACTTTCCATCCTTGATCAAACCCCCGTGATTTCCGGTCAGCGTGTGGCTGACGCCATTGCCGCAACCGTTGATTTCGCTCAGGCGGCGGATGCCCTAGGCTATTACCGTTACTGGTGTGCAGAGCACCACGGCGCCCGCAGCGTAGCCAACCCCTGTCCTGAAGTGATGATCGCCCGACTAGCCAGCGCCACGCAACGCATGCGCATTGGTTCAGGCGGCATCATGCTGCCGTATTACTCGTCATGGAAAGTGGCCGAACAGTTCTTGATGCTCGAAGCGCTGTTTCCCGGCCGCATTGATCTGGGCGTTGGCCGCGCACCAGGGACAGACCAACGCACCGCCCGCGCTGTCTCGCCGAGCGGCTTGCGTAGCGATTTATTCCCTCAGCAAGTGCAAGAGCTGATCTGGCTATTCACCAACACCGTGCCCGAAGGTCACGCTTACCATGGGCTGGTGCTGCAGCCGGAAATCGAGACGCGGCCCGAACTGTGGATGCTGGGCTCGTCCGACTTTGGCGGCGCTCTCGCTGCGCACCTGGGCATCCCGTTCTGCTTTGCGCAATTCATCAACGCGCAGCATGGAGACGCGGTCATGCAAATGTATCGCGATAACTTTCAGTCGGGCTATGAATCCTCGCCGCGAAACGCCGTTGCTATTTTTGTCGTTGTAACGGGCACCGAGGCTGAAGCGGCGGACATCGCTGCTGCGGTCGATTTACGCCGCTTATTTATGGCGTATGGACAAAACCTGCCGGTGCCTACTATCGCCGAGGCCAGATCCGTGCAGTATGAAGAGCGTGACCGGCAGATCATGGCCAACGAGCGGCCGCGCAGCATTATCGGCACGCCGGATCAAGTGGCCGAACGCATGTACACCCTGCAAGAAAAATTTGCCACCGATGAGCTGATCATTCTCACTGTCGCCCCCAGTGTCAAGGCGCGCATGCGCACCGCTGAACTGCTGGCCCAGGCTTTCGCGTTACCTCAGACATGAAAATCTCATCCTCTTCCCCGTCGACTAATCCGCGCGCCTTGATTGATGCGGCACCATTAAGCAAATTTCAATGGCAAACCTTTGTGCTGTGTTTTTTCGTCACGCTGTTCGATGGCTTTGACACTCAGGCCATTGCCTACACAGGCCCGGCCATTGCCAGCGCCTTTCATCTTGGCCCCAGCGAGCTCACCCCGCTGATTGTCGCGGGTACGGTGGGCATGGCGCTAGGTGCAATGGGGCTGGGCTCACTGGGCGACCGCATCGGTCGTCGGCCAACGATACTACTTGCCGTTTTGGTGTTCAGCACTTTTTCTCTCGTCACGGCTTTTGCTCGCTCGCCTACTGAAATTCTTCTCGCCCGCTTTTTTACCGGGCTGGGCATGGGTGGCGCAATACCTGCCCTGCTCTCTTTGGTGAGCGAGTTTTCCCCGGCGCGACACCGCGGGCTGGCAATCACTGGCGTGCTGCTAGGGCTACCCGCTGGTGCCATTGGCGGCGGCCTTCTGGGTGCGCGGCTACTCTCACATATTGGCTGGGAGGGAATTTTCATGATTGGCGGCATTTTGCCGCTGGTCTACCTGCTCATCCTTTATGCGCGCCTACCTGAATCGCCGTTCTTTCTGGCCGTACAAAATCTGCCTCGGCATCGAGAAAAAATAACGGCATTGCTGAGAAAAATATTGCCTGCGGTAGAAGAAACCGCTTTGCGCACAGCTTCGTTCCTCGTCACGGGGGAAACCCTACATGCTTCATTTAGAACCCTGATCAGCCACCAGTTTTTACGCAACACGCTTGCCGTATGGATAACCTATTTTTGCAACTGGGCTGCGTGGTTCATGCTCATCCTGTGGCTGCCCACGGTACTCAAAACCGCCGGGCTACCGCCTGAACAGGCCGCCCTCGGTACCGTCGTCATCAATAGTCCGGCCATACTTTTTTGCCTGGTCATGGCGTATTACCTGCCAAAAAAACCTGTACGGCAGCTTTTGGCTACAACTCTCATCCTGGGTATTGCCACGGCCTGTGGCCTCGGATTGGCAAACAGCCTCGCGGAGGGCATTCACTGGCCACTGGTATTTTTCCTCATCGGTGTTGCCGGCATAGGGATTGGCCTGCCACAGATCGCGCTGAATTATGTAGTGATCGAGGCCTACCCTACTGAACTGCGCGCCACCGGCGCTGGCTGGGCTATCGGCATGGGACGCACAGGATCGATCGTTGGCGCAGCGCTAGGTGGCTGGTGCTTGAAAGTCGGCGGTGTGGCCGGTTTTTATTATGCGCTGATCGTGCCGCTGCTATTGGCCATTGTCGGTGTATTGATGATACGCACGAAGAATTAGCGGGTAATCCAATATGAGTCATCTCATGGTCAATAACACGCTATCTTTGACAAGAAACTTTTTGCGGCTCAAAGCATCTTAAAAAGGAGCATCAATGGCTATTTTTAGCGAAAAAAGGCAGCTATCCCCATGGAACTATTAGATCCCGTTGTATTGGCGCGCATCCAGTTCGCGGCCAATATCACTTTTCATATCCTCTTTCCGACGATCAGCATTGGCTTGGGATGGTTTTTGCTGTTCTTCAAAATACGCTTTGTCGCCACACAGCAATCCCACTGGATGGATGCCTATCAGTTTTGGATCAAGATATTCGCACTGACTTTTGCATTAGGTGTCGTAAGCGGCATCACCATGAGTTTTCAGTTTGGTACCAACTGGCCGGGATTCATGAACACCGTCGGGAACGTGGCAGGCCCGTTGCTCGCGTATGAAGTGTTAACCGCATTTTTTTTAGAAGCTACCATGCTGGGTATCATGTTGTTTGGTCGCGGCCGCGTGAGCGAAAGAGTGCATACGCTGGCCACCTTTCTTGTGGCTGCCGGTACTACGGCCTCTGCATTCTGGATTCTGGCGCTCAACTCATGGATGCATACGCCCGCAGGCTACACCATGATCAACGGGAAAGCCCATGTCACCAGTTGGATGGCGGTTATTTTCAACCCTTCGTTCCCTTACCGCCTGACCCACATGCTTATTGCTTCAGGGTTAACGGTCGCCTTTTTGCTGGCAGGCATCAGCGCATACCGTTGGCTGAAAAATGACAAAGCCAGAGATGTCATGGCCACGCTGCGCACAGCGGTGTTCGTTGCCGCCATTCTCATCCCCCTGCAAATTATCGTAGGCGACCTGCATGGCCTGAATACGCTGAAATATGAGCCCGCAAAAATTGCCGCAATGGAAGGTATCTGGGATACACAAGCGGGCGCACCTGCTGTGCTGATCGCCATTCCCGATGCGGCAACCCAATCCAATCACTACGAATTGGCCATTCCCAAACTTGCCTCTTTTTACCTGACCCATGATTGGCATGGCGAGATCAAGGGCATCAAGGCGTTCGGCGAACAACATCCGCCCGTCGCCCCTGTCTTCTTTGCCTTCCGGATCATGGTAGGCGTTGGCCTGCTGATGCTGGCGGTGAGCTGGTTTGTGGCGTGGCAACTTCATGCCAGAAAAAACATTACGGTACTGTCCGCAAAAATTCTGGTAGCGATGACTTTTGCCGGTTGGATTGCCCTGGTGTCAGGTTGGTATGTAACCGAAATCGGCAGGCAGCCCTGGCTGGTTTATGGCGTGCTGACCACGGCACAGGCGGCATCCGCTGTGTCCGCTAAAAACATTGCCATCACCTTGCTGATCTACCTCTTGCTCTATGTCGCATTACTGATCTCCTACATTTCGGTAATTTTCCATCTCGCCAAAAAAGCCATCTACAAAAACGATCTCGCCGAACAGCCACCTCAAGGGGTTCAACATGTCTGAGTTTGGGGTAAACCTGTTCACGCCAGCCGGGTGGTTACCATTGGTATTCGCCTTGGTGATGGCACTCTCCATCCTGGCCTATGTCATTCTGGATGGATATGATCTAGGCGTAGGCATGCTGCTCAAAAAGGCTGATGACCTTAGCCAAAAAGACACCATGATTGCGAGCATCAGCCCCTTTTGGGATGCCAATGAAACCTGGCTGGTATTGGGTATTGGCATCTTGTTGGTCGCCTTTCCATTGGCACACGGAGTGATCCTGGGCGCGCTGTATTTGCCTGTGGCATTAATGCTCATCGCCTTAACCCTGCGCGGCGTAGCATTTGATTTTCGTGTGAAAGCAAAAGCACAACATCAGCCGCTTTGGGATCACGTTTTTTATGCAGGCTCGCTGCTGGCGTCCTGGTCTCAAGGTTTCATGCTCGGCCAATTCATCACGGGGTTTCGGGAAGAATTGAACAGTTATCTGTTCAGCGCGCTTATTGGCTTTTGTTTGATCGCCGGATACCGCTTGTTAGGCGCGGGTTGGTTGATCATGAAAACCGAAGGCCCCTTGCAATACAAAGCGGTGAAATGGGCCCAAAGAAGTCTGTGGCTGACAGCAGCAGGCGTGCTAGCCATTTCAGCCGCAACACCTTGGGTCAGCTCGCGGATTTTTGACAAATGGTTCAGCTTCCCGAATGTGTTGATGCTGCTCCCCATCCCAGTCATGACGCTGGTTTTGTTCGGCGTGATGGCACGTAGTTTGGCTCGACTGCCGGTCAGGCTGGCACAAGACAATCAATATGGAACCGCGGTTCCCTTCGCCTGCACTGTTGGCGTTTTCATGCTGTCTTTTTATGGCTTGGCGTATAGCATTTTTCCTTGGCTGGTCATTGATCGCATAACCATCTGGCAAGCCGCCAGCGCGCCCGAGGCGCTTTTAGTGATTTTTTATGGCGTCGTCGTCGTACTGCCCATCATCATTGGTTACACGATATTTGCTTATCGAGTTTTTTGGGGGAAAGCCACTAAGCTGAGCTATTAGAGGGGTAGCCGTACTTTCCCATTACATCTCCCAGCGCATTTTCAAGACGCGCCCAGGCCATTTCATTTTCCGGCAGCCCCAAGCGCAGGGCAGAAGGTTCAGCAAAATAACGCACGAGAATGCCGCGCTGGGCGAGACGTTCATACAGCGGTGCGGCAAACGCACATTGCACATACTGAAATAACGCCGTGCCCCCTGTGGACGGCAAATCATTATTCGCGAGCAAGGTGGCAAGGCGCGCACTCGCGGCGTGCAAGCGCTGGCGCTGCGCGGCCTGCCACGCCGTGTCACCAAGGCCGACTTTTGCAATAAAACGCGCAGGATTCGCCAACGGCCACGGGCCAAGCGCTTCTTGCAAGCGCAGCAACAGCGCAGGCGCAGCGATGCAAAAACCGACGCGCGCGCCGGCCAGGCCAAAGAATTTTCCGAGCGAACGCAGGATAATCACATTTTCAGCGCCGGCCATTCCGGCCATGTTCGCCAGCGAATTTTCGCCATCCGCATCGGCAAAAGCTTCATCGACAACCAGCCAGCCGTTGCTTTCTGACAAACGCTGGGCCATGGCAAGTAGCGCGACGCGAGAAAAACAGCAGCCGTCGGGATTGTTCGGGTTGGCCAGCATCATCACATCTATCGCATCAACGTCTTGTTGCCGTAAATCTTCTGCCGCGCATTCAATCACTTGATGTCCCGCTGCCCGCCAAGCCGGGGCATATTCGCCGTAGCTCGGAGCAAGCACGGCCACCACGCCCGGCGCACGCAAGCGCGGCAAAGCCATGATCGCCGCTTGTGAGCCATTAACCGCCAATAAATTTTTCGCCCCGTAATAAGCACTCGCCACGTCCAGCAAGCCATCATCATCCTCCGGCAAGCGTTGCCAGACGGATAAGGGAATCTCCGGCACAGGGTAAGGCCACGGGGCGATACCGGTGGATAAATCGATCCAGTGGGCGAGCTCAATACCATAACGCTGACTCGCCAACCGCAAGCGGCCGCCATGTTCAAGCATGGTTGATTAACGCGTTGAATATCGTCATGACTACTGCCACTACAACCACCCAAACCCACTGCCCAAGCACAATCAGCCTTAATGAACGGTAAATATGCCATTGACAAGCCGTATCACCAGCGCCGACTTTTGGCCGCATCTCCAGCTGACCGTGATACACCGCCGCACCGCCGAGCTGCACGCCCATCGCGCCCGCCCCGGCCGCAATCACCGGCCCGGCATTCGGGCTGGACCAGTCCCTTGCCTGCATGCGCCAACACGCGAGTGCCGTGCGTGTGTCGCCAAGCACGGCATAGGTCAGCGCTGTCAGCCGCGCCGGAATGAAATTCAGCATATCGTCGATGCGCGCTGCCGCCCAACCAAAATAAATCCGCCGTGCATCCTTGTAACCCCACATCGCATCCAGCGTATTGGCAAGGCGATAGAGTAAGGCGCCCGCGCCTCCGGCGACGCAAAACCAGAACAGCGCACCAAACACCGCATCGTTGCCATTTTCCAGAACCGATTCAACGGCGGCGCGGGCAACACCTTCTTCATCCAGTTGCGAAATATCGCGTGACACCATCCAGCCCACATGCAGGCGCGCCGCAGCAAGATCGCTCGCGGCCAGATTGCGAGCTACCTGCTCGCCATGCTGCACCAGGCTACGCGTGCCGAGCGCAAAATAAAGCAGCGCAACGTCCGCCAGCCAGCCTAACGGCAACCGGCACAAGAGCCATGCCGCAGTAACTAGTGGCAAAACCAGCAACAACCAGCCCAACAAGCCACGCAAACGATTGAACAGCGGATGCCCCGGCGCGCCTTGTCGCAAGATATTTTCGATGCGATCCGCCAGCGCACCAAACCCGACCAGCGGATGAAAACACCGTGGCTCGCCGAGCAGTCGGTCCAGCAAAACACCCATGAGCATCGTCAAAGGCAAGGCGAGAGAAACGTCTGGCATGGGATAATCGGCAGATGAAAAAAACAGGATTCTACTGGTGACTGCCGCTGCACTCATGATTCAAGGCTGTACCTCAGACGCAGGCAAGACTACCCTCGTTGCTGCCCTGTGCCGCATTCTCCATCGCCGTGGGGTGAAGGTCGCGCCGTTCAAGCCGCAAAACATGGCCTTGAATTCCGCCGTCACCAGTGATGGCGGCGAGATTGGCCGCGCGCAGGCCTTGCAAGCGCAGGCCGCTGGCATTGCACCGCGCATCGACTTCAATCCCGTATTACTCAAACCCACGACAGACCGCCGCGCCCAGGTGATTATTCACGGCCATGCGATAGATACACTCGATGCGCGTGCTTATCACGACTACAAACGCGTGGCCATGACTGCCGTGATGCAAAGCTGGCAGCGGCTGGTGGAAGAATTCGACTGCGTGATTGTTGAAGGCGCCGGGAGCCCTGCGGAAATCAATTTGCGTGATCGCGATATCGCCAACATGGGCTTTGCTGAAGTGGCCGATGTGCCGGTGATTCTGATTGCCGACATCGACCGGGGCGGCGTTTTCGCCCATCTGGTCGGCACGCTGGAACTGCTCTCACCCAGCGAGCAAGCACGCGTGAAAGGCTTTGTCATCAACCGTTTTCGCGGCGACATTGGCTTGCTCGAATCCGGCCTTGAGTGGTTGGAGGCGCGCACCGGCAAGCCCGTATTCGGTGTGCTGCCGTATCTGCATGGCCTGATGCTGGATGCGGAAGATGCCATCGCTACGGAAAGCCATGCCAAAACCAACACGCGTCTGAAAGCTGTTGCCATTGCTTATCCGCGTTGCTCGAACCACAATGATCTTGACCCGCTGCGCCTGCATCCGGAAGTTGACTTCACCTGGCTTGCCCCCGGACACGCGTTGCCACCATGCGATTTGATTGTGCTCCCCGGCTCAAAAGCAGTGCAAGCAGATTTAACCTGGTTGCGCGAACAAGGCCATGACATTGCCATAGAGCGTCATTTACGCTACGGCGGCAAACTCATCGGCCTTTGCGGCGGTTTTCAAATGCTGGGGCAAATGTTGCATGACCCACAGGGGCTGGAAGGCTTGCCCAACAGCCAGCCGGGCCTGGGCCTGCTGGCGATGGAGACCACGCTGAAAGCAGAAAAACAGTTGCGTAATGTCACTGGCTGCTTGCAACTCTCTGGCAACCCTGTCATGGTGGGTTATGAAATTCATATGGGCGTAACACAAGGCGAAGCATTGCAAACCCCCGCCGTGCGCTTTATCGATGGCCGCCAGGATGGCGTCATTTCAACTGACAAGAAAATCTTCGCCACCTACTGTCACGGCCTGTTCGATCAACCAGAAGCGCTGACTGCACTCCTTGCCTGGGCGGGCATGAAGGATGCCAAACCGGTTGCCTTCACTGCACGCCGCGAAGCGGATATTGACCGACTGGCGGATGCTGTAGAAACCGCGCTCGACTGGGAAAAACTCGGCGCTAGCATGACGCTGCCCAAAATCACGCTGCCGGGCTTTTAAGCTCCAGCGGCAAACCCGCCGCAACAAACGTCACGCGATCTGCCAACGTCGCCACCCGCTGGTTCAGACGCCCAGCTTCATCAACAAACCGACGCGTGATTTCACCCAGCGGAATAATGCCCAACCCCACTTCGTTACTCACCAGAATCACGCGACCGGGAAGCTGTGGCAAGACAGTAAACAGCGCTACGGTTTCCTGTGTCAGCCACTCGTCGCGCTGTTTATCAGCGTTACCATCATGCGCAAATAAAAGATTGGATAGCCACAAGGTCAGGCAATCCACTAACAAGCAACGGTCAGGGGCGGCATGCTTTTTGAGCACAGTAGCCAACTGCAACGGCTCTTCCACCAGAAGCCAGTCGGCTGGCCGCCGTGCCTGATGATGAGCAATGCGCTCGGCCATTTCTGCATCCTTCGCCTGGGCTGTCGCGATATAAGTTACCGCCCGCTGTGATGCTTCTGCACGCTGCTCTGCCAGCGCGCTCTTGCCCGAACGGGCACCACCGATGATGAGTTCTACCATCCGCGCATTATCGCCTATTGGTATAGTGCACGATAATTCAAGAACTACACGGAGAAAATAATGGATAGCAAGCAGGACCAAATACGCACCGGCAGTTTTAACACCTCCTTTCACGAAAGCGGGGCACCAGATGCCGCACCCATCTTATTGCTCCATGGCTCGGGACCGGGTGCGAACGCGATGTCCAACTGGCAGTTCGCTCTGCCTTTTCTGGGTGAAACTTATCACTGCTTTGCGCCCGACCTTGCGGGGTTTGGACTCAGCACCTACCCGAATCCGCCACAAGGCGCCGCTGCCTGGATAGAAATCTGGGTTGCGCAGATGGTTGCTTTTCTTGATGCACTGAATCTGGAAAAAGTGCACCTGGTGGGAAATTCCATGGGCGGTGGCGTGGCCATGCATTTGGTGAATCGTTACCCAAACCGCTTTGATCATGTCGTGTTAATGGGAGCGGTGGGCGCGCCCTTTACCGCGACCGAAGGCTTAAAGCGCGGCTGGGGTTATTACACCAAGGGCACCAAGGAAGAACTGGCTTTTCTGGTGCGCAAGTTTTTGCATAATCCGGATATCCTCGGCGGCGATGTGGATGCCATCGCGGAAAATCGCTATCAGTTCGTGATGCAGGACAGCGTACGCCTTCAGTTCGAGGCGATGTTCCCGGGTGACACGCAAACGCATATTGACGCCTTTGTTCTGCCGCCCGAAAAATTACAAAAAATTACCAACCCCATACTGGCCACTCATGCGCGGGAGGATTTCTTCATCCCGCTCACAACATCCGAATACATGGTCAAGCACCTGCCTCGCGCACAACTGCACGTGTTCAGCCAGTGCGGCCATTGGATACAAATCGAACAGCGCAAGGCCTTTAACAATCTGGTCAAATTATTTTTTGATGGCGGCTTGGATCAAGCGTGACGCTACCGAACTCTCTCTTTCATCCTTATTAAAAAAATCATGACTACTGCAAAAAACATCAATTTATTTTCACCCATTCAACTCGGCCCTTATGCGCTGAAAAGCCGCATGGCGATGGCACCCATGACGCGCAACCGTGCAGGAGAAAAAAATGAGCCGCACGCCCTGAATGTCGAGTACTACCGCCAACGCGTCAGCGCCGGGCTCATCATTACCGAAGGCGCCATTGTTTCTCCTGAAGCAGTTGGTTATCCGGGTACGCCTGGCATTTACAGCCCAGAGCAAGTGGCAGGTTGGCGCCAAGTGACGGATGCTGTGCATGCCGCAGGCGGGCGTATTTTTCTGCAACTATGGCATTGCGGACGCGCCTCGCATAAATCCTTGTTGCCCAATAGCATGTTGCCGGTCGCGCCTTCAGCCATCAAGCCGGTAGGCGAAACACTCACTTATACTGGCATGCAAGCGTTTGAAACACCCCATGCACTCACGCTGGAAGAGATTCCCGGCATTATCGAGATGTTCCGCCACGGGGCACAATGTGCGTTAGAAGCTGGGTTTGACGGTGTGGAAATCCACGGCGCCAATGGCTATCTGGTAGATCAATTTTTGCGTGATGGCACTAACCAGCGCACTGACGCTTATGGTGGATCGATCGCCAATCGCGCACGCTTCATGCTGGAAGTAACGGATGCGGTGTGTAGTGTATGGAACGCTAACCGCGTTGGCATTCGTCTCGCGCCCTTAGGGCCCTTTAACGACATGTGCGATACCAACCCCGAGGCCACCTTTAGTTACGCCGTTGAAGCGCTCAACCGTTTTGGCCTGGCTTATTTGCACATTGCCGAAATGGGCATTGATAAACCCGGCATTGCCGGCCCGGCATTTGATTTATTCAAACTGCGCGGCATCTGGAAAGGGCTT
The DNA here is from genome assembly GCA_030645365.1 of Rugosibacter sp. GTDB lineage: Bacteria > Pseudomonadota > Gammaproteobacteria > Burkholderiales > Rhodocyclaceae > Rugosibacter. The sequence goes on from JAUSMB010000001.1 coordinate 39,201, forward strand.
TACATGACTAACTATGGCTATGACTTGGCACGCAGCAATGCAGTCCTAGCCGATGGCCGTGCAGACATGGTCGCCTTTGGCGTGCCCTTTCTGGCCAATCCTGACCTGCCCCGCCGCTTTGCCGAGGGTGCTGCACTTAACGCACCGGATGTTGCCACTTTTTATGGCGGTGATAGCAAAGGCTATACCGACTACCCTTTTCTTGCCGAATAACTCTCGGAATCGGTCCCATGGAAAGCAACTTTTGGCATGAGCGCTGGGAAAAAAATGAAATCGGATTTCACAAATCCGAATTTCACCCTTTTTTGCAGCAGTACTGGCCCAGTCTGAACATCCCGCAAAGTAGCAGTGTGTTTGTGCCTCTCTGTGGCAAAAGCCGAGACTTGCTCTGGCTGCAAAACCAGGGGCTGAGTGTGATTGGTGTTGAATTAAGTCAGCGCGCGGTGGAAGATTTTTTTGCTGAAAACGATCTCACTGCAAAAGTCACGCAACAGGGCGAACTCACCCGATATGAAAGTCCCGGCATCCGTATTTTTTGTGGTGATTTTTTCAAGCTCACTGCAGCAGACCTAACAGGTGTCACCGGTGTGTTTGACCGCGCCTCGCTCGTTGCCTTGCCACCCGCCATGCGGCGCGATTACGCCAGCCACATGCAACACATTCTGCCACCCGGCACGAAAACATTATTGGTGTGTTTTGCCTATCCGCAAGAACAAATGGACGGACCACCGTTTAGTGTTGAAGAAGCGGAAGTCCACGCGCTCTTCGCCCCTGCCAGCGAAGTCACTTTTTTAGCCCAGTTCGATGCACTCGATAACGAGCCACGCTTTAAACAACGCGGCCTCACTCGGTTACACGAAAAAGTCTTTCAGTTACGCTATCGTTGATATCTGTAAAAAGTCGGCGCTGGTAACACGGCGCAAAGCCGGATAAAACCAAAACCCGAACAGGAAAAAGCCATGCAAAAGCGCACATTAGGACATTCCAGTATCAAAGTCGCCCCACTCATGTTTGGCGGCAATGTCTTTGGCTGGACCTTGGATGAAGCCAAGTCTTTCGAGATACTCGATGCCTTTGTCGCAGCAGGATTCGACTTCATCGACACTGCGGACGTTTACTCGCGCTTTATTCCCGGCAACCAGGGTGGCGAATCGGAAACCATTCTCGGCAAATGGATGAAGGCGCGCGGCAACCGCAGCCAGGTCATTCTATCAACCAAGGTCGGCATGGACATGGGCGAGGGGCAGCAAGGTCTGTCCAAAGCCTATATTTTCAAAGCGATCGAAAATTCGCTGCGCCGCTTGCAGACGGATTACATTGATCTCTACCAAGCGCATCTTGATGACGAAAATACGCCACTCACCGAAACACTGGAAGCTTTTGACCAGCTCATCAAGCAAGGCAAAGTACGTGTCATCGGAGCTTCCAACTACACGCCGGAACGGCTGGAAGAAGCACTGCAAGTAAGCAAGGATAATCATATTGCCGCATATCAAAGCTTGCAACCCCTGTATAACCTGTATGACCGTGCAGCATATGAAGACGGCCTGCAAGCCGTATGCCAAAAACATGGCCTGGGCGTCATTCCCTACTTTTCTCTGGCTAGTGGCTTTCTCACCGGTAAATATCGCAGCGCAGCCGATTTTGAAAACAGCTCGCGCGGCGCAATGACCAAGCGCTATCTGGATGCGCGCGGCCTGCGCATTCTCGCCGCACTTGATGCCGTCGCAAAAGATAAAAAAACGACACCAGCCGTCATTGCGCTGGCCTGGCTCATGGCTCGCCCCACCATCACTGCACCGATTGCCAGTGCGACTTCGCTGCCGCAGTTACAAGATCTGATTCATGCGACGGAAATGAGTCTGGATCAAGCGGCTATCGAATTACTGAATCAGGCTAGTACTGACTAATCTCCCTATGCATTGCGCTGGTTTTTTTAGCTACTCTCTTCAATTAGCCACCTGTTTGATAATCAAGAAACACTAATAAAACAGCGATGAAACAACAATGAAACAGCGCCTCTTAGGCCAAGCTGCCGTACCGATTGCCGAGATAGGCTTGGGGTGCATGGGCATGAGCGAATTTTATGGGCCGAGCGATGATCAACAATCGCTCGCCACGCTAACCCGGGCATTAGATATTGGCATCAATTTTTTTGATTCTGCCGATACTTATGGCCTGGGCCATAATGAAAATCTGCTGGGGCAGTTTCTGAAACAAGGGGGTACGGCGCGACGGCGGGAGGTCGTTGTCGCTACCAAATTTGGCATCGTGCGCAAAGCGGGTCAGTACGAGCGCCGCATCGACAACAGCCCGGCCTATGTGCGTATGGCATGCGAAGCATCTTTACAGCGCCTGGGGGTGGATGAGATCGATCTTTATTATTGCCATCGACGTAACCCGGATGTACCGATTGAAGACACCGTCGGCGCGATGTCTGATTTGGTTCATACAGGCAAGGTACGCCAGATTGGATTGTCGGAAGTATCCACTGCCACCTTGCAGCGGGCTTCATTGGTGCACCCGATTGCGGCAATGCAAAGTGAATATTCATTGTGGTCGCGCGAGCCTGAAAACAACTTGCTGGAAGCCTGTGCTGAACTAGGTACCACGTTTGTGGCTTACAGTCCGCTGGGCCGTGCTTTCCTCACGGGCACAGTGCGCAGCGACACCCTGGCAGAGAATGATTTTCGTCAATTCAACCCGCGCTTTCAGGGCGATGCCGAAGTGGCTAACCGTGCATTGGTAGAAGCCTTGCATCAGCTGGCGCAAGCGCGAGACATCACCAACGCACAAATGGCGCTGGCCTGGCTTTTGAATAAACACCCGCATGTGGTGCCGATTCCGGGCACCCGCCAAATAACCTATCTGGAGCAAAACGCGGCCGCTTCGGCTATCACCCTCACCGTGACCGAGCTGGCAACACTGGATGAACTCTTTTTGCCAGAACATGTCACGGGGCTGCGTTATCCTGAAGCAGGCATGGTGGGTGTGGAGCGCGATTGATTCGCGCTGATTCTGATTGATTCTGATTGATTCTGACTTGAGCATGACGCCTTCGATACCTTGCATCTCAAGATGACGTTTGAATCGAGGATAATGAATGCCTTATTTTTTATTAGCTGCTTATGTCCTCTGCCCATTTCTTGGCTGAATTATCCCGCATCGCCCCGCTCAATCGCACGCTGGCTGCGGCCTTAAAAACAAAAATCGATGGCAAGACCAAGCCGCTGGGTGCGCTCGGGCGGCTGGAAAATCTGGCCTTGCAAATCGGCTTGATCCAAAACACACTAACACCACGTATCGCGCAGCCACGCATTCTTGTCGCTGCGGGGGATCATGGTGCGGCCAAAGCCGGGGTATCCGCTTATCCGCAAGAAGTCACCTGGCAAATGGTGGAAAATTTTTTAGCGGGAGGCGCGGCGATCAATGTGCTGGCGCGGCAAGCCCATGCACAGTTACTGATTGCCGATGCAGGCGTAGCACACGACTTTGGTTCCCGCGCTGGATTGATCGACGCAAAAGTCGGCGCTGGTGGGACGGCGAGTTATCTCACCGGCCCGGCCATGAGCCTTGCGCAATGCGTGGATGCCATGCAGCGCGGTGCCGCGATCGTGCGTGATCTGGCCGCTACCGGGTGTAACACGCTGGGCTTTGGCGAAATGGGCATTGGCAATACAGCTTCTGCCTCATTGCTCACACATTGCCTGACCGGCCTGCCTTTAGCTGAAGTGATTGGTCGTGGCACCGGGCTGGATGATGCGGGGCTGAAAAAAAAACGCGCTTTGCTGGCACAGGCTTTAGCTTATTGGCCGGAACGAAATGATGCGCCGCTGGATGTGCTTGCGCGTTTTGGCGGTTTTGAAATCGCATTGCTCAGCGGTGCCATGCTGGCGGCAGCCAAAGCAAAAATGGTGCTCGTGATAGACGGTTTTATCGTCACCAGTGCACTGCTGGTAGCCGCGCGCATTGCTCCCGAGATTCTCGACTATTGCGTGTTCTCGCATTGCTCGAACGAGGTTGGGCACCGGCTACAGCTCGCCTGGCTAAAGGGTGAAGCCCTGCTTGATCTGGGACTACGCTTGGGCGAAGGCACCGGTACCGCCTTGGCTTTGCCGTTGCTTAATGCAGCCTGCGCTTTTTTAAATGAGATGGCGAGCTTTGATTCAGCGGGCGTGAGCCAAGCCTGATGTTTATAAAAATTCGCACACAACTGATCTATTTTTTCGCAGCCTTGCGTTTTTTTACTCGCTTGCCCGTTCCGGCTTGGGTAGGTCATAGCCAGGATCAGCTTAACCACGCCGCACGTTATTTTCCGCTGGTGGGCGTACTCGTTGGCCTGATAGCAGCCGCCACGACACTTGTCGCCGCGCTGGTGCTACCGGTATCTGTTGCCGTTGTGCTTGGCATGGCAGCGAGTGTATTGGCGACCGGCGCTTTTCATGAAGATGGCTTTGCGGATGCCTGCGATGGGTTTGGTGGTGGCTGGGACAAGGCACAGGTGCTCAGCATCATGAAAGATTCACGCGTCGGCAGCTATGCGACCATCGGCGTGGCGCTGCTGCTGCTTGCAAAATGGAATGCACTGGTTGAAATTGATGCTACGTCTGATACGCTAACGCTTGGCCTGACTTTGATTGCCGCACATGCTGTATCCCGGCTAGCCGCCACCAGCCTGATTTTCACGCTGGATTATGTACGCGAAGATGCCACAGCAAAAGCCAAGCCGCTGGCCGTGCGCATGGCGCCCCATGAGCTATTCATAGCCGCACTCACAGGCTTGGCACCCTGTATTCTGCTGCCCGCAAGCCATCTGCTGGCTGCGCTGGTGGCCGTGGCTTTATGCACCTGGCTGGCTGCACGCTATTTTATCCATCGCATCGGCGGCTATACGGGCGATTGCCTCGGCGCAACCCAACAGATTGCCGAGCTGGCTTTTTATCTGGGCCTCTTATGCAGCTTTACCTGATACGACATCCGCCGCCACAGGTGAATGAGGGCATCTGCTATGGCGCAACAGATTTACCCTTGCGTGACGACTTGGCAGCAATCGCCCAGACCATCCAGCCACAGCTGCCATCCGGATTGCCGTTTTTTACCAGCCCATTGATGCGATGTCGTCTGTTAGCTGAAGCGTTGCACTCTGCCCCCTTGCCTGACCCACGCTTGAAGGAATTGAATTTCGGTGATTGGGAAATGCAGGCGTGGGAAACACTAGACCGAGCCGCAATCAATGCCTGGGCTGAAAATCCCACAGGTTTTACTCCGCCACAAGGCGAATCTGTCAGCGAACTTCAAACGCGGGTACATGATTTTTTAGCTGAACAATACTCGCAAAAAACTACCCACGCGGTATTGGTGACGCATGCAGGCGTAATGAAAGCAATTGTCGGGCTAGCCTGCGGGCTAGCCCCTGCAGAATGGATGATGCTTAAATTCGGCTTTGGCAGCGTGACACGTGTACAAATAACCGCTGCCATGGTGAACGGCCATTTATTCCGGCGCTGACCAAATCCCGTTGATGATTTTGTCTGCCCACATCAAGGCGGTGATGGTTTTAGCATCAGTCACTTCACCATCACGTACCGCCAGTAAGGCATCTGAAACACTCATTTCGATCACTTCCAGAAACTCGCCGTGGTCGCGTTCGTGGCCAACATACACCAAGCCTTCGGCCCAGAATATTTCAATTTTTTCATCGGAATAGCCAATGCAGGGATGCATCACACCCAGGTGGTGCCACACTCTGGCCTGATATCCGGTTTCTTCTCGCAACTCGCGCCGGGCAGTATCCAGCGGATGTTCATTGGGATCAATTTTGCCAGCAGGCAGCTCGAGAAATACGCGATGCAATGCATAACGATATTGCCGCTCAAACAATAAATGCCCATTATCCAGCAAGGCCACAATCACCACGGCACCTGGATGTTCTATCCATTCGCGCACCGCTGTAGTGCCATCAGGCAAACGCACCTCATCGCGTCGCGCATGCAACAGCTTGCCGTCAAAAACAGGCTCGCTCGAAAGGGTGTGTTCAATCAGGTTGGCATCATCCATGGGGTCGAAGATGCAGCGATAAGTCTTAAGAATGTTCGGTTAAGCACCCGTGCCCGGCAAGCTATAGCGAATGCAATAAAACAGCCGTGCAAATGGACATGATTGCATCAGGAAATAAGCCAAACGCCGCGACGGCAATACCGTTCAGCGATAGCAATATCCGAAAAGCCGGCGTGGCGATCAGCGATGTAGTTTCCACGGGAGCATCAAAATACATTAGCTTAATGATGCGCAGGTAATAAAAAGCCCCCACCAGCGAGAACATCACGGCAACAACCGCAATAGTGATATGACCTGCCGTAATGGCTGCTGTTAATACGGAAAACTTGGCAAAAAATCCGATAAAGAAAGGAATCCCCGCCATCGACAGCATGAAGATCAACATCATCGCAGCAAACCACGGGCTACGCTGGTTGAGCCCCTTGAAGTCATCCAGCTGTTCTGCTTCATGGCCGGTACGCGAGAGCAGTAGCACCATGGCAAATGACCCCAGCGACATGAGCACATAAGCCACGGTGTAATACAGCGCCGAGCTATACGCGTTAATCGCAGTGAAAGGATCAACTTCATGGCCGATAACACCCGAGGTTAATCCCAGCAACATGAATCCCATGTGCGAAATAGCTGAATACGCCAGCATGCGCTTGATATTTTTCTGTGCAATGGCCGCCAGATTGCCTAGGCCGATAGAGAGCACAGCCATGATCAGCAACATTTGCTGCCACTCGGCAACCAGAGGAAATAACGCGTAAACCAATAACCGCAGCGCCATGGCGAAGGCGGCAAACTTGGGTGCCGATCCGATCAGCATGGTAACTACGGTGGGCGCACCGTGATAAACATCCGGGATCCACATATGAAATGGCACCACACCCAGCTTGAAGGCAATGCCGGCTACGATAAATACCAAGCCAAACACCAGTACCGTTTTATCAGCTTGCCCTTGATACAAAACCTGGGATATGTCAGCAATATCAAGGTTACCCGTTGCACCGTAAATCATTGACATGCCATACAGCAGCAAACCGGAAGCCAAAGCGCCTAATACAAAATACTTCATCGCTGCCTCGGTTGCTCGCGCAGAATCACGGTCAATGGCAACCAGCGCATAAAGGGCGAGTGACATGAGCTCCAGCCCAAGATAAAGCGTCAGAAGATTAGCCGCAGAAATCATCACCATCATGCCCAGCGTGGCATAGAGCACCAAGAGATAAAACTCACCTTTATCCAAACCCCGATCAACAAGATATTGTCTGCCATAGATCAGCACCATGACGACGGATAGATAGGTCATCAGCTTGAGGAAGTCCGCTAACAGGTCATCCACAAATAGGTTGCTCAGGGTTAAAGTGGTCTGCCCATCGGCTGTTACCACGGTCAGGGCAGCACATCCAAGCAGGGTGATGATTGTCAGCGCAGAGGCTACCCAGCGCTGAGTGGCGCTAAAAAGCAGGTCGGCAAACAAAATAATGAATGACATCGCCAAGAGAAATATCTCAGGCACGACGGGGTAAAAATCAGGTATCACGAAATTATTCAGCATCAGATGTCTCGGTTTCTCGTGCGTTTATTTTGTTTGGCTGTGCGGCATGTTGCTCGGATCACAGCTTGCTGGCTGCAACATGCTTCAACAGATTATCGACAGAAGCATGCATTACCTCGGTGAACGGATAGGGATAAAGCCCCATCGCCAAAACACAAGCAGCCAGCAGCGCCAGAATTAAAAACTCGCGCAGCCCAATGTCGGATAAATCCGCCACGTGTGGGTTGGTAATTTCACCAAAAACCACACGCTTGTACATCCACAAGGTGTATGCCGCACCCAGAATAAGGGTGACAGCAGCGGCGGTGCCGACCCAAAAATTGAATTTCACCGCGCCTAAAATCACCATGAACTCCCCGACAAATCCTGACGTGGCTGGCAAACCGGCGTTCGCCATGGAGAACAACATGAAAAAAGCAGCAAACTTGGGCATGGTATTGACGACACCGCCGTAATCCGCAATCTGTCGCGAATGCATGCGGTCGTACAGAACGCCAATACACAAGAACATGGCGGCAGAAATAAAACCATGCGAAATCATTTGTACCAGCGAGCCTTCAATGCCCAGTGGACTGAAGATAAAAAAGCCCAAGGTGACAAACCCCATGTGGGAAATGGAAGAGTACGCCACCAGCTTTTTCATGTCAGTCTGAACCAGCGCAACAAAGCCAATGTAAATAACGGCGGTGAGCGATAAAGCGATCATGAGAGGTGCAAGATAATGGCTTGCATCCGGAGCAATGGGAAGCGAAAACCGGATAAAGCCATAAGCGCCGAGTTTCAAGGCAATTGCGGCTAAAACAACCGAGCCACCGGTAGGCGCCTCAACGTGGGCATCCGGTAGCCAGGTATGCACCGGCCACATCGGTACCTTTACGGCACTGGATATCAAGAACGCAATAAAGATCAGGAGCTGCGGCGTCATTCCCAACTGCAGCTG
>JAUSMB010000019.1 GCA_030645365.1 Rugosibacter sp.
AGCCAGGCGTTAAGCGATCTGGTCTACCATCGGATGGGGCTGCTTGCACTGTCTGCCGGCGAGAGCAGCGAGATGCACCGCTTGCTGGAGAGCCGCAGCACGGCTGCCGGTTTTGCCGTGGACTACTTCTGCCGCCAGGTATGTGCTGCCATCGGCGCTTTTGCCGCCAAAGCAGGCGGCATGGATGCGCTGGTGTTCAGCGGCGGCATCGGCGAACATGCTCCACAGATACGCGAACGCATTTGCCAACCCCTGGGTTTTCTCGGTTTTTCGCTCGACGCGATATCCAACCAAACCAACAGCATCCGGATCAGCACCATCGGCTACAAGCCTGTGCTATGTATGGCTGCGGATGAAGAGGCCGTCATCCATGATCTGGTTGTCTCATTGATGGGGGAGGGAATAAGGTAAGGCTAGACGGCAATTTTACGCGGCCGCCTTGCTACTGCCCAGCGGTAGAAACCCTGCTTGGCCAGTTCGACAATGCAGAGATAGACCAGCACCATGGCGCCGAGGATGAAATAAAACTTGGCGGGCGGGGGCACAAATCCGAAGTATGTGCCGACTGGCGTGAACGGCAACAGCACTGCGGTGGCGACAACCGCCAGCGAGGCTGCCGTCAGCAAGCGATGCGGGCGGCTTCGCAAGGGATTCTTGCGCGTGCGGATGATGAAGATCACCAGTACCTGGGTGCATAGCGATTCAACGAACCAGCCGGTCTGAAACAGTTTTTCATTCGCCTGAAAAACGACCAGCATGATGTAAAAGGTGAGGAAGTCGAACAGCGAGCTGATCGGCCCGATCACGAGCATGAAATTGCGCACAAAATTCATGTCCAGCACCCGCGGGGTATGCGTTTCGCTGCTGTCCACTTCGTCCAGCGGGATGGGAATTTCCGAGAGGTCATAGAGAATGTTGTTGAGCAGGATCTGCGTCGGCAACATCGGCAGAAATGGCAGGAACAGCGAGGCGCCGGCCATGCTGAACATGTTGCCGAAGTTCGAACTGGTGCCCATCATGATGTACTTCATGATGTTGCCAAAGGTGCGTCGCCCTTCGAGCACACCCGCATGCAGCACATGCAAATCCTGTTGCAGGAGGATCATGTCGGCTGCTTCCTTGGCGACATCCACAGCCGAATCCACGGACAAACCGACATCCGCCGCATGCAGGGACGGCGCATCGTTGATACCGTCGCCCAGATAGCCGACCACATGGCCGCGCGCGCGGAGCGCCCGGATCACGCGCTCCTTCTGCGCTGGATTGACGCGGCAGAACAGGTTCACAACCTCCACCCGGGCCTGCAGGGCGTGGTCGTCCAGCTGCGCGACCTCCTTGCCAGTCAACAGCCCCGTTACCGGAATCTTCAACTCGGCGCAGATGTGGCGGGTCACCAAGTCGCTATCCCCGGTCACGATCTTGATCGCGATACCGGTTTTCTTCAGCGCCGCCAGTGCGGGCGCCGCACTGGTCTTGGGCGGGTCGAGAAAGGCGGCAAAACCGGCCAGCACCAGTTCTGTTTCATCGCTCACCACAGCATGGGGATGATCCCGTGGCACCTCGCGCCAGGCAATGCCCAAGGTACGGAAACCACCTTCTTCCAAGGCGTGGTGCTGGCTGCGGATGTTCACCAGCGCCGCGTCATCCAGCGGCTGCTGAATGATCGCGCCGGATCCGGCGCCCGGATGGGTGTCTTGCGTTTCATGGTGCGTACACAGCCCGACGATTTCATCGGGCGCGCCTTTCACCACCAGCCAGCGCGTCTCGCCGTTATCGATCAATACCGAGACGCGCCGCCGCTCGAAGTCAAAAGGTACTTCGTCGATTTTTTTCCAGGCGCCAATCTCGATGTGCTGATGGGCAAGAATGGCGTCATCCAGCGGGCTTTTCAGGCCGGTTTCGAAAAAACTGTTGAAGTAGGCCAGCTCAAGCACCCGTTGGCTGGGCCGGCCTTGCGCATCCACATGTCTTTCCAGGCGGATTTTTGCTTCGGTCAGGGTGCCGG
>JAUSMB010000025.1 GCA_030645365.1 Rugosibacter sp.
AATTTTTGCGGCTCCTGGCCAATGCCAAAGCCCAGCTCGTCCTTGTATTCGACCATGATCGTTGTGCGTTGCAGATAGAACTGAAAGCTCTGATGATAGGTATTCACGCTGTAGAAGGGAACATTCGGCGGCACCTGCGACCGAACTTTCAGAGCGATATCATGTGCCGAATTGACCGCACCAAACGCATCATGTCCAAGAATGATCGCTTGCCCGCTGAAAAAACTGGCCGCAGCAAGCGCCCCTATCGCCGACAGAGGATGTTTGCGTGCGAGAAAAAATGCCGCAACACCACCCACCAAAAATAATGCGGCCGCCGCATACAACCAAGGCTGGTAGATCCGATAAATAACTTCCATTTCCGGCCTTGCGGCGCGATGAATAACCAAGGGCACGAAACACAGGCCCATCAGTCCAACGCCCGCAGAAAACAAGGCGTCACCGATATGTCGTCGTTTTGTCGTCAACCTGCCCAAATGCAGGGCGACCAGCGCGGCCAGCGCAGGAAAAATGGGCAAGATGTAGGACGCCAGCTTGGAATCGGAAACCGAGAAAAAAAGAAACACCAGCACTACCCATCCCAGTAAAAAGCGCTGCGGCTGAAAGCGTTGGCTGACATTCCTGGAAAATCCGGCTTTCAGGCCTGGCAACAAACTTCCCAACCAGGGCAGAATGCCGATCATCAGGATCGGAATGAAGTACCACATCGGCTCGTAGCGATGATGCACTTTGGTGAGAAAGCGCTGGAAATGCTCATGGACAAAAAAGAACCAGGCAAATTCCGGATTGGCCAGCGACACGGCGATGAACCACGGCGCGGTAATCAGCAACAAAATCGCCAGCCCGCGCCAAGGGCGGATGCGGGCAATGAATCCCCAGTCACGCTGCCACAGGGTGTAAAGCACCACGGTGGCGGCCGGCAGGACGATGCCGATCAAGCCTTTGGAGAGTGTCGCCAGCGCCAATAATGCCCAGGCGCCGTCTTGCCAGCGCCGACTTTCCGCAGGCGTCGCCTCATCTCGCTGCGCCAGACAAAGCGCAAAAACTGCCGCCGCTAGAAAAGCGCTTACGCCCATATCCAGTGTGTTGATATGGCCGATCAAATTCCACAACAAGCTGCTGGCAAGCACCGCACCGGCAATCCATCCGGTGACTGGATTGAACAACCGGCCTACCGCAAAAATGGTGAATAGAATACCGAGGAACCCGGTCAGCGCAGACCACAGTCGCGCTGTCCATTGATGCTCGCCAAACAACGTAAAGGCAGTCGCCGTCGCCCAGTACTGCAAGGGGGGCTTTTCAAAATACTTGAGATCATTCAGGCGCGGCGTCAGCCAGTCACCACTGACCACCATTTCACGCGAGATCTCGGCATAGCGGCCTTCATCAGGGTCAATCAGGCGACGATATTCGATGCTGCCAAACCACAACACAGCGAAAATCAATCCCAGCAGAAACCCGTAACGGCGGCGCAAGGGGTGGATCATGCAGCTTCCACAATAATGGCCGCAGCAACCTCACGGCCTTCGGCCATCAGGATGTTATAGGTGCGGCAAGCGGCAAAACTATCCATGACTTCAACACCGATGCGGCGCTCAATCAACGGCCGCAACAAAGCGGGAGCGGGAAATCGCTGGCGCAGCCCGGTGCCCAAGAGCACGATCGAGTGATTTAACCCCGCCAGAATCTCCAGATCTTCTACACACAGGGCATCCAGCGAAACAGGCGACCAGTCTTCAATCAGGCGCTGCGGGGTGAGAATGAAACTGCGTGACAACTTGCGCCCCCCAACAGAAATACCCGTTGCATCGTAGGCGGTAATGGCCAGCAAACTAGTCGGTGCAGCGGATTGGAGTTTCATCAGGCAAAGAAGTCAGGTTAAATCAGCGTTAGCATCCGTCATAATGGGCGCACTTGAATAAAGCGATCAAGGGTGCGCAAATCTTAATTTGCGGCACAGTAACCGCTTTGGGTAAAATTATACATTTCCTGTTGCCGGCTTAGTCGGTAGCCTCTTGCAGAAAGGACGGTTGCGCATGCAGCCTGTAACAAAATCCGCCAAGCTCAACAACGTCTGCTATGACATTCGCGGGCCTGTACTCGAGCGCGCCAAGCAGATGGAAGAAGAAGGCCACAAGATCATCAAGCTCAACATCGGCAATCTGGCCTCGTTCGGCTTTGATGCACCCGAGGAAATCCAGCAGGACATGATACTCAACCTGCCCAATGCGGCTGGTTATACCGATTCCAAAGGCATTTTCTCGGCGCGCAAGGCAGTGATGCATTACACCCAACAAAAGCGCATCAAGGGTGTCACCATCGAGGATATCTACATCGGCAATGGTGCTTCCGAACTGATCGTGATGGCCATGAACGCCCTGCTCAACAATGGCGACGAAGTCCTCGTGCCCGCTCCTGATTACCCGTTATGGACGGCTGCCGTGAGTCTTTCGGGCGGCACACCACGGCATTATCTGTGTGACGAGGGCTCTGGCTGGCTGCCGGATCTGGATGATATTCGCGCAAAAATTACATCCAGTACGCGTGCCATTGTAGTCATCAACCCGAACAACCCGACGGGCGCGCTGTATCCCGACGATCTACTCAAAGAGATCGTTGAAATCGCCCGCACGCACAATCTGATCATCTACGCGGATGAAGTCTATGACCGTGTGCTCTATGAGGATGCAACGCATACCTCTATCGCAGCATTATCGGAAGATGTACTCACCGTCACTTTTAACAGCCTGTCCAAAAACTATCGCGCCTGCGGCTATCGTGCCGGCTGGATGATCGTGTCGGGCGATAAAAAAGCGGCACAGGATTACATCGTGGGACTTGATATGCTGTCTTCAATGCGCCTGTGCGCCAACGCGCCGGGCCAATGGGGAATCCAAACGGCATTGGGTGGCTATCAAAGCATTGATGATCTGGTGGCTCCCGGGGGACGCATGCGTCGTCAGCGCGACATCGCTTATGAGCTGATTACTGCCATTCCAGGCGTCACCTGTGTCAAGCCGCAAGCTTCGCTGTACATGTTCCCACGCTTGGACCCAAAAATTTATCCGATCACGGATGACCAGGAGTTCATCTCTGAACTCTTGGTGGCTGAAAAAGTATTACTTGTGCAGGGTAGTGGTTTTAACTGGCCACATCCTGACCACTTTCGTCTCGTCTTTTTACCGCATGAAGATGATCTCCGCGATGCCATAAATCGCATCGCACGTTTCCTGGATTCTTATCGTACCCGTCATGGCAAATAACTCGAATAAAGCAAAAGAAATCATGCAGCCGATGAATGTCGGCCTGCTCGGCACCGGCACCGTCGGCGGCGGCACATTTACCGTACTGACGCGCAACGAGGCAGAAATTACCCGCCGCGCCGGGCGGCCGATTCGCATCACGCAAGTAGCGGATAAAAATACCACCCTAGCCAAGCAAGTAACCGGCGGTAAAGTGGCGGTCACCGATGATGCCTTTGCAGTAGTTTCCAATCCGGAAATCGATATCGTCGTCGAGCTCATTGGCGGTTATGGTGTAGCAAAAGATCTGATCATGCTTGCCATTGCCAACGGCAAGCATGTGGTCACTGCGAACAAAGCGTTGCTAGCCGTGCATGGTGATGAGATATTCGCCGCAGCCCAAGCTCGTGGCGTGATTGTTGCCTTTGAAGCGGCAGTTGCCGGTGGTATCCCCATAGTCAAGGCGGTGCGCGAGGGATTAACAGCGAATCGTATCGAGTGGATCGCCGGCATCATCAATGGCACCACAAACTTCATTCTCTCTGAAATGCGTGACAAGGGACTCTCGTTTGCCGAGGCGTTGGAAGATGCCAAGCGCCTGGGTTATGCTGAAGCGGACCCCACGTTTGATGTCGAGGGCATCGACGCAGCACATAAAATCACCATTCTCTCTGCGCTGGCCTTTGGCATTCCGATGCAGTTTGACCGCGCACATATTGAAGGCATCAGCCAATTGGAAGCAGACGATATTCGCTATGCCGAGCAGCTAGGCTACCGCATCAAGCTACTGGGCCTGACCCGTCGTCGCCCCAATGGAGTGGAGTTGCGCGTGCATCCGACGCTCATCCCCGCCAAACGACTCATTGCCAACGTCGAAGGCGTCATGAATGCCGTCTTGGTGCAAGGCGATGCTGTCGGTGCTACCTTGTATTACGGCCGTGGCGCAGGCGCAGAACCCACCGCTTCAGCGGTCATTGCGGATCTTGTGGATGTCACCCGCATGCATACCGCCGATCCGGAACACCGCGTGCCCCATCTCGCATTTCAACCGGGTGCCGTCCAGGATACCTTGGTGTTACCACTCTCTGAAATTGAAACCGGCTACTACCTGCGCCTGCGTGTGGAAGACAAATCTGGCGCGCTGGCGGACATCACGCGGATTCTGGCTGACCAAACCATCTCGATCGACGCCATGATCCAGCGCGAACCCAATGAAGGCGAATCGCAAACAGATATCATTATTCTCACGCATGTGACAGTCGAGAAAAACATCGATGCCGCTATCGCGAAAATCGAGGCATTGCCAGTAATAAAGAAAAAAGTGATACGCCTGCGCATGGAGACGCTGGGTTAAGCAAGCATTGAACAAATAGCTGGAAGTGGGTTGTATATCGCTTCATTGACGGCATCAATGAAGCAAATTAGCAGTTTGAATAGGCCACACACTGGAATTTAGCGCTATGATTCCACCTCTGTGTCTGCATCCAGAATGTTTTAACGGCTCCGAGCGACCAGAAAATCTCGGGTATTTTATTTTCAGGAGGAATAAAAATGGCAGTGGTAACTGAACTAGGTTATTTAGGCTTTGGCGTCTCAAACATGGACGCTTGGCGTGAATACGCCAGCAAAGTCATGGGGCTGGAAGTTTTTGACGAAGGTGAGAAAGATCGCTTTTACATCCGTATGGATTACCAGCATCACCGCATTACCGTGCATAACAGCGGTACAGACGATCTGGATTATGCTGGCTGGCGTGTTGCCGGACCGGAAGAATTTGATCAGATGATGGCCAAGTTAACGGCTGCTGGCGTCAAATTCCACCGCGGCACGGAAGCCGAATGTGCCGAGCGTAGTGTGCTTGATCTGATCAAGTTTCTTGACCCGGGTGACAACCCAACAGAAATTTATCATGGTCCCCGCATCGACTTTCACAAACCATTCCATCCAGGCCGCGGCATGCATGGCCGCTTCTTGACCGGGCAGCAAGGATTGGGACATATCATCTTGCGTCAATTCGATACAGATAAAGCCTATCGCTTCTATATCGACGTCCTGGGTATGCGTGGTAATGTTGAATATCATCTGCCTATCCCACAAATCGGCATCGTCGCCAAGCCGATTTTCCTGCATTGCAATGATCGGGATCACTCAGTTGCTTTCTTGGGTGGGCCATCACCCAAACGAATCAATCACCTGATGATTGAAGTCGATAACATTGATGATATCGGCATGACGCATGATATCGTCCGTGATTTGAAAATCCCTGTCACCGTTGCCTTGGGCAAACACGCTAACGATCAAATGCTGACTTTCTATTCAGCCAACCCTTCGGGCTGGTCGTTTGAATACGGCGGTATTGGTCGTAACGCATCTCATCAGTCTGAGTATTATGGTTTTGACATGTGGGGCCATAACAATGATGCGCCTGGTTATGGCTTGGATATCAACTTCCGCTATGACTGGTCGAACCTGCTGAAAAAATGAGCGTGTAAAATAAAAGCTCTCTTGCTGTAAAAATAAAAAAGCCGGGTCACACCGGCTTTTTTAGCTTTCTACCTCGACTCGATCATCATGAAATATATCTCTACCCGTGGCCTATCCGCGTCACAATCATTTTCGGACATTCTGCTGGGCGGGTTGGCCCCCGATGGCGGGCTGTATCTGCCAGAGCACTATCCGCAAGTCGCCGACCGGCTGAACGAGTGGCGCTCGCTTGACTATGCCGAACTTGCCTTTCGCATTCTCAGCCTGTTTATTGACGATATCCCGGCAGCGGATTTAAGCGCTATCTGCAAAAAAACCTACTCTGCCGAGACTTATCGCTATTGTCGCCCAAGCCACCGTGCGACAGACATTGTTCCGCTCACCTCGCTGACGCCAGATTTTCACTTGCTGGAATTGTCCAATGGGCCGACCCTGGCCTTCAAGGATATGGCCATGCAACTTCTTGGCAATCTGTTTGAGTATGTACTGGACAAACGGGGCGAGACAATCAACATTCTTGGCGCAACGTCCGGCGATACGGGTTCAGCAGCCGAATACGCCATGCTTGGCAAGCACAATGTGCGTGTCTTCATGCTCTCGCCAAGCGGAAAAATGAGTA
This sequence comes from Rugosibacter sp., assembly GCA_030645365.1. Lineage (GTDB taxonomy): Bacteria > Pseudomonadota > Gammaproteobacteria > Burkholderiales > Rhodocyclaceae > Rugosibacter. The sequence goes on from JAUSMB010000025.1 coordinate 6,346, forward strand.
CCTTTCAACGCGCGCAGATGTATTCGCTCAATGAACCGAACATTTTCAATATTGCTGTGGAAGGCATGTTTGACGATGCGCAAGATATCGTCAAAGCTGTTTCGAATGATGCAGAATTCAAGGCCCGCTACAAAATAGGCGCAGTCAATTCAATCAACTGGGCGCGTGTCGCCGCGCAGATTGTTTATTACTTCAAAGGCTATTTTTCGGCGACGCAATCGAATGATGAAAAAGTGGTATTCAGCGTGCCCTCGGGCAATTTTGGCAACATCTGCGCCGGGCATGTAGCGCGCATGATGGGACTGCCGATTGCGCGGCTCATCTTGGCCACCAATGAAAACAATGTGCTCGACGAATTTTTTCGCAGCGGCATTTATCGGCCACGCACCTCGACAGAAACTCACGTGACATCCAGTCCTTCAATGGATATTTCCAAAGCCTCGAATTTCGAGCGTTTTGTGTTTGATCTGGTAGATCGTGATGCAGCAGTTATCCGTGAATTATGGCAATCGGTCGATGCAGGTGGTGCCTTTGATCTCAACACAACCCCGTTCATGATGCATCTGTCTGAATTTGGCTTTGTCTCTGGCAGCAGCTCGCATGCCGATCGGCTGGCAACGATTCGTGATGTCTGGCAACGCCATCAGGTGATGATAGACCCGCATACTGCGGATGGTGTGAAAGTAGGGCGTGAGTATGGCATCTCAGGTCTATCCACCATCGTGCTGGAAACTGCGCAAGCGGTAAAGTTTGCCGAAACCATACGCGAGGCGCTCCAGCGCGAACCCTTGCGGCCTTCATCGCTCGAAGGTATCGAATCACTACCGCAGCAAGTCACTGTCATGACAGCAGATGTCGAATCAGTTAAAGCCTTTGTTGCCGCACGCTGTTGATGTTAATCCCCACTTAACCCCTATCAGCCCGCCAAAGACAACATGTTAAAATCACGCCCCATATCATGCTGGCCTCGCCCGCTGATTTAAGGCATTGATCCTTCTGCCCTCCCCTACTCTTCGCTTGCCATGACACATACTGCGCTTACTGCACTTTCCCCTTTGGATGGCCGCTATGCGGCAAAGGTTGACAACCTGCGGGCCCATTTTTCTGAATTTGCACTGATCCGTACGCGGGTACGCGTTGAAGTAGAGTGGCTCAAGACACTGGCTGCCGCAGCCGAGATTACAGAGTGCCAATCACTCTCCGCAGCCTCAATTGCTGAGTTAAATCAAATCAACGAAGTTTTTTCGTTGGATGATGCGGCTGCCATCAAGGCCATCGAGTTACGCACGAATCATGATGTCAAAGCCGTTGAATACTGGCTAAAAGAACGCTGCGCTAATAACTCCGAAATCACGCGCATCACTGAGTTCATCCATTTTGGTTGCACGTCGGAAGATATTAACAACGTCGCCCATGCGCTCATGCTAAAAAATGGCATGACAAGCAGCTTGCTGCCCGGGCTGGATCAGATCATCAGCTTTTTGCGGCAAATGGCGCACCAACTGGCTGATTTACCCATGCTCGCCAGAACACACGGCCAACCCGCAACGCCCACCACGCTGGGCAAAGAAATGGCGAATATCGCTGCCCGTTTGATTCGCGCCCGCAGTCAACTTGCCGCCATTTCACTCACAGCCAAATTCAACGGCGCAGTGGGTAATTACAACGCACACCTCTCGGCTTATCCAGAGCTTGACTGGGAGGCTTTCAACCGCCGATTTATCGAGAGCCTTGGCCTGGAATTTAATGCCTACACAATTCAAATCGAGCCGCATGATGCGATGGCAACGCTATTCGATGCCATCGCACGAGTAAACACCATTCTCATCGATGCCGACCGGGACATCTGGCAGTATGTTGCCTTGGGCTACTTTAAGCAAAAGCTTAAAGAAGGCGAGATTGGCTCGTCCACCATGCCGCACAAGGTAAACCCAATTGACTTTGAGAACTCTGAAGGCAATTTGGGTTTAGCCAACGCGATGCTTCATCATCTGGCCGAAAAATTACCTATTTCGCGTCTGCAACGCGACCTGACCGATTCGACAGTATTGCGCAATATGGGCGTCGCCTTTGGTTACACGCTGCTGGCTTTTTCCGCCATGCGTCAAGGACTGGAGAAACTCGAAGCGAATCCGCAACGTCTGGCGGAAGATCTTGACGAAGCATGGGAGGTGCTCGCCGAGCCGGTACAAACCGTGATGCGCCGCTTTGGCATTGAAAACCCCTATGAGCAACTCAAACAACTGACGCGCGGCAAAGGCATCACACCAGAAGCCTTGCGTGATTTCATCCGCACGCTGGCGATACCCGAAAGCGATCGCCAGCGCCTGTTGGACATGACGCCCGCCAGCTATATCGGCAAGGCGGCCGAACTCGCCCGCAAAATCTGACTTGCCGGATCTGACATGACCTTTGCCGAAAACCTCAAACACCTGCCGCGTATTTCCCACCTAGCGGAGATTCAGTTGCTGGACGATCAGGCCAACGTCATCGCGCGGATCGAAAACAAGCCCGGGCAAGCCGGCTCGGTCGCGGTATATAACCATCTGGGTCAGATTTACGGTGCCATTACGCCGGATGCTGCGGCCAAGGGACTGGAACTGTACGCCGAGCACACCGCCGATGCCCGGCTGAATCCGGGGAAGCATCCGAACATCGATCGTCTGCTGCAATTGATTAGCGAAAGCAATATCTTGCGCATCAAACATGTTTTTGCAACTTCGCTGGAATAACTTCGCTGAAATAATATAGTCGCAACATATCAACCCGTCTTATCCAACCCACAACTCAGGAGCCTTGCATGAAACTCACGAAATTTATCCTCGCAACATGCGCCATCGGCCTCGTTACTGCTTCCGTCGCCCATAGCCAGACGGTCGGCAAAGCCGAAGACCAGATTCGCTGGCGCCAGTCAGCCTTCACTACACTCAGCTGGAGCATGGCGCGCATCAAGGCCAACGTCAACGGGGAATTCAACAAGGAGCAGGTGGTACAAGCCGCTAACACGATCCAGACACTGGCGCATGCCAATATCTCCTCGTTGTTTGTACCAGGCACCGCAAAAGGCAAGGGCTGGAAAAACACCGAAGTCAAGCCGGAATTTTTCACCGACAAGGAAGGCGCCGCGAAGGCTTGGGCAACATTCAGTACAGAGGCTGATGGACTGGCCAAAGTTGCCGCAACCGGTGATGCAGCGGCAGTCAAGGCCCAATTCGGCAAAGTTGGCCAATCTTGCAAGGGATGTCACGACAAGTTTCACGTCGAGGACTGATCAGACATAGGCGCAGGCACAGGCACGGACATAGGCGCCTTTGCCAACGCGCCGTATCACGAGCGCCGACTTTTGCGTCAGCTTGTTAGTCGGCGCGACTTCATCACTTCAGATAAAAGTCAGCCACACCCCACTGGCCGCCACAACAACCGCGATCGCCAGTGCCAACGAAAAAAAAAAGGCCCCCAAACCACCGCCGGTGGCGGACTCACCCTCTGCAACTTCTTTCCAGCCAGTCATCATCGGCTTGACCAATGGCTGCTTTTTCACCCAGACGTAAAACGCGATCGCTGCGATATGCAAACTGACAAGGATCAAGATGACTGGCTCGAACCAGTGGTGAATCTTGGTGATCCTGTCGCTGAGGTCCTTGTCAATCAAGGTGTACAGCGGCCCTTCAAAAGCAATATCATCGTTGGCGAACAGCCCGGTCAGCGTCAGCAGCAGCGCTACACCCAGCAGCACCAGAGCAGAAAGCGCACCTAAGGGGTTATGACCGGGGCCCGACCATTGGCCGCGCAAATAGGCTACGATGGTTTTCGGGCCACGCACGAAATGGCGGAAGCGCGCGTTGGTCGAGCCAACAAAACCCCACACCAGACGGAAAGCCACCAAGCCAAGCACCGCCAAGCCAAAACGGCTATGCCAGACCATCGCATTGCCGCCGATGCTTTGTGAGATGTAGGCGGCGATGACACAGAACGCCAACGCCCAATGGAAAATGCGGAGCGGCAGGTCCCAAACCCTGATGCGCGGCATGGCTACTGGTGACCTATTAGACCACCGCCTCCTGCTTTTCAACCTTGGCCTTGATGAACTGCTCACGCGATACGCCCAGCCACATCACCAGAGGACTGGCGACCAGTACCGAAGAGTAGATGCCGAACAAAATACCGATGGTCAACGCTAGCGCGAAATAATGCAGCGCTGTGCCGCCAAAGACCAGCATCGAGGTAACCATCATCTGCGTGCATCCGTGAGTAATCACCGTCCGTGAAATGGTGCTGGTAATCGCATGGTCCAGCACCTGTGGTGTCGTCAAGCCGCGTTTCTTTTTGAAGGTCTCACGCACACGGTCAAACACGACAACCGATTCATTCACGGAATAACCCAGAACCGCCAACACCGCAGCCAGCACAGGCAATGAAAACTCCCACTGGAAGAGCGCAAAAAAACCAAGAATAATAATCACGTCGTGCAAATTGGCGATGATGGCAGACACCGCAAAGCGCCATTCAAAACGCAAAGCCAGATAAGCCATGATGCCTATCACCACCGATAGCAACGCCAGCGCGCCATCGGATGCCAGCTCCTTGCCCACCTGGGGCCCGACAAACTCAACACGCTTGAGTTCAGGCTTGTTGTCTTGCAGTGTGCCATTTGCCGCCGTATCACCAACGCCGACTTTTTGCAAAGACGCCATGACGCGCTCGCCCACCTTGGATGAGCTGGCCTCCTGCTGCTCGCCTTTTGCCGGCGGCACGCGAATCAGCACATCACGCGAGGAGCCAAAGTTCTGCACCTGCGTGTCGGTAAAGCCATCCGCCTCCAATTGATGGCGCAGCTTGTCCAGCGTTGGCGCTTGTGGATAGCTGACTTCAAGCAACGTGCCCCCGGTAAACTCGATGGAAAAATGCAAGCCCTTGGTGGCCAGGAAGAACACCGCCAGCAAGAAGGTAATCAACGAAATGATGTTGAACACCACAGCATGGCGCATGAAAGGAATATCTTTTTTGATGCGGAAAAATTCCATTGTTATCTCTCGTCTTTAGGCTGTCAGGTTGGCTGGTTTGCGAATCACGTTTTAATCCTTACGCCTTGCTGCTGGACTTCCATATCTGGCCAATCGATAGACTTTCGAGCTTGCGACGACGGCCATAAATCAGGTTGACCAGCGCACGGGAGATCACGACCGAACTGAAGATAGAGGTCAAAATACCCAGGCAATGCACCACCGCAAAACCGCGCACCGCACCGGAACCAAAAACCAACAAGGAGATACCAGCGATCAACGTGGTTACATTGGAATCAACAATCGTCGCCCAAGCCCGATCGTAACCTGCCGCTATGGCCGCTTGCGGCGTGCTTCCACTGCGCAACTCTTCGCGGATGCGTTCGTTGATCAATACGTTGGAATCAATTGCCATACCCAGTGCCAGCGCAATGGCAGCAATGCCTGGCAACGTCAGCGTCGCTTGCAGCAGCGAGAGCAACGCCACCAGCAACAGCAGATTAGCGGATAGCGCGATTACCGAGACAACACCGAACATGAGGTAATACGCCATCATGAACGCCGCGATGGCAGTAAAACCCCATAGCGTGGAATAAAACCCCTTGGCAATATTGTCTGCACCCAGGCTGGGGCCGATCGTGCGCTCTTCGATAATTTCCATCGGTGCAGCCAGTGAGCCTGCGCGCAATAGCAAGGCGACATCGGCGGCTTCATTGGTCGTCATGCTGCCTGAAATTTGCACTCGTCCACCGCCAATTTCCGTGCGAATAACTGGTGCGGTGACCACTTCGCCTTTGCCTTTTTCAATCAGCAAAATCGCCATGCGTCGGCCAACGCTTTCTCGCGTCACATCCTTGAAAATTCTTGCGCCGGCAGCATCCAGCGTGAGGTGTACTGCGGCCTCCTGGGTTTGTCCATCAAACCCAGGCTGGGCATCAGTTAAGCGCTCGCCCGTTAACACGACTTGCTTTTTCACCAGCAAGGGACGCCCCCCGCGCTCAACATAATATTCCGTGCCCATCGGCGGTTGGCCAATCGCCGCCTGCGCCATGATGCCCGGATTATTGCTGGCCTCATCGTCCACCATGCGGACTTCAAGCGTTGCCGTACGGCCGAGGATGTCTTTCGCTTTCGCTGTGTCTTGTACACCCGGCAGCTGAACGACGACGCGGTCTGCACCTTGCTGCTGTATCACCGGTTCGGCAACGCCGAGTTCATTGATCCGGTTATGCAGGGTAACAATGTTTTGCTTGATCGCATATTCCTGAATCTGTTTGCCGGCTTCAGGTTTTAATGTGGCTACCAGCTTGAATTCGGCACCCTCCTGAACATTCGCCAAGGCAAGATCAGGTTGGCTATCCGCCAGTAATACCCGTGCTTGGTTGCGCATATCGGCATCGCGAAAACGAATGGCGATACCCTGCTTGTCGCGCTCAATTCCGCTATGACGAATGCTTTTTTCGCGCAACAAACTACGCAAGTCGGCACTGATCGAATCAAGACGTTTGGTTAGCGCACCTTTCATATCCACTTGCAGCAGAAAATGCACGCCACCACGCAAATCCAGGCCCAAATACATTGGCAAGGCATGAATGCTGGTGAGCCATGCGGGTGAATTGGACACCAGATTCAAGGCGACGCTATAACTTGCATTGACAGGATCAGGATTCAGCGCTTTCTCGACGATATCTTTTGCCTTGAGTTGCGTCTCTGTATCCGCCAAGCGCACGCGCACACTGTTGCTGTCCATGGTGAGCGCCGTGGGCTTGACCGCTGCGGCTTGCAGTGCGGTCTCGACGGCTGTCAGCAATCCTGTATCCACCTTGATAGTGGCTTTAACGCTCGTCACCTGAACCGCTGGCGCCTCACCAAAAAAGTTGGGAATTGTATAGAGCAGCCCAAAGACCACAACAATCAATACCAGAATGTTTTTCCAGAGCGGATAACGGTTCATATGTGCAGACCAGATAAAAGCCAGGGCCTGACATCAGGGCGATGTCAGGCCATGCGGCAAATTAAAGATTTTTCAGGGAACCTTTGGGCAACAAGGCCGCAACAGCTGATTTTTGTACGGTGATTTCAATGGCGCCTTCTTTGCTGTCGGCAACTTCCAGGCCCAGATAATTCTCACCTAGCCGACTGATCCGTCCGGCGATTCCACCTTGCGTCAACACCTCATCACCCTTGGCGAGTTCGGCAATCATTTTTTGCTGCTCTTTGGCTTTGCGCATCTGTGGGCGAATCATCAAGAACCACAACACAATAAACATGAGCAAGATGGGCAGCATGCCCATCAAGCCACCGAGTGGATCCGCTGCTGCACTACTCGCCTGGGCATACGCATTTGAAATAAACACAAAACTCTCCTAGATATATTGAAATGGATATCGGCCAAGACCGGCCAAATGCGGTTGATTATACCTGCTCGCCTGCGCGCATCCGGTGAAAACCACGAACGAACTCAGTGAAGGTGCCTGTCGTGATCGCGTCACGCATTTCCGCCATGAGCACCTGGTAATAAAACAAGTTGTGTATGGTATTCAGCCGTGCACCGAGAATTTCCCTTGAGCGATGCAAGTGATGCAAATAAGCCCGCGTGAAGTTGCGGCAGGTATAGCAAGCGCAGGTTTCATCCAGTGGCCGGGTATCGGCCTTGTATTGCGCGTTTTTTATTTTGATATCGCCTCGACGAGTAAATAACCAGCCATTCCTCGCATTGCGTGTGGGCATCACGCAATCAAACATATCAATGCCTTGGCTGACAGCAAACACCAGGTCTTCTGGCGTACCTACACCCATGAGATATCGTGGTTTATCACGAGGTAACTGAGGGGCGGTATGCGCCAGAATGCGCGAAAACTCTTCTTTCGGCTCACCGACGGATAAACCGCCAATGGCGAATCCGTCAAAATTGATTTCGGCCAGCCCCGCGAGAGATTCATCGCGCAATGATTCATGCATGCCGCCTTGAACGATGCCAAACAGCGCATTGGTATTACCGAGACGATCATGTTCATCGCGTGAGCGACGCGCCCAGCGCAGCGAGAGACGCATCGATTGTGCCGCCTGATCCACCGTCGCAGGATAAGGCGTGCATTCATCGAAAATCATCGCGATATCCGAATTCAACACCTGTTGAATTTGCATCGAGATTTCCGGCGTTAAAAATAGTCGATCGCCATTGATGGGGGACGAAAAGTGCACGCCTTCTTCTGAAATCTTGCGCAATTCGCCCAAAGAGAACACTTGAAAGCCGCCCGAGTCGGTGAGAATCGGCCGCTCCCATGCCATGAAACGATGCAAACCGCCATGCGCCGCGATAACCTCCAGCCCGGGACGCAACCACAAGTGAAAGGTATTGCCTAATACCACGGTCGCACCCATCTCCACCAGCTCATCGGGGGCCATGGCCTTGACGGTCCCGTAGGTGCCAACCGGCATAAAGACAGGCGTTTCCACAACGCCATGCGTCAAAGTCAGCTGGCCACGACGCGCAGCGCCGTCCTGCGCTAGCAGTTCAAATTTCATGGCACTGGCTTGCGGGTTAACCACATCGCATCTCCATAGCTAAAAAAGCGATAGCCCTGCTCAATGGCATGGCGATAGGCGGCACGTATTTCTTTCACGCCGGCAAACGCGGAGACCAACATCAAGAGCGTTGATTTTGGCAAATGAAAGTTGGTCAACAACGCATCCACCACCTGAAATTCAAAGCCCGGCGTAATGAATATCGCCGTCTCACCAGCACCGACTTTTACATCGCGCCCTGTCGCAGCCGACTCCAGTGCGCGCAGCGTGGTCGTGCCCACCGCGATGACACGCCCGCCGCGCGCTTTTGTCTCGGCAATGGCTTCGGCAGTTGCGGGCGAAATGGTATACCGCTCGGTGTGCATGTGATGCTCGGCCAAGGTTTGCGTGCGCACTGGCTGAAAGGTTCCCGCCCCAACATGCAGTGTGACATAAGCAATAGTCACGCCTTGCGCGCGTACTTTGGCGAGTAAATCTTCATCAAAATGCAGCCCTGCCGTAGGTGCAGCCACCGAACCTGTTTCGCGCGCATAAACCGTTTGATAACGTGTTTCGTCCGGCGCTACCGCCGCGCGCGCGATGTAGGGTGGCAGGGGCAAACGGCCATGCGCTTCGATCGTTTCCAGGGCTTCGCCTGGCAAACGCAAGCGATAAAACTCTCCCTCGCGGCCAAGAACTTCGACATCGAGCAATCCTTCAAGAATCAACCGACTACCCGTCTTGGGTGATTTACTCGCGCGCACTTGCGCCAGCACGTCATTACTGCTCAAGATACGTTCAACCAGAACCTCCACCTGCCCGCCTGTGGCCTTGACGCCTTGAAGCCGCGCATGCATCACGCGGCTGTCATTCATGACCAGTAAATCACCCGGCTGCAACACGCTGGGCAAATCAGAGATGCGCTGATCCAGCAGCGTCTTTCCACTGGCATTTAGCAGTCGGCTGGCCGAGCGCTGTGCCAGCGGTGCTTGTGCGATCAATCGCTGTGGCAGCGCATAGTCAAAATCAGCGAGAGTCAAAGGGTTCATCGTCATGCAAAAGGTTACTCGAGTAAAACACAAGGGTCGCAAAAGCGACCCTTGTTACCTGCACATTGCTTACGCAGGTTTATTGAAGAAACGGATGACGCAGTACGATGGTTTCTTCCCGATCCGGCCCGGTGGAAATCATATCGACGGGAACCCCGCAATGCGATTCCATGCGCTGAATGTAGGCGCGAGCCTCAGCGGGTAAACCGTCTAGCGTCTTGACGCCTACGGTGCTGCCCTGCCAGCCCGGCAGTGACTCATAGATAGGTTCGCAGCAGGCAAGCTCATCAGCGCCCACGGGCAAAATGTCGGAAATATGCCCATTGATGCGGTAGCCCGTACAGATTTTCAACTCTTCTACGCCATCCAGCACATCCAGCTTGGTAATGCACAAACCGGATACGCCGTTAATCTGAATGGCGCGCTTTAATGCGGCGGCATCAAACCAGCCACAACGCCGTGCCCGGCCAGTCGTGGCGCCAAACTCATGGCCTTTGGTTGCCATGTGCTTGCCGACCGGATCCTGCTTGTCCAGGGCATCATAGAGTTCCGTCGGGAAAGGCCCGCCGCCCACACGCGTGGTGTAGGCTTTGGTAATGCCCAGTACATAATGCAGCATGCCGGGCCCTACGCCCGCACCAGCGGCAGCAGCGCCCGCCACGCAATTGGAAGAGGTAACAAACGGATAGGTGCCATGGTCAATATCCAGCAAGGTGCCTTGCGCGCCTTCAAACAACAAGTTCGCGCCGGCCTTGTGCTGGTCATACAGCGCACGGGGTACATCATCGATCATTTTTACCAGGCGAGGCGCAATCGCCATGGTCTCATCCAGCGTTTTCTGGAAATTCACCGGCTCTGCCCTATGATAGTTCTGCAGCACAAAATTGTGATACTCGAGCAACTCGGCCAGCCGCTCAGCAAAGCGATCAGGCTTGGTCAAGTCCTGTAGCCGAAGCGCACGCCGCGCTGCTTTGTCTTCATAAGCCGGCCCGATTCCCCGCCCGGTGGTACCAATCTTGTTACTGCCACGGGCGGCTTCACGCGCAATATCAATCGCCTGATGGTAAGGCAAAATCAACGGACAGGCTTCAGACAGCTTCAAGCGCGATTCCGCATCAATGCCTGCCGCTTTGAGCTCGTCCAATTCTTTAAGCAAGGCATCGGGTGACAGCACAACGCCATTGCCGATGTAGCACGTAACCCCAGGGCGCAAAATGCCGGAAGGCACCAGATGCAACACGGTTTTTTTACCGCCAATGACCAAGGTATGGCCCGCATTGTGTCCGCCCTGGAAGCGCACCACGCCGTCAGCATGATCCGTCAGCCAATCAACGATCTTGCCCTTGCCTTCATCGCCCCACTGCGTCCCGATAACTACAACATTTCTGGCCATTTCAATCTTCTTTCAGAGGTTCAACGATCCATTCATTCGCGCGCAAAACCAGCGCCCGATCACAATCTGATTCCCGCCAGGAGCCTTCATGTCCCGGCAAGGCAAATACCACTCGCTCGCCTGCACTGCGCAAACGCTTCACTTCAGCATGCACCGCATCATTTTCCGGCCAGGGCACCAGCACGCCACCACGCCGTTTGCCATTCGGCGTCAGGCGCGCAATCTCACGTAAATCCATGGAAAACCCCGTCGCGGGACGACCACGTCCGTAAGCGGCACCCAATCCATCATATCGCCCACCCAGCGCCAATGCACCCGCACTACCTGCACAATAAGCCGCCATGACTACGCCCGTATGGTAGTTGTAGCTGCGCAGATCGGCTAAATCAAACCCGATGGACAAATCGCCCAAGCTGTGCGCCATGCGCTGTAAATCACTCAGGGCTGCGGTAATCGCTGGCAATGCGGGCAAACGCTGTGCGGCCTCGCTCAGCACGCGCGCGTCCCCTTGTAAATCAGGCAGCCTTAATAAAGCAGAACGCAATGGCTCGGCAGTAACAGCCAGCAACTCGCGCAATGCCGGAATATCTTTACCTTGTAGCGCACTGAATACCTCCTGCCTGAGCTCGGCAGGAAGGCCTGCAGGCTCGACCAGTGCGTTGAAAATAGCCGCGTGACCAAAGTCAAGCCGCACGGTTTGAATATCGCACAAGCTCAGAGCCGAGGCTAACAACCCGACGATTTCAATATCCGCCTCCAGCCCGCTATGCCCGTAGAGTTCGGCGCCAATTTGTATGGGTTCACGCGTGGCAGCAAACGATGCTGGCAGGGTATGCAATACGCTGCCACAGTAACAAAGCCGCGTGACTCCGCAGCGATTGAGCATATGCGCATCAATGCGCGCAGCCTGCGGTGTAATATCGGCACGCACGCCCATGCTGCGGCCAGAGATCTGATCCACCAGTTTAAAAGTGCGCAGATCGAGATCGCTGCGGTTGCCAGGCAGCAATGACTCAACAAATTCGAGCATTGGCGGCATAACCAAGTCGTAACCATAGCTGGAAAACTCATCCAGGAGACGGCGCCGCAGGGCTTCGATGTGCTCCGCCTCGCGCGGCAGCACATCCTCGATTGACTCAGGCAACAGCCAGCGACGATTTCCCATACTGATTAACGAAATAAGATCAACAAGAGCAAGCCAAGCACCATTGATGACAAACCAATAAACCGAATTTGACCATCGGCCAATTCAGTCAATCGACGAAACATGTCACGCCAGACGTGTGGTGCCAAAAACGGCAGCAAACCTTCGATGAGCAACATCAACGCAAAAGCAAGTAACAATGTCTTGTACATGGCTAACAGTCGCTATGCCTGACTACTTTCCACGCCCGCTATTCTTCAGATATTTGAAGAATTCGGAATTCGGTTCGATGACTAGCAAATCGCTCTTGTTTTTGAAGCTGGCACGATAAGCCTCCAGGCTACGATAGAAAGAATAGAACTCGGGATTGGCACCAAAGGCCTGACCGTAAATCGAGGAGGCTTTAGCATCTCCTTCGCCCTTGATCTGCTGCGCATCGCGATAGGCCTCGGCAATGATAATCTCGCTTTGCCGGTCCGCATTCGCACGGATTTTTTCAGAATCGGCAGCACCTTGCGAGCGTAATTCATTCGCTACCCGCTTGCGCTCGGTTTCCATACGACGGTAAACCGATTCAGAAACTTCTGGTGGCAAGTCCACACGCTTGAGGCGCACATCAACAATTTCCACGCCAATGGCACGCATATCCGCATCGGCCTTTTTTTGCACATCAACCATGATGCTCTCGCGCTTGCCCGAAACGACATCGTGCACCGTGCGCCGACCAAACTCTTCACGCAAACCTGAATTGACTGTTTGCATCAGCCGGGTTTTAGCCACCGCCTCATCGCCACCCACAGAAATATAGTATTGCTTCACATTGTGGATGCGCCATTTAACGAAAGAATCCACCTGCACCGGTTTTTTTTCAGCTGTCAGAAAACGCTCTGGCTCTGCCGAATCAAGCGTCAAGATACGCTTATCAAAAAACCGGACATTCTGAATCATGGGCCATTTAAAAACCAGACCAGGCTGGGAAATCACCGACTTGACTTCACCCAGCTGAAAAATAATCGCATACTGGCGTTGATCTACCGTAAAGATAGTCATTGAAGCGAGCACCAGCAAGCCAAAGAAAATTGTCGCGATAAAAGATAATGAGCGTTGCATCAGCGTTCCCCTCGTTCCCGTGAGCGCATTGTTTCTCGCGAGCGGCCATCGCCTGGCGCTGTGCGCTCAAGCTGCGGTGGCGCGGCAATAGTCGGCGCTGGTGACACGCCGCGCGGGGCGCTTGCTGCCTCCTCCGTTGGCGTAGCAGCCACACCCGCCGCCGCTTGCATCAGTTTATCCAGTGGCAAATACAACAAATTACCGGACCCTTTGGCATCGATCATCACCTTACTGGTATTAGCGTAGACCTGCTGCACGGTATCCAGATACATGCGACTACGCGTGACTTCAGGCGCCTTTTTATATTCGACCAGAATTTGCTTGAAGCGCGATGCATCGCCTTCGGCTGTGGCAATGATGCGCTGCTTATAGCCATTGGATTCTTCCGTCAGGCGGGAAGCCGTACCGCGCGCACGCGGAATGACATCATTGGCATACGCTTGGCCTTCATTCTTGGCCCGCTCACGATCCTGCCCGGCTTTAACCGCATCATCAAACGCCGCCTGTACCTGCTCGGGCGGTTGGGTACCCTGCATACTGACCGAACGTATCTGGATACCTGTCGCATAGCGGTCGAGAATTTCCTGAATCAGCTTTTGCGTATTTGCCGCAATCTGATCGCGTCCTTCGTACAATACAAAATCCATTTTGCTTTTGCCGACAATCTCGCGAATTGCAGTTTCTGCTGCTTGCGTCACTGCATCATCGGGATTACGGTTTTCAAACAAGTAGGCTTTGGGGTCTTTTAACAAATACTGTACGGCAAATTGCACGCTCACAATATTTTCATCGTCTGTCAGCATGAGCGCCTCTTGCGGCACCTTGTTTTTTTCTGTGCCCCGATAACCAATTTCGACTGTTCGTACGCCCGTCAAATTGACCACCTCATGAGATTCAACTGGCCACGGTAAGCGCCAGCGAAGCCCCGGCTCGGTGGTTTCTTTGAACGCACCGAATTGCAGCACCACACCGCGCTGCGATGCGTCTACCGTATAAAAACCGCTGCCCATCCACACGACAGCGACCAACGCCGCAATGATGCTCAGGCCACCGCCAAACTGTTTCGGACTGAAGCTGGGTATGCCACTATTGCCACTACCCGGTCCATTCGGACCGTTGCTGCCATTTTGGCCGCGTTGCGGTGAATTTTTATTGCCAAACACACCGGATAGACGACGATTTATATCGCGCCATAAATCTTCCAAGTCAGGCGGCCCTTGTTTATCTCCGCCTTTTCCGCCCTCAGGCTTATTACCCCAGCCATGATCGTTAAGCGACATCAAAATACCGGTTATCACAGTGGCATAGCTCCGTTAATTTAGTTTAGCGCAGTACGCAGTATCTGGTTGCTGCGGCTAGATGATGTATAAAGAAAAATAAAATTATGGCGCCATCGTATCGTCAGCCAGCATATCGATCTCTGGCTTGGATGCATCCGACGCCCGATGGGCATATAAAAAATCGGCTAGCGCATGACGCAAGAACAGCAAGCCTTCGCCTGTGTTTACGCTGAGTCGAACGGCAGAAATGTTACCACATCCCTCATCTAGAAGCCCCTGACTTGTTGCTATAAGATCAATCTTGCTCCACACGACCAACCGGAGCACATCGGCGGCACGCTGGCCACTGGCGTGACTTGCGACGAACAGCTCGTTGGCGCTCACGCAGCTTGGCCGCTCTTTTAAAAAATCAACGCGCCGACCCAGCAGTCGAAGACCGGCTTCAAGTTGTTTTTCACCCAGGGTGATCAAACATCAATAATCAGGGTATCCATCAAGCAAGCTGGCGCAACAGTGGGGACGACACCTCTCCCGGGACGAATCAATCAGACGCATCAGCCTCAAGTGACATATCTATCGCGCGCACAGGCACGATCGTTGATATGGCGTGCTTATAGACCATTTGGGTCACAGTATTTTTGAGCAACACCACATATTGATCGAAAGAATCAATTTGTCCTTGCAACTTAATGCCATTGACTAAATAGACAGCAACAGGAACGTGCTCACGACGCAAAATATTCAAAAACGGGTCTTGTAACATTTGCCCTTTATTACTCATGGTTGCATCCTTTAGGTGATTCGGGTTGTTTAAGTGAACAATGTAAACGATTTTTCCGCGCCGTGCCAGCAGCGCCGACTTTTCAGCGGTTACCGGTCATCGGCAAACGGATTTTTAGAGCTTTTGTATTGAATTCGCAAGGGCGTGCCTTGCAGCTTGAACGCCTCAAGAAAGTAGCGCTCAAGAAAGCGCGTGTATGAGGCGGGGATGTGTTCGAGCATGTTGCCATGAATCACGATAATCGGCGGATTGCTGCCACCTTGATGCGCATAGCGCAGCTTGGGACGAAACAAACCATGCCGTGGCGGCGTCTGTTTTTCAACCGCCGAGATGAGTACCCGGGTGAGCTTGGGCGTCGCCATTTTCGCCATCGCCGCAGCATAGGCTTTATCGACAGAAGCTAAAACACCGCCTATGCCCTGCCCCTTGCTGGCAGAGATGTAATGCACATGCGCAAAGCCTAGAAAATTAAGCTTATGCTCAATGGATTCCTTAACCCGTTCCCGGTGATAGGAATCAATCGCATCCCATTTGTTGACGGCCACCACCAGGGCGCGCCCGGCCTCTACGCAAAATCCGGCAATATGAGCATCTTGATCGGAGATATCCTGGCTGGCATCGACCATCAACACGACCACATTGGCTTCTTCAACCGCTTGCAGGGTTTTAATGACGGAAAACTTTTCAATGGCTTCAAACACCCGCCCCTTGCGCCGTAATCCTGCGGTATCAATCAAGGTATAAGCCTTGCCATTGCGCTCAAAAGAAATTTCAATCGCATCGCGCGTAGTGCCCGGCATATCAAATGCGATGACACGCTCTTCGCCTAGCAAGGTATTGACCAGCGTGCTCTTCCCCACATTAGGCCGCCCAGCGATGGCGACTCGGGGGCCTGCCGCCGCAGAGTCGCCCGCATCAGTCTCGTCAGGAAAAGGGGCTAGCGCCAGCTCAACCAGCTCGCGCACACCATCGCCGTGCGCGGAAGAAATCACGCAGGGCGCCCCGCAACCCAGCTCATAGAATTCAGCGCTAACAACGGCACGATCCATGCCCTCGCCTTTATTGACGGCCAGCAACACAGGCCGACCACTGCGTCGCAGCAAATCCGCTATCACCATATCCTGTGGTGTAAGCCCCGCGCGCGCATCGACGACAAACAACAACATATCGGCTTCTGCAATCGCCGCTTCGGCCTGCCGCGCCATTTCGTGCACGATGCCTTCTTTGGCTTGCGGCTCAAACCCGCCGGTATCCACGACCAGATGAGGCTTGCTTCCTAAACGCCCGTGACCATAATGCCGATCCCGCGTCAGGCCCGGCTGGTCGGCAACCAAGGCATCGCGTGAACGCGTCAAGCGGTTGAAAAGCGTTGACTTGCCCACATTGGGTCGGCCAACAATAACCAGAGTAGGTTTCATCGATTAACGTACCGCCATGGCATAAATACCCCCATTAATCGTTTGCACCACAAACCCGGTGGAATAACGCACAGGATCCGTACGGATCGCGCTCCCATCTGTTTTTGTCCGGCCCACAAGGCTGCCGTTATCACTGCGCAATGCATGTACTAAACCCTGGCTATCGGCCACAATAACGACCTCACCCAAGGCCAATGGCCGAGTAGGGCTGCGTGTCACCAGCTTGTCGAGCTGCCAGATACTCGCTCCGCTGTTTTTATCCAGCGCAGACACCAAGCCTTTCGTGTCGGTGATGTACACCTGTTTGCTGTCCATATCCAAGCCCGCAATGGACGACATCTCACGCGACCACAAATTATTGCCGCTAATGGCGTCAAAGCAAGCGACCCGGCCCTGATAGGCAACCGCACACACCGCATTACCTTCCATCACGGGAGCGCTCATCACGTCCGTGATGCGCTCTAATTCAGTGGCCCCTTTCGGTGTTGCCACAGTGGCTTCCCATGCAGCAGCACCGTTGGTATTAGCCAGCGCCACGAGCTTGCCTCCTGGAAACCCAACATAGGTTAGCTTTCCCGTATTCAGCACACTGGCATATGAGCGCAATAACAGCGCAGGAATATTCCGCTGATACATCCAGCGGCGCTTGCCGTCGGTGGCCTCCAGGCCAACCACGCGCGAGTCGCCGGAACGCACGATCACCAAGCCATCTGCCAATGAAGGCGGCGCTAACACTTCCGAGCTCACGCGAACTTTCCAGGCTTCCTTACCTGAAACCGCATCAAACGCCAGCACCTCGCCTTTAGCCGTACCGACCACGACTAATTTCCCATCGGTGCCAACACCACCCGATATGGTCTGCCCTGTTGCCACGCGCCAAACTTGTTTGCCTTCATCAAACCGCGCCAGGCTGCCATCGGCAGCAGCGGCATAAACACTCCCCGCAACCACCGCCGGGGCCAAGCTATAGCTACTCGCATTGCCAATGTTTGCTTGCCAAAGGTTGCGCGGATCCGCCTTGAAATCAAGCGCAGGCAACTCTTTTAATTTCACTTTGGGGGCACTGCTATCAAAGGGATTCAGCTTGTTCAGACTATCCAGCGAAACACAGCCACTCAACAAAAGCGTGACACCGAACCCCAATACGGGCCAGCGACTCAATGATCCAATCTGCCCAACCCAACGCAAGGGCTTCAAGAGTGCCCTCATCAAGAAACTCCCAGTGCATCACGTTTGGTTTGTACCAGCTCGCGATAAGCCTGATGCCGCACAACCTCATCGGCTTTTGCTGCCGCATCGATTTTGGCTAGCGCATCGTCATACGCCTTGGCTGCCTCGGCAGATTTGCCTTGGGCAACATAGATATCGCCGCGAACATCCGCATAGCGCGCGGCGAAAGGCGCGGGCGGTTCAACAATCAGCTGTTTAAGCGCTTCATCGTAAGACTTTTCGTCGAGCAGAACCGTGGCCAACCGCAGGCGCGCCAGTGCACGCAGGCCGATGTCGTTTGCATGGTCGGCCGCCCAGGCCAGCTGTACCCGCGCATTTTTAGCATCGCCCTGATCGACCTGAATACGTGCCGCGATCAACGCACCCATGCCAGCATAGCTTGTGCCAGAGTATTTCTCGATCAACTCGCCCGCCAACTCTTTTACCCGCTTTGCATCTTTTTTCCCGGCTGCTTGCTGCAAGCCAGAATAAATCGCCGACGCTTTGGCAGATTGTTGGTGCTGCCACCACTGCCACCCTTGCCAAGCTGCTACCGCCAGCGCGAGCGCCACGACAATGCCAGTAATGCGGTTGCCGTATTGCTGCCACCAGGTTTTCAGTTCAGCGAGTTGCTCTTGCTCTTCAAGATCATAAGTTGCCATGATTGTTTTCCGTAAAATCGTCTTCCGTCGTAAAAAGAACTTCGCCGAGGTGATCGGCAAGTTCATCAAAATGCACACGTACTTGTGAAACGGGCGGCAAGGCAGAGGCCGCTGAAGAAACCATAGGTTCACGCGGTTCACGCAATTGTTTGACGCTCACGGCATTTGCCGCCGTCTCATCATCGCCGACTATTAGTGCTAACGGTGCGCCAGAAGCATCGGCTTTTTTCATTTGTGATTTAAAACTGCCCCCACCACAATGTAGCTGAATGGCATAGCCGCTACTGCGCAAGTGTTCGGCGATACGGAACGCAAATCGCCCAGCCGCCTCACCTTGATGCACCAGATAGGCGTCAGGCGCCGGCGTTTCATGCCGATGGCCCTGATCCTGCCACAACGCCAACAGGCGCTCAATGCCCATGGCAAACCCGCAGGCAGGTGTTGATTTGCCGCCGAGTTGTTCCAGCAAACCGTCATAGCGTCCGCCCGCACAGAGCGTACCCTGCGCACCCAGCTCATCGGTAACCCACTCGAACACGGTGCCATTGTAATAATCTAGTCCGCGCACCAGGCGCGGGTTAATGCGGTAGGGAATGGCAACATCTTTAAGCAGTTGCTGCACACCCTCAAAATGCTTGAGCGATGCTTCGCCGAGATAATCGAGCAATTGCGGTGCGCCACTCACCAAATCCTGCATTGCCGGATTTTTCGTATCCAGAATGCGCAGCGGGTTAGTGTGCAAGCGCCGCTGTGCGTCGGCATCCAGCAACGCTGCATGACCGGAAAAATAAGCAATCAGATCGGCACGGTGCCGCGCACGCTCTTCGCTCTGCCCCAATGAGTTAATTTCCAGACGAATACCTTGCAAGCCAAGGTCATCCCACAACCTTGCGCACATCGCAATTTGCTCAGCGTCAATATCCGGGCCAGCAAACCCCATGGCTTCGACGCCTACTTGATGAAATTGGCGATAACGGCCTTTTTGCGGGCGCTCATGTCGAAACATGGGGCCCATGTACCACAAGCGTTTGGGGCCTTCGTACAACAAATTATGCTGTATCGCCGCCCGCACACAGGAGGCCGTGCCCTCGGGACGCAACGTGAGTTGCTCGCCATTGAGTGCATCGACGAAGGAATACATTTCTTTTTCAACAATGTCAGTGACTTCGCCAATGGCACGATGAAACAACCCCGTCGGTTCGACCATCGGCATGCGAATGGGCCGGTAGCCATAGGCGCGCAGCCAGTCGCGTATGGTCTCTTCAAACTGCTCCCACAGCTCGGCGTCTGCGGGCAATATATCGTTCATGCCACGAATGGCTTGCAGGGTCTGACTCATCGTTCGATTTCAGATGCGCGGGGAATAGGTACGTGCAACATAATCATCAACCAGTTGCCGAAACTCAGCCGCGATATTTTCGCCGCGCAGCGTCACGACGCGCTCGCCATCGATATAGACGGGTGCTACGGGATCTTCGCCCGTACCGGGAAGGGAGATACCGATATTGGCTTGTTTGCTCTCACCCGGGCCATTGACGACACAGCCCATCACTGCGAGCGTCATGTTTTCCACGCCGATACGCTGCATCTTCCAGTCCGGCATGCGTTCGCGCACATGGGTTTGGATGTCCTGCGCCAGCTCTTGAAATACCGTACTGGTGGTGCGTCCACATCCAGGGCAAGCTGCGACCAGAGGAGTGAAAGCACGCAGCCCCATGGTTTGCAGAATCTCCTGAGCAACGATTACTTCGCGCGTGCGGTCGCCATTGGGTTCAGGCGTTAGCGAAACGCGCAGCGTGTCACCTATGCCTTCTTGCAATAACACGGCTAATGCAGCAGTCGAAGCTACAATGCCTTTGCTGCCCATGCCCGCTTCGGTCAACCCCAGGTGCAGCGGGTAATCGCACTGCCTGGCCAAGTCGCGATAAACGGCAATCAAGTCTTGCACGCCAGAAACTTTGCACGACAAAATGATATGGTCGCCCGCCAGTCCTAGGGATTCCGCTTGGACAGCGGATTCCAGAGCAGAAGCTACCATCGCTTCACGCATGATTTCAACGGCATTTTTAGGTTCAGCGCGGCGCGCATTTTCGTCCATGATGCGAGCAAGCAGTGCTTGATCCAGGCTCCCCCAATTCACACCAATGCGAATGGGTTTATCAAAGCGGCAGGCAATCTCGATCAACTGAGCAAACTGTTCATCACGCTTCACCCCTTTGCCTACATTACCCGGATTAATGCGCAACTTTGCCAGACTTTCTGCACAGGCCGGATATTCCGTAAGCAACTTATGCCCGTTGAAATGAAAATCGCCAATCAAAGGCACATCCACATTCAGTTGCGCAAGCCGTTCGCGAATTTTCGGTACGGCCGCAGCTGCCTCGCGCGTATTCACCGTAATGCGCACCAGCTCAGAACCAGCACGCGCGAGCTGCGCCACCTGCATCGCGGTTGCGAATACATCTTGGGTATCGGTATTGGTCATCGATTGAACGACAATCGGCGCCGTACCACCAACGCCGACTTTTCCAACGCGGACATGCCGAGACATGCGTCGCGGAAAATGAAGTGGTTGTGCTGCGCTCATTCGACGGTCAGTCTCGCCACACCAGCACGGGTAAAAGGCTGCAAATCAATACTGCGCTCACCAGAAAACACACGCACGGCAGAAGCCTTGCCCACCCACAGTTGAAATGGCGGCTTACCCTCGACTTTTTGAGTCACGCCTGCGGAAAATTCCCCGCTTAAAACCACCTTCTGCGTGGCATCGCGAACCTCAATCCATGACGAACCATCAAACGTCACACTTAAAGCGGGCACTGGAGGTAAAACTGCGACGACAGTTGGCTTCCCTGCCATCTCAGCGGGAATGTCTTTCGCCAAGGCTGGCAAAACAGCACTTGTGGCGGGAACGCCCACCACCGCTAGCGCAGAATCAGCTAGCGGCACGAGTGTCGCTGGCTCAACAGACGGCCCTGCAGCGACAGCCGGAGGGCTATCGGTTGGTATGGTCGGCGGAACTTGGCCAGGCTGATTATTTTGTAGCGAATTCAGCGCTAACGGCATTGGTTGTGGTGCTTGCTGTATCACATAACCATAGACAGTCAACATCAAGATAATCGCAACACATGCCACGAAAAAATAGGTCACCGCACGCCGTAGCGCACTTATCCCGGGCTTGGCCTCTCCCATATTGGTCGGCCGACGAACCTCCGGCAAAGATAGCGGCGCGACCGAATCAAGTGCGTCCAGCAAAGGCGTAGCATCCAGTTGAAGGTATTTGGCATAACTCCGCACAAAACCTCGTACCGTAGTCATGCCCGGCAAGCTGGCATAGTCATCCCGTTCCAATGCATCAACCTGCCGCACAGCAAAGCGCGTCGCCTGAGCAACAGCCTCCATCGTTAAACCACGGCTTTCTCGTTCCGCACGCAATACAGAACCCGGCAACCGCCCTCCTGTGGAAACATCTGCAGTGGAAATATCAGTCAATGGCGGCTGCGGCAAACTTTCACTCATTCGTACACCCCTTGGGCAAGCAGTCGCTGCTCAGGAGAGTTTGCAAAACGTTTACGCAGCTGCCCTGCGAGACGGGCTTCCGCTTCTCGATTGCCTAATTTTCGCTCAATACGCAAAGATAACCACGTGAGCTCTGCGTTCAGCTCATGAATCCTTTCAATCTCGGACATCCACCGCTTAGCCTCAGCATATTGCCCTTGTCGATAAGACAAGTTACTTAACCAAAACATGGCCTGAGTATTGTCCGGTGCCAAGCGTAACGCCTCGAACAAATAACCTTCAGCGGCCTTATCATCTTTGAGCTGAATCGCACAGATACCCGCATTGGTATTCGGTTTGGTCGGCGTGGAGTAAAGCGGGTTTCTGGCTGAAGCCGCAAAATAAGCCATCGCTTCTTTCGCTCGACCGTTCTGGCACAAAAACCAGCCAAAATTATTATTTATTTCAGGGTCGCCTGGTGCCAAACGCAGTGCTTTTACGAAGTTTTCTTCTGCCAGGCGCGGCTCGTTGAGCGCCATGTGAGTGAGGCCAAGCAAGTTGTAAGCGGGGGCATAGCTCGGGTCCGCAGAGAGCGCGATGCGCGCTTCTTCCAGTGCAACCGCTGCACGGCCATCAAACAAATAAAGCGAGCCAAGCTCAGTATGTACTTTAGCGCGCTGTTGGATTTCATTTCTTGGGGTACGCTCGGACATTGCTTGCTCAGCGCCTTCGCCCATTGCCGCCGGACTTGTCCCTGTTGCAGTGCACCCAGCAATCATGATGAGAGATCCCAACAGTGCGCCCAACAATAAATGCTTTAACCCGTTCATTGAATTATCTCCGTTTTTGGAAAAACACTCGCCGGGATTATTGCGGGGCGCAGTGTGCGCTTTGATTTATCCAGCACCTTGCCAGCCAGCTGACCGCATGCTGCATCAATATCATCGCCTCGCGTTCTGCGCGTTGTAGTCACCAAACCCCCTTCGCTTAGCAGAGAAGAAAAGCGGCGTACTCGGTCAACCGATGAGCGGCGAAAACCGGAGTTCGGAAAAGGATTAAATGGAATCAGATTGAATTTACAAGGCACGTCACGCACTAAATGCAACAAGGCGCGCGCATCCTCATCGCGATCATTGACGCCATCCAGCATGACATATTCAAAGGTTATAAAGTCACGCGGGGCATACTGCAAATAGCGTCGGCATGCGGCTAGCAATTCAGCCAATGGATACTTGCGATTGATAGGTACCAACTTGTCACGCAAACCATCTGTTGGCGCGTGCAAAGAAACCGCCAAGGCGACAGGGCATGCCTGAGCCAGACGATCTATTGCCGGAACAATGCCTGAGGTGGAAACAGTAACCCGTCGCCGCGATAGGCCATAGGCGTTGTCATCCAGCATGAGCTGCAAGGCAGGAATGAGGTTTTCAAAATTAGTCAAAGGCTCACCCATACCCATCATCACAATATTGCTGATGACGCGGTCTCCCGCAGGATCATGTCCCAAGGCCCGGTTTGCCTGCCATACCTGACCGATAATTTCAGCTGTCGTTAAATTTCGGTTAAATCCCTGCCGTCCGGTAGAACAAAATACACAGGCAAGCGCACAACCGGCTTGCGATGAAACACACAACGTACCTCGTTGGCCTTCTGGAATGAAAACTGTTTCCACCGCATTGCCATTACCCACATCGAACAAGAACTTGCGCGTTCCATCGTCAGATAATTGATCGCTAATAATCGGCGGTGGCATGACGGTAGCACGGGCCAGCAATTTCTCACGGAGCGATTTTGCAAGATCGCTCATCTTGTTAAAATCACCCTCCCCAAAGTGATGCATCCAGCGCAAAACTTGACGGGCACGAAAAGGTTTCTCATCTTGCTGAGAAAACCATGCCGTCATACTTTCCGCATCGAAATCGAGGAGGTTAACTGCCATGGCAAATTAGCGTGAATAAACGCCCATCGCAGAGAAGAAATAGGCAATTTCAACAGCAGCTGTTTCAGCCGCATCCGAACCATGCACCGCATTGGCATCAATGCTGTCAGCAAAATCGGCGCGAATGGTGCCGGGCTCAGCCTTTTTGGGATCCGTAGCACCCATCAACTGCCGATGATTGAGTACAGCGTTCTCACCTTCGAGTGCCTGTACCATGACAGGACCAGAAATCATGAATGAAACGAGATCATTAAAAAACGGGCGCGCTTTATGAACGGCATAAAAGCCTTCCGCTTCTTGGCGTGACAAGTGATGCATACGAGCAGCAATGACCTTCAGCCCGTTCTTTTCAAACCGGGAATAAATCTCGCCGATTACATTCTTGGCTACTGCATCAGGTTTGATAATTGAAAGGGTACGCTCTACAGCCATAACATTCTCCAGTGGTGGGTGATTAACAATCAATAACGTATTATTTTATCGCATATTTTCTGGCATTCCCGCAGCTTTCGAGTGCCTTTTGCTGTGTTTAGACTTTCTTTGCAAAATGAAGCTCGCCTGCCACAACCCAGAGTCGATAAGTTGGCGTTTCCATGCTCGGATGCCGATCATTCGATGCCGTTCGGACTTGCCGAACAAACTCGTTGAGCCGCCTCTCATCAGGCAATTGAACTTTATTACCACTTAACAGCGAACGCATTAGGTTCCTCGCTCGAATTTCTGTCAATTCACGCAATAAACTTGTTTCGAGAGGAAACAAAAATTGATCTTTTTTTAAATCCATCAAAGCCAGATCATCCAATAAAACCTGGGCATCTGAAAATCGTTTTGCAGCAATAGACAGCTGCTCCACTGCTTTGGGAAAACGTGCCTTGAGAATAGGCACAACCTCGTGGCGTAAATAATTGCGCGTGAAGTAGCGATCTTTATTGCTCTCGTCCTCCACCCATTCCAATTGATGCTCTGCTGCATACTCATGCAGGGATTCTTTCGGTAGGTCGAGAAATGGGCGAAGTACGCACCCACGCAGCACGGGAATACCTCCAGCCCCTCTCAAGCCAGACCCACGTAACAAATTATGCAGAACAGTTTCCGCCTGATCATCTGCATGATGCGCCATACAGATCCGCCCTGAGGAATGCGCCAACAAGGCATCAAGCCGTATTTTTCTTGCAGCTGCCTCAATTCCTTCGCCAAGCTCAGGGTTAACGAAGACATTAATAACAGACAAATCAATACCTAGCCGAGCACAGGTTTGCACGCAGTGACCAGACCACTTGTCTGCATTTTCGCTTAGCCCATGGTGCACATGAACTGCGGTGAGATGCAAATCCAGCAAAGGTGCAACGCTCTTCAATGCGAAAAGCAAAACCGTTGAATCCAAACCACCCGAATAAGCAACAGTTAAAGCCTGGCCTTTTAGATCATGACGAATCAGAATACTCGTCAGGGTAGCTTCGACTCTCTTATTGACCGGCTTGTTCCTTGAATCGACCATAGCTCATCAGCCGCTCGAAGCGCCTTTCGACAAGCTCCGGAATAGATAATTTTGACAAGTGACTTAATTCCTCCTCTAGGCTTGTTTTCAGCGCTTTCGAGGCATCTTCATGATCGCGATGTGCCCCACCCAGTGGTTCATTTATGATTCGATCAATCAGCCCTAGTGCCTTCAACCGTTGTGCAGTTATTCCCATGGCATCTGCTGCATCACCGGCACGATCTGCGCTTTTCCAAAGAATAGAGGCACAACCTTCTGGGGAAATTACAGCATAAGTTGAGTATTGCAGCATCATCACCGTATCTGCCACAGCAATAGCTAACGCCCCACCGGAACCCCCTTCACCAATAACTGTCGCGATAATTGGCACTTTAAGCTCAGCCATTACCAATAGATTTCGGCCAATAGCTTCCGACTGCCCTCGTTCTTCGGCACTAATTCCAGGATACGCTCCCGGAGTATCAATAAATGAAAAAATAGGTAACTGGTATTTTTCAGCCATGCGCATTAATCGCAACGCTTTACGATAGCCCTCCGGACGAGGCATGCCAAAGTTACGTGTGATTTTTTCTTTGGTATCCCTACCTTTTTGGTGACCAATAACCATACAGGACTGGCCATTAAATCTGGCCATACCACCCACAATGGCAGCATCTTCGGCCGAGCTGCGATCACCATGCAACTCCTCAAAATCAGTAAATATACTGCTCACATAATCAAGGGTATACGGGCGATTAGGGTGGCGAGCAACCAGGGCGCACTGCCACGGCGTTAACTTCGCATAAATATCTTTGGTTAGCTTTTTACTTTTAGTCTCAACTCTAGAGATTTCTTCGGAAATGTCTACCGCTGAATCATCTTGAACAAAACGTAATTGCTCAATTTTTGATTCAACTTCGGCAATAGGCTGCTCAAACTCAAGGAAAGAAATCTTCATTGCACAATTTTACCATTAACAGAAACTACGCAAGGCGACCGACTGACATAAAAAAACCCCCACAAGCGATGAGCTTGAGGGGGTTTTACAAGGGGAGTCTGGCGTTGACCTACTTTCTCGCACGGTGAAGTGCAATATCATTGGCGCAGAGGCGTTTCACGGTCCTGTTCGGGAAGGGAAGGGGTGGTTCCACCTCGCTATGGACACCAGACTTAAAATGGGTGCGTGGGAATTAGCTAAATAGCTGGTCCAACGCACATGATTCGAAAGAAGTAAAAGCTTGCACAAATCACAAGACAGCTGAATGTACATGAATTGGGTTGTCATTGTAACACTTGGTATTGGCTACACTCCGCACGGTTCAGTGTGCAGAACTATTCACAGTGCTGAAGCTTACTGTTATAGGGTCAAGCCTCACGGGCAATTAGTACAGGTTAGCTTAACGCATTGCTGCGCTTCCACACCCTGCCTATCAACGTCCTGGTCTTGGACGACCCTTCAGGGGGATTGAATCCCCGGGATATCTCATCTTGAGGCGAGTTTCCCGCTTAGATGCTTTCAGCGGTTATCTCTTCCGAACTTAGCTACCCGGCGATGCGACTGGCGTCACAACCGGTACACCAGAGGTTCGTCCACTCCGGTCCTCTCGTACTAGGAGCAGGCCCCCTCAAATATCCAGCGCCCACGGCAGATAGGGACCAAACTGTCTCACGACGTTTTAAACCCAGCTCACGTACCACTTTAAATGGCGAACAGCCATACCCTTGGGA
>JAUSMB010000031.1 GCA_030645365.1 Rugosibacter sp.
GCCGGAAAAGGAAACGACGGTGTGGTTCGTATTGCATACGGCAAACTACGTGGGGGAAATTCAGCATATCGGTGTGGTGTTCTCGCGCGACAAATTCATGGAATGGCACCGCCGCGATGCTCTGGCGAAAAAGGTCTCCAACCGGTTGGGCTTGTGCGCCGACCCGATCGTGGATTGGGTTGTGTCACCGCAGCTTATCGCCGGTATCGCGCCGCTGACGGCAGTTGCCAATGGGGCGCTTTACGCTTGTTCTTCACGGCGCGCCGTGTCACCAGCACCGACTTTTTGATCAGGTGATGAGAGTGAATCGGATGATGTGCTGGCGAAAAGGATGGTCACCCGGGACTTTGTTAATCGCATTAACGAGAAATTTACCGCCGGTTGTAAGTCTGGCGCACTTAAACACAGATGGTGCAGGACTGAGCTATTGGTAGCGAGCCTCAGCGTGCGGACTTGCGATATATTTCGATGGAGTCACCCTTGCAGACAAGCGCTGCGTGGGACCTTATGTCGGCCAGCATCCGCCCCCGGTTCCAGAAACCGAAGTGGCTAACGATAACGATACGTGAGTCCGGTGGGCTGGATTGCCACTCTTTGTAATTGCGTAGATAGTTATTGAATCCGATGAACCCGTCGTTTCTTGGGAAGAGTGATGGGTAGATTTGGGTATAGATATAAAACCAGATGGTTTCATGATCGGTGCCCAGCACGGCAACCTTGCCTTTGATGCCTGCAAGACACTGGCTATCTCCCGCCCCGATTTGCCGCATCAGCATCCGGTCACGATGGCTCATTTGCAATGGTGAAAAGCTTGTGATGATGGCATTTTGCAGGTACACCCATTGTTCATCATTGAGCAAGTCGAAAAAACTTATGTTGGCCGTAGCTAAAGGCGGGTTGCGCAGCAGCAGATAGGGTGTGGCGACTGATATGGCGATAGCGATATAAAGCCATCGGGCAAGTGTGGCGCGGTGCGCTTCCATCTTGTGGATCAGCGCGATGACGGCGAATACCAGCAATGGCAACAAGATGATCTGGTTGCGGTTGAGGTAATACGGCGCGGCATGTCCCGTCCATAAAAGGGCACCCATAATGAGGCTGAAAAGAGCAGTGGTAAGCGTAAAGAGCAGAATGAGCTGTGCAGACTCCGTGCGCCAATGACGTACAAAATACCAAGCAGCAAAGGGCAGGAAGGGCAACAGGTTCAACCAGATGTCGTTATTGACAAATCCACGGGCAGCTATGGTTCGTTCTATCGATTCGCCATCTGCCAGCCCCAGATTGGAGGCATAGGTCACCAATATAATCAGTATCCAGAAGGGCAGGTGTTTTGCCACTTCCGGCAAAGTTTTTCTTCTTTGTCGGCGGGTGTTCCAAATGTCGAATCCAAAAAGAATGAATAAGGCATCGGGTGCCAAATAGGAGTGGGTCAAAACAACCCCGATAGCCAGCAGCGCGATGGCAAGATAGTTTTTTTCGTTTCCGGCATCCTTATATTCGAGCAGAAGCGCCATTGTCGAGAAGAGATAGGCTGAACTCAGCAGCAAGGTGTAGTACCCAAAATGCAAGGCGAATAGCGAATAGCCAAAATTAACCAGCATGACCACGGCGAATATGGCTAGCCAACGGGCCGTTGGAAACAGCTTGCTAAAGACCAGAAGACAACTACTGGTGCTTAGCCCCAAAACGAATATGTTGAACAGGACAAATAGTTGGTCGTCGTGGAGCACAGGCAAGGCATGGATGAATATCCCTGCCCACAGGTAGTAGACCGGCTTATGCGTCTGCGCCGGGTTGATTTCCGCCGGGTTGATGATTTGCATGAAATGACGGGCGGGATCGCCGGTCATCGATGAAGGGACCAGGTCTGTTGTGAAGAACAACAAGCCAGCCGCCATCGCTAGCAGAAAGCCCATCAGGTAGATAAAAAAAGTGCGACGATCAGCGTGGATTCCGTTGACCGCCGTTTTGATCCCGTGACGATCCTGATAACACCAGAACGCCATGAACAGAATCGGAATAAGCAGGGCAAGATTGATGGCTTCCAGGGTTAGGTCGATGCCCATCAGGCCAAAGGTCAGGCAGGCTAATCCTTGCAGCGCGAATAGGCTCAGGAGCGCAAAGTGGATGCCGGAGAGTATTTCTTTGGCATGGTGCGTCAATCGGGTGCCGATGAACAAAACTAGATAAACGCCAAACAGCAGCACATAAATCGCAAAGGCATTTGAAGTCATCAGGGGGCCATCCGTGCTTGGCTTATGTTGGACAGGTCAAGATGACGTGCGCGTCTCGTGATATTCCTCTTCCACATTCACCGTCCAGATCGCCGACTTGTCGGTTGAGCCGGTCATGATGGCCTCGGCGGCAAGTTTGGCGGTGACCATCGAGTGGTCCTGGTTGTTGTAGCGGTGCATGCCGTTGCGGCCAACGAGGAAGAGGTTTTGTATGCCGTCAGCGAATTCGCGCAGGGTGTCGAACTGGTCGTAGCTGCCGAAATAGGCCGGGTAGGCTTTGGGCACGCGGGCGACATGCCAGTCGAGGGCGTCGGCGGGGTCGATCAGATCGATCTTGGCCAGTTCGGCAATCGCGAATTTTGCAAAGGCGTCATCAGTCATACGCCAGAGTTCATCGCCTTCCTGGCAGAAGTATTCAAGGCCCATCCAGATGGTGTCGGCGTTCTTGACCAGCGCTGGGCTCCAGTTGTTGAAGATTTGCAGGCGGCCGATTTTCACGTCCGGCTCCTGGATGTAGATCCAGGTGTCGGGCAGCAGGTTGAGCGGCGGTTTGCCTTCGGGGCGCGGCTTGAGCTTTTTGACCAGCAGGCCCATGGTAATGAAATCGCGATACATCAGGCCATCAGCCACCGCGCGTACATTTTGCGGCGCCAGTGGTTGTAAAGCCTGAATCATGTCACGCATGGGCATGGTGGAAATGAAGGCATCGCCGTGCCACCAGCGCCGACTTTTTTGGGCATCTTCGGTCTCAACCGCGACGATGCGGTTATTTTCCTGTTTGAGTGTGACCACTTTCAATCCAAAGTGAATCTCGCCGCCGCGCTCGCGCAGTTCTTCGGCGGCGATGCGCCACATCTGGCCGGGGCCGAATTTGGGGTAGAGAAAACGTTCGATCAGGCTGGTCTCGGTGCCTTTTTGCGCGACGTTGGCATTGGCGGCTCTGGAGAATATTTTTTTCGCGGCATGCAGGATGGCCTTGGTGATCGACAGTCCCTTGATGCGCTGCGCGCCCCATTCCGGGCTGATGGCGCGGCAGGCCACGCCCCAGACCTTTTCGGTGTAGTCCTTGAAAAAGGTGCGGTATAGCTCGCCGCCGAAGCGGTTGTAGAAAAAGTCTTCCAGGTTTTTTTCTGGTTTACGCTGGAACAGGCTCGCCCAGACGTAGGAAATGCCGATACGCACCAGGCGCACCGGACCAAGGTTGGCCATGGTTTTGGCGGAGAGCGAGATCGGGTAATCGAAAAAGCGGCGCAAAAAATAAATGCGCGACAGGCGTGGGCGGATCAGCAGGTGGCGGTCGTTCTGCGGCATGACGGAAAATCCGTCGGCGTCTTTGTCCGGGGCGACGGGCATCATCTGCCGCCACCAGTCCATTACCCAGTCGGACTTGGAAAAGAAGCGGTGGCCGCCGATGTCCATGCGGTTGCCCTTGTATTCGATGGTGCGCGATATGCCGCCGACATCATTCAATGCTTCCAGCACGATAGGGCGGATATCCGAGCGGCGGGCAAGTTCCAGCGCAGCGGTGAGGCCGGCAGGCCCGGCGCCGATGATGAGCACGGTTTGGGTCATGGCAGTATTTCCCTCGCAGTCGTCGAGGCTTGCGGGGGTGAAAAAAGCAGCCAGCGCCGTAGCGAAAAATTGAAGAACAGAATGGCAGCGGTGGCTACGATTTTTGATACCAGATAATAAAGGCCGGCATGCTCTGTTAATAACCAGAGCAGTAAATTGTTAAGCAAGAGCCCTATAAAACCAATCGCGCCAAACACCATGAACTCATGCCAGCGGTTTGGCATGCGGCGAAAATCAAAAACCCAGGCCAGGCAGAGCAGGTAGTTGATGGTAAGGCCGACGCAAAAAGCGAGCGAGGCAGAGAGGAGATAGTGAATGCCGACATGCTCTGTAAGAAAATAAAGACAAGCAAAGTCCGCCGCAAAGCTTAACCCGCCAACGCCGAGATAACGAATGAATTGCCGGGTGAGCAGAGAAGAAAAATTCGTTTTCATCAGCGAGGTTGCGCAAGCACCAGTGTCAGGTAAATTACGCGGTGTAGACTACTTGAGGATCGGCTATTTCGGGGCGTATCCATCTTCCGATAAGAGGCGTAAAACAAATGAATTTCGATAAAGAACTCGATGCGCGTGGCTTGAAATGTCCGTTGCCGATTTTGCGCACCAAGAAGGCACTGGTTGAGTTAGAGTCCGGCCAGGTGTTGCGAATACTGGCGACAGATCCCGGCTCGGTACAAGACTTTGCCGCATTTTCTCGCCAGACAGGTAACGCCTTGCTTGGCAGTCAGAGCCTGGACGGTGAGTTTGAGTTTTTTATGCAGCGCAAATAATCGGCATCAATACACAAGACTCAATATTCAGTGAGTCTTCAATGAACCGATCTGTAATCAAGATCAAACCAGCCGCGAGATTTGTGCTCCCAGTTTGTCTCGTAGCGAGATAAACCCTGCCAGTCGTTCGCGTTCTTGCGCGACGACATTCGCTGGTGCGCGGTCGACAAAGCTCGCGGTTTGCAGCTTGGTTTCGGCTTTGGCGATTTCGCCTTCAATGCGCGCGAGTTCTTTGCCAATACGCTCTTTTTCAGCGGCAACATTAATCTCGATTTTCAGCATCAAACGGAAGTCGCCGACGATTTGTACCGGGGCGTCAGTGTCGGGCAGGGTATCGACCACGCTGACGTCCGATAGCTTGGCCAGCGCGGCAAGATAGGGCGCGTAGGCTTGCAAGGCCGCCGTGTTACCAGCGCCGACTTTATTTCCTGTTCCAATCAGCGGCACTTTTTGCGCGGGCGATAAATTCATCTCGCCACGCAGGCTGCGGCAGGCGTTTACCATGTCCTTCAATATCGCAACCCATGCTTCAGCGGCGGGGTCGATGGCGATTTCATTGGCTTGTGGGTAGCATTGCAGCATGATGGATTCGCTGCCATTACCCGTCGCTTTTCCGGCAATCGGCGCAACCTTCTGCCACAACTCCTCGGTGATGAAGGGAATCAGCGGATGCACCAAGCGCAGCACGGTTTCGAGTACGCGGATCAGCGTGCGGCGCGTGCCGCGTTGCTGCGCCTCGTTGCCATTTTGCAACTGCACCTTGGCGAGTTCCAGATACCAGTCGCAGTATTCATCCCAAATGAATTCATACGCGGCCTTGGCGAGCAAGTCGAACCGGTAGTCGGCAAAATGTTTGGCGGCGTCTGATTCAAGCGCCTGCAGGCGGCTGATGATCCAGCGGTCGGCGGGCGACAACTCAATCGGCCCGATGCCGCCACAGGCTGCGTTTTCTTGCGCGGGCGGAATGCCGCAGTCCTTGCCCTCGCAATTCATCAGCACAAAGCGCGTGGCGTTCCACAGCTTGTTGCAGAAATTGCGATAGCCTTCGCAGCGCTGCATGTCGAACTTGATGTCGCGTCCGGGGCTGGCCAGGCTCAAAAAGGTAAAGCGCAGCGCATCGGTGCCAAAGGCGGGTATGCCATTGGGGAATTCCTTCTTCGTGCGTTTTTCGATCTTGGGTGCGTCTTTCGGATTCATCAGCCCCGTGGTGCGTTTTTTCACCAGGTCGTCGAGTGTGATGCCGTCGATCAAATCAATCGGGTCGAGCACGTTGCCTTTGGACTTGCTCATTTTCTGGCCTTCGGCGTCGCGGATCAGGCCATTCACATAGACGTGCTTGAAGGGGATTTTGCCGGTGTTGTGCTTGGTCATCATCACCATGCGCGCGACCCAGAAAAAGATGATGTCAAAGCCGGTGACCAGCACCGTCGACGGCAGGTAAAGATCGAGCGCGGGGTTGGATTGTGCCGGATATTCCGGCGTCCAGTCGAGCGTGGAGAACGGCCACAAGGCCGAGGAATACCAAGTGTCGAGCACATCGTCGTCACGCTTGAGCTTGCCGGTATAGCCCTCTTTTGCGGCGAGTGATTTCGCTTCGGCCTCGCTATGTGCAACGATGATTTTTCCTGCGTCGGTGTACCAGGCCGGAATCTGATGTCCCCACCAAAGCTGGCGCGAAATGCACCAGTCCTGGATGTTGTTCAGCCACTGGTTATACGTATTCACCCAGTTTTCTGGCACGAACTTGATCTCGCCGGAAGAGACAGCTTCCAGCGCTTTGCCGACGATGGACTGGCCATCCGCGCCCGGTTTGCTCATGGCCACGAACCATTGGTCGGTGAGCATCGGTTCGATGATGACGCCGGTGCGGTCACCACGCGGCACGGTGAGCTTGTGCGGCTTGACGCTATCGAGCAGGCCAGCGGCTTCGAGGTCGGCGATGATGACACGGCGCGCTTCAAAACGGTCGAGGCCGCGATATTTTTCCGGCGCGGCCTCATTGATCTTCGCTTCCAGGGTGAGGATGGAAATCATTGGCAGTTGATGCCGTTGCCCCACGGCATGGTCGTTGAAGTCATGCGCTGGCGTGACTTTCACCACGCCGGTGCCGAAGTCCTTGTCCACATAGCTATCCGCGATAATTGGAATCTCGCGCTTGCACAGCGGAAGAATAACGTGCTTGCCGATGAGGTGCTGATAGCGTTGATCGTCTGGATGCACCATCACTGCGACGTCGCCGAGCATGGTTTCCGGCCGCGTCGTGGCAACCGTCAACTGCCCGCTGCCATTGTTATCACCCTCAGCCAACGGATAGCGGAGATGCCACATCGAGCCATCTTCTTCGGTGCTCACTACTTCCAGGTCGGAGACCGCCGTACCCAGCACCGGATCCCAATTCACCAGCCGTTTGCCACGGTAGATCAGGCCTTCGTTGTACAGCCGCACAAAGGTTTCGGTGACAGTTTTTGACAGCCCGGCGTCCATCGTGAAGCGCTCGCGCGACCAGTCCGGGCTGGTGCCCAGGCGACGCATTTGCCGGGTGATGGTGTTGCCCGAAAATT
>JAUSMB010000035.1 GCA_030645365.1 Rugosibacter sp.
GTGGTGACCCGGGCCACGGTATGCTCTGCTCTGCTTCTTGATCCACGTCGAAGCCATGTCGCCCCCAGTGGTTGTGTTGCTGTGCGCTTTTTGAATCCGTATCTGGACAGATGTGGCTAGAAGTGCGAATTGCAAGAGGCATTCTAGCGATTTGACAGGGCAATGCGAAAAATATCTTTGGGTGAGGTGACAATAATGTCAGCACCCCAGGTAGCGATGGTCTTTGCATCGCCCGAATAGCCCCACGTGGCGGCGACTGCTTTCATGCCGGCAGCGTGAGCCGCCAGAATGTCGCGTTCGTCGTCACCGATATAGATGCAATGTTCAGGCTGAATCGTTGCCAGGCGTGCCGCCATGAGCAGGGGGGCAGGATGGGGTTTGGGGTGGGATGCGCTATCACCGGCTACCAGACAAATTGCCCGATGCTGCAAGCCAAGGCCAGCAATCAGCGGGGCGGCAAAGCGCAGTGCTTTGTTGGTGACAATTCCCCAGGGAATATTCAGGTTATCCAGATGATCAAGGCACTCGGCGATGCCATCAAAAAGCTGGGTTTCGTTGTGAACATTTTTTTCGTACAGCGCAAGAAACTGTTGTTGTGCTGCAAGGTATGCAGGATTTTCCGGGCCGATATTCATGCCAGCAAGAAGCAATCCTTTTGCACCGGCTGAAATGTGGGGGCGCAATTCAGTCAGCGGAAGCGGGGGCAAACCATGTTCACCGCGCAGTTTGTTGAGCGCGCCTGCTAAATCGGGGGCAGTGTCGGCAAGGGTGCCATCAAGATCGAAAAAAATGGCAGGAATATTGGTTGTTGCTTCAGTCATTCCGCTGCGCACGTAACAGATAGTTAATCTGGGTATCGTTTGTCAGGTTGCATTGCCTTGTGAACGGGTTGTAGTTCAAACCAACGATTTCGGTTATAGCCAGCCCTGCCTGGCGACAATAGGTGGTTAGTTCGGAGGGTTTGATGAAATGGTTGTAGTCATGCGTGCCGCGCGGTAAAAGCTTGAGAACATACTCAGCACCTAGCACAGCAAGCAACCATGCTTTGGGGTTGCGATTGAGGGTGGAAAAAAACACTTGCCCGCCAGGTTTTGCCAGATCAGCACAGGCTTGAACTACGCTCGCCGGGTTTGGAACGTGCTCGAGCATTTCAAGACAGGTGACGGCGTCAAAGCTAGCAGGTGCTTGCATTGCCATTGCTTCAGCAGCAATGAGCTGGTAATCGACAGTTTGCCCGCTTTCAAGCAAGTGGAGTTTGGCAACCGCTAATGCTTTCTCGGCTAAATCAATTCCGGTGACTTTGGCCCCAAACGTTGCCATGCCTTCGCTGAGTAAGCCGCCACCACAGCCCACATCGAGTACCTGTTTGCCTTTTAGACTGATATGCCGTTCAATCCACTCAAGGCGAATAGGGTTGATGTCATGCAGAGGTTTGAATTCCGAATTGGGGTCCCACCAGCGGTGAGCTAGTTCGCCAAATTTCTTTAATTCAGCAGGATCGGCATTCATTGATTGCTCCATTCCATTTGCTTTCAGGTTAACAAAAAAAGCCCTGCCAGGCAGGGCTTTTTTAACTGACAGGAGCAATTACTGAGCTTTAGTACCGATGATTTCGATGTCAACGCGACGATCAGGCTGCAGGCAGGCAATCACTTTTTTGCTCTTCGAGCCTTTGCAATCATCAGGCTTTGTGACAGGCTGTGTTTCACCCTTGCCTTCGGCAAAGACGCGGTTAGCATCGACACCCTTACCTACCAGGTAAGTTTTGACGGCTGCAGAGCGCTTTTCGGAGAGCTTCTGGTTGTAGGCATCAGCGCCGAAACGGTCAGCGTGGCCCGTAGCGATAATCACTTCCAGATTGACGCTCTTGATGTCTTCTACGAGTTTGTCTAGTTTGGCCTTGCCTTCGCTGCGCAAAATAGCCTTGTTAAAGTCGAACAGAGCATCAGCTGACAAAGTCACCTTTTCTGCGGCAGGTTTTGGCGCAGGGGCTGGGGCAGCAGCAGGCGCGGCGGGAGCAGCGGCAACTTCTTTTTTTACCAGATCCGGATCGCATTCCTCGATTGCCATGGCAGGTGTCCAGTAACCGGTGCGCCAGCACAGGCCGGTTCCACTTTTGGCAACGTAGCTACGCTGGTCGATGACATAACCTACGGTTCCAGCAGTATCGATGCCTGGGGTTTGGGCAAAAGCGGTGGCAGATAAGCCGAGTAATGCGGCTAACAGTACGGAGTATTTAGCATGAGTAATCATGGTGAGTCCTTTATATGGTTAATGAAATGGGTATGGCCAGTAAATGCCGCCAGTAGTTAAAATCAGGCTTAATTGTTAATAGGCTAGGCGATTATGCCATATGTTTGTGCGCGCTAATAGTTGCTGTATCTCAATGTTTGATGGCAGGCCATTTTGCATCTGGAGTTTTCCCGCGACCCAAGTATGGGTAACGTTATCTCTTCCTGCAGTGTAGACAAGATGAGAGGCGGGGTCAAAGCAGGGTTGCAGCATCCAGTCATCGAGGCGGACGGCACAAAGGTCGGCTGCTTTGCCTGGAAGCAAAGATCCAATCTGCTGATCAAGCCCTAAAGCGCTAGCGCCATTAAGCGTGGCTGCCTGTAGTGCCTGATGGGCCGTGAGTAGTGTTGCATCTTCATTCACTCCTTTAGCCAGCAGGGTTGATAGTCGCATTTCTTGAAAAATGTCGAGTCGATTATTAGAGGCGGCGCTATCTGTGCCTAGCCCAAAGTTGATTCCTCGTTGGTGTATGGGTTTTATGTTGGGAATGCCGCTGCCTAGCTTGAGGTTCGATGTGGGGCAAAAGGCAATGTGACAGCCTGTGAGGCTTAATTGATCAATTTCAGCGGCTTCGAGATGTACGGCGTGGACGGCGATGAATTGCGGCCCTAGCAAGCCGAGCGTGTGCAGCCTTTGCATAGGGCGAACCCCGTACTGTGTGATGCTTTCTGCAATCTCATGCCGAGTTTCGTGTAAGTGGGTGTGGATCGGAATTTCCAGCTGGGCGGATAGCGTGGCGATTTTTTCGAAGGTTTTGTCGGAGACGGTGTAGGGTGCGTGTGGTGCGAGGCAAAAGCTTAGTAGAGGATAGTCTTTGCACGCGTCACGCAAGGCGAGCCCTTTGGCGAGGTAGTCGTCTGCGTCTGCTGCGTAGTTGGTGGGGTGGTCCAGTACAACGAGACCTAGCGCTGCACGCATGCCGGATTGGCGCACGGCATCGGCTGCGGCCGCCGGAAAAAAGTACATGTCGTTAAAGGTTGTGATGCCGCCGCGCAACATTTCAGCACAAGCGAGCAACGTACCTGTATGGACGAAATCAGCGCTGAGGTGGCGGGCTTCGGCGGGCCAGATATGCTCAGATAGCCAGGTATTTAATGGTAAATCGTCAGCGTAACCACGCAAAAGTGACATGGCGGCGTGGGTATGCAGGTTAACTAATCCTGGTAATAGGACATGGCTGGGTAGCTCAACTTCCTCACGTGGTGAATAAAGTTTTAACGCCTTCTCGCAAGGTAACAGGTCAACAATGCAGCCATCATTTATTGCCAGGGCGTGGTCGGACAAGGTGACGCCAGTGGGCTCAATCGGGATGATCCATTTTGGGTAAATCAGCAGGTCGATCGCTACTTGTGAGTTTTCTGGGTTCATGTCTGAATTCAATCAGATTCAGGCCATTCAGACAACTGTTAGGTTGGCCCATGCATGCTAAAATCGCCAGCTTTTATCGCTATCGCCTTGCCATTTATGGGTAAAGGCCGCCCACATGACTTCGTTCGCAAAAGAAACTTTACCCATCAGCCTAGAAGAGGAAATGCGTCACTCTTATCTCGATTACGCCATGAGCGTGATTGTGGGCCGGGCGCTCCCCGATGTGCGAGATGGTCTCAAGCCGGTGCATCGTCGTGTGTTGTTCGCCATGCACGAGCTTTCCAACGACTGGAACAGGGCGTATAAGAAGTCGGCGCGTATTGTCGGTGACGTGATTGGTAAATACCATCCGCACGGTGATACAGCTGTTTATGACACGATCGTTCGCATGGCGCAGAATTTTTCACTGCGTTACATGCTGGTTGATGGGCAAGGTAACTTTGGTTCGGTGGACGGCGATAACGCCGCTGCCATGCGGTACACCGAGATACGCATGGCGCGTATCGGCCACGAGTTGCTGATCGATATTGATAAGGAAACCGTTGATTTTGGTCCGAACTATGATGGCTCGGAGCAAGAGCCTCTGGTCATGCCTGCTCGAATTCCCAATCTGCTCATTAATGGTTCGTCAGGCATTGCCGTTGGCATGGCGACCAACATTCCGCCACACAATCTGAATGAGGTGGTTGAAGCCTGTTTGGCTTTGCTGGCGAATCCTGCGATGACGATTGAAGAATTGATTGCCGTCATACCAGCGCCGGATTTTCCCACTGCGGCTTTGATTTATGGCGTTTCCGGTGTGCGCGATGGTTACATGACGGGGCGTGGCCGGGTGATCATGCGTGCGCGCACGCATATTGAAGACATTGAGCGTAATGGTCGGCAGGCCATTATCGTTGACGAGCTACCTTACCAGGTTAACAAAAAGACGCTGCAGGAGAAAATCGCCGAACTGGTACATGAAAAGAAAATAGAAGGCATCGCGCACATTCAGGATGAGTCGGATAAATCTGGCATGCGCCTGGTGATCGAGTTAAAGCGCGGTGAAGTGCCCGAAGTAATTCTTAATCATTTATACAAACAGACGCAGCTGCAAGATACGTTCGGCATGAATATGGTGGCCTTGGTTGATGGTCGGCCACGGTTGCTTAATCTGAAGGAAATGCTGGAGTGCTTTCTTAGCCACCGGCGCGAAGTGGTTACGCGGCGCACAGTGTTTGAGTTACGCAAGGCGCGCGAGCGCGGGCACATTCTTGAAGGTTTGGCCGTTGCCTTGTCGAATGTGGATGAAATCATCGCGCTCATTAAAGCAGCACAGACGCCAGTTGAAGCCAAGCGTGGCCTGATGGGCCGCATCTGGCGCTCCGAGCTGGTTGAGGGCATGCTGGAACGCGCGTCCGCACAAGTTTCGCGGCCTGATGGCCTGGCGCCTGAATTTGGCATGTCGCCAGATGGTTATTTGTTGTCGGATGTGCAAGCACAGGCGATTCTTGAGCTGCGTCTTCAGCGCTTGACCGGCCTTGAGCAAGACAAAATTGTCAGCGAGTATCGCGAGGTGATGGCACAGATTCTGGACTTGCTCGACATCCTGGCTCGCCCTGAGCGTATTACCGCCATCATTGGCGAAGAGCTGGCCGCGATCAAAACGCAATATGGCGATGCACGACGTTCAGAAATCGTCTTCGATACCGCAGATATCAGCCTCGAAGACCTGATCGTGCGCGAAGACATGGTGGTGACGCTATCGCATACCGGCTACATCAAGCGCCAGCCGCTGGCGGTCTACCAGTCGCAAAAGCGCGGTGGGCGCGGCAAGCAGGCGGCGGCGGTCAAGGATGACGATTTTGTCGACCGCCTGTTCATCGCCAATACCCACGATTACATTTTGTGCTTCTCGAGTCGTGGCCGTGTGTATTGGCTGAAGGTGTACGAAACGCCGGAAGGCGCGCGCAACTCGCGTGGCAAACCCATCATCAATTATTTCCCGCTGGAAAAGGATGAAAAGATTACCGCCATCCTGCCGGTTAAGGAATTCGACGAGCAGCATTTCGTTTTCATGGCCACGGGCATGGGCACGGTGAAGAAGACGCCGCTGACCAGCTTTGCCAATCCGCGCAAGGCCGGCATCATCGCAGTGGGCCTGGATGATGGCGATCACCTGATCGGCGTGGCGATTACCAACGGCCAATGCGACGTGATGTTGTTCTCGGACGCGGGTAAGGCGGTGCGTTTTGCCGAAGATGATGTGCGTCCCATGGGACGTGAAGCGCGCGGCGTGCGCGGCATGATGCTGGAAGATGGGCAGAAGCTCATTTCCATGCTGGTCGCCGATAGTGAGGAATGGGCAGTGCTGACGGCGACTGAAAATGGGTATGGCAAACGCACGCCGATTGCCGAATATACCCGCCATGGCCGTGGCACCAAGGGCATGATTGCGATCCAGACTTCCGAGCGCAATGGCCGCGTGGTGGCGGCGGTGTTGTCCGCCCCGGGCGAAACTCGCGAAGAGATTATGCTGATTTCTACCGGTGGTGTGCTGATCCGCACGCGGGTGAATGATATCCGCGTCATGGGCCGCTCGACCCAGGGCGTGACGCTGATCAATCTCGACAAGGGCACTTTCCTTGCCGGTCTCGAAAAAGTGGTCGAGGCTGAAGAGGAGGGTGATGTGGGTGATGCGGGCGATGGCGTAGTCGAAGGCGAGGATGGCGCGGAGAGCAGTGAGAAATGAGCAGTCGTTCTGAGCGTCATGCTGCCGCGCCTTGCCCTCAACAGAATCGGGAATGGTGGCCTTGAGCCGGGTCTTCAACTTCAGCGCCGGCCCTGCCGTGCTACCGGAGGAAGTGCTGCGCCAGGCGGCGGCGGAGATGCTCGACTGGCACGGCTCGGGTATGTCGGTGATGGAAATGAGCCATCGCGGCAAGGAATTCACGGGCATCATCGCCCAGGCGGAAGCCGACTTGCGCGAACTGCTGGCGGTGCCCGCCAACTACAAAATATTATTCATGCAAGGCGGAGCGATTGCCGAAAACGCCATCATTCCGATGAATCTGCTCGGCGCGCGGAAGGCTGCCGACTACGTCGTGACCGGCTCGTGGTCGGTGAAGTCCTTCAAGGAGGCGAAGAAGTATTGCACGCCGCATCTCGCGGCCGGTGCGCTGCAGGGCCCCTTTCTCGCCGTGCCGCCAGCGCCGACTTTTGATCTCTCCGCCGATCCGGCCTACCTGTTCATCTGCACTAACGAAACCATCGACGGTGTCGAGTGCCATGAACTGCCCGACATGCGCGCGCTGGGCCGGCCTGACCTGCCATTGGTCGCCGACCTTTCCTCGCACATCTTGTCGCGGCCTATCGACGTTTCGCGCTACGGGCTGATTTTCGGTGGCGCGCAGAAGAACATCGGCCCTGCCGGCCTGACCCTGGTGGTTGTGCGCGATGACCTGCTTGACCGCGCCTTGCCGATTTGCCCTTCGGCCTTCGAGTTCAAGACCGTGGCCGAACATGGCTCGATGTACAACACGCCGCCGACCTATGCCATTTACATCGCCGGCCTGGTTTTCCAGTGGCTCAAGCGCCAGGGTGGGCTGCCGGCCATGGAAGCGCGCAATATCGCCAAGGCCGAGTTGCTGTATGGCTATCTGGATTCGACGGATTTTTACCAGACCCACGTAGAAAAGGCTTTCCGCTCGCGCATGAACGTGCCTTTCTTTCTGCGCGATGAGTCGCTGAACGAAGACTTTCTGTCCGGCGCGAAAGCAGCGGGCCTGCTCCAGCTGAAGGGACACAAGTCGGTCGGCGGCATGCGCGCCTCGATCTACAACGCCATGCCCATTGAAGGCGTGCAGGCCCTGGTGACTTACCTGAAGGAGTTCGAGCGCACCCATGGCTAACGAAGAAGAACTGGGCAAGCTGCGCGTCGGTATCGACGCTATTGACAGCGAACTGTTGCGTCTGATCAACGAGCGGGCCAGGCTGGCCCAGCGCGTCGGCGAGATCAAGCAGGGCAACATCTATCGCCCGGAGCGCG
Organism: Rugosibacter sp.; assembly: GCA_030645365.1. Classification (GTDB taxonomy): domain Bacteria; phylum Pseudomonadota; class Gammaproteobacteria; order Burkholderiales; family Rhodocyclaceae; genus Rugosibacter. The sequence continues at coordinate 7,688 of JAUSMB010000035.1, forward strand.
AGGCGCAGGTGCTGCGCCGCGTGGCTGAGACAAATCCCGGCCCGCTCCCGGCAGTGGCCATGCAGCGCATCGTGCGCGAAGTCATGTCCGCCTGCCTGTCGCTGGAACAGCCGCTGACCATTGCCTATCTCGGCCCGGCGGGCACCTATTCCGAAGCGGCTGTACGCAAGCACTTCGGCGGCGCGCCGACCTTGTTGTCGTGTGCCGCGATCGACGACGTTTTCCGCGCAGTTGAATCCGGCAATGCCCCTTACGGCGTGGTGCCGGTGGAAAATTCCACCGAAGGCGCCGTCGGCCGCTCGCTGGACCTGCTGCTGTCCTCACCGTTGATGATCTGCGGCGAGGTGACCCTGCCCATCCACCACAACCTGATGGGCAAGGTCGACTCGTCGGGCGAAGTGCAGTGTGTGTATTCTCATGCCCAGTCGCTGGCTCAGTGCCACGAGTGGTTGAACCGCAAGCTGCCGAACGTGCCGCGTGTTGCCGTGGCCAGCAATGCCGAGGCGGCGCGACTGGCGGCAAGCGAAGCAGGGGCAGCAGCCATCGCCGGTGAGGCAGCCGCAGCGCTCTACGGGTTGCCCATACTGGCCGCCAACATCGAGGACGACCCGAACAACACGACGCGCTTCGTCATCATCGCCGAGCATGACGCCGCGCCTTCCGGTGCGGATAAAACCTCGCTGATCTGTTCGACCCTGAACCGCCCCGGCGCGATCCATCACCTGCTGGCGCCCTTCGCCGACAACGGTGTTTCGATGAGCCGCCTCGAATCCCGCCCGGCACGCCGGTTGGGTGGCAACCATTGGGAATATGTTTTCTATATCGACATCGAAGGCCATCAAGACGAACCAGCGGTGGCGAGTGCCCTGGCCGGACTGGAGAGCCGCGCCGGTTTCGTCAAGCGTCTCGGCTCTTACCCCAAAGCGGTCTACTGAGGTTTCATGATGAGCACGGCATCCCAGGCATTGCCTTATATCCGCGGCATTTCCCCGTATCTTCCGGGCAAACCGATTACCCAGTTGTCGCGTGAAATGGGTATTCCGCAGGAACAAATCATCAAGCTGGCGTCGAATGAAAATCCGCTGGGCATGAGCCCGCTGGCGCGGCGGGCCATCGAAGCGGCGCTCGTCGGCGCCGAGCGTTACCCGGACCAGTTCGAGTTGATCGCCGCGCTGGCCGAGCGTCATGGCGTGACGGCGGAGCAGGTTGTGTTAGGCAATGGCTCGAATGACCTGCTTGATCTGGTGGCGCGCGCATTCCTCTCGGCAGGGCGCTCCAGTGTGGTCGCGGAATATGCGTTTGCCATTTATGCGCTGGTCACTGAAATCACCGGTGGCGCGACCATTGTCGCAGCGGCAAAACACTACGGCCATGACCCGGTGACGCTGTTGGCAGCCATCCGTCCGGATACGCGCGTGCTGTGGATCGCCAATCCGAACAATCCGACGGGCACATTTTTGCCGTATGCCGATGTCCGTGCGTTGATCGAGCGTATTCCGCCGCATGTCGTGGTGGTGCTGGATGAGGCTTACACCGAATATCTGCCACCGGCCGAGCGGGTGGACAGCGTCGCCTGGGTCAGGGATTTCCCGAACCTGGTGGTGACCCGCACATTCTCCAAAATCTACGGGCTGGCCGGGTTGCGCGTGGGCTATGCGGTGGCGCATGCCGCAGTCGCCGATCTGATGAACCGTGTGCGCCAGCCATTCAATGTCGGCAATCTCGGCTTGGCCGCGGCGCTGGCCGCGCTGGACGACCATCTGTTTCTGGCTGAAAGCTACACGCTCAACCGTCAGGGCATGGAGCAGCTCATCAGTGGGGTGAAGCATCTGGGCGTGGAACATATTCCATCGCATGGCAATTTCATCACCATCGCCGTGCCCGATGGCGCGGCCATCAACCAGCGCCTGCTCAAACAGGGCGTGATCGTGCGGCCGCTGGGCGGCTATGGCATGCCCAATCATTTGCGCGTGACCATCGGCCGCGAAACGGAAAACCAGCGTTTTCTCGCGTCGCTGGAAAAAGCCCTGCACGGATGATGCTGAAAAAAGTCGTCGTCTGTGGTGTCGGGCTGATTGGCGGCTCGTTTGCGCTGGCGCTCAAGACAGCCGGCGCGGTCGGTGAAGTGGTTGGCCTTGGCCGCAGGCAGGCGTCATTGGTCGCGGCGCAACAGCGCGGCGTGATTGACCGCATCGCCAGCGATTGGGCGGATGCCTTGCAGGATGCCGATCTGGTGTTTCTGGCTATGCCCGTGGGGCAGATGTTGCCGGTGATGCAGGCGCTAGCGCTGCATTTGCCGCCAGATGCCATCGTGACTGATGGCGGCAGCACCAAACTGGATGTGGCCGCTGCGGCGCGGATCGCATTCGGCGAAAAAATCGCCCAGTTTGTGCCGGGGCATCCGATTGCGGGTGCCGAAAAAAGCGGGGTCGAGGCCGCCCAGGCCAATCTCTTTCAGGACAAGCGCGTGGTGTTGACGCCGCTGGCGGAAAATTCTGTAGCACGGGTCGCGCTCGTGCAGCGTGCCTGGGAAGCCTGTGGCGCGCAGGTGTCTCAACTGGATGCCGCAGCCCATGACCAGATATTTGCTGCGGTCAGCCACCTGCCGCATTTGCTGGCTTTTGCGCTGGTGCATGAATTCGCCCAGCGCACGGATGCCGACCAACTGTTTGGCTTCGCCGCTGGCGGCTTCCGCGATTTCACGCGCATTGCCAGCAGCCATCCGGAAATGTGGCGTGACATCTGCCTGGCCAACCGCGCTGCGCTGCTGGTTGAACTGGATGCCTATATGGCCGAATTGATGCGCACCCGCAGTTTGCTAGCCGGAGCGGATGCCCAAGGTTTGCAGGCCATGTTCGACACCGCGCGCACGCGCCGCGATGCGTGGCTCGATAGTCTCACACCCCCAGGAGAATGATGGACACGCTAGTTTTGCCGCCATTGCGCACAGCATCTGGCTGTGTCCGTCTGCCGGGCTCGAAGAGTATTTCCAACCGCATGCTGTTGCTGGCGGCGCTGGCTGAAGGCACGACCGAGATTCGTGATGTGCTGGTGGCCGATGACACGCAGGTGATGCTGGCCGCGCTCGAAAAACTCGGCGTTGGCATGACGGCGATTGATGATCGTACATGGAGAATCGAAGGCTGTGGCGGTGCATTTCCGGTAAAAGCAGCTGATCTTTTCATGGGCAATGCCGGTACTGCGATCCGTCCGCTGACCGCAGCGCTGGCCTTGTCCGGCGGGCATTACCGCTTGAGTGGTGTGCCACGCATGCATGAGCGGCCGATCGGCGATCTGGTGGATGGCTTGCGGCAGGTCGGTGCGGATGTGCGTTATACCGGCGAGGCGGGTTTTCCGCCACTGGAAGTTTTCCCCGCGACGATTCAACTGGCGCAACCCATTCGCCTGCGCGGCGATGTGTCTTCGCAGTTTCTCAGCGCGCTGCTGATGGCTTTGCCATTGAGCGGTGAAGAGGCCGTTGTTGAAATGACCACCGAGTTGATTTCTCAACCCTATGTTGAAATCACGCTGAACCTCATGGCGCGCTTTGGTGTCGAGGTGCAACGTGAAGGCTGGCAGCGTTTTATCATTCCCGCCGGGCAGCGCTATCGCAGTCCCGGCGTTTTACACGTTGAAGGCGATGCGTCTTCTGCCTCCTATTTTCTGGCGGCGGGATTACTTGGCGGCGGGCCGGTGCGTGTGGAAGGCGTCGGCAAAAACAGTATCCAGGGCGATGTGCGGTTTGCCGATGCGCTGGAAAAACTGGGCGCGTGCATCACCTGGGGCGAGAATTTTATCGAGGCTGCCGCAACATCAAATAGCGCCCGGAAAATCAAGGCATTCGACCTCGATCTGAATCACATTCCCGATGCGGCGATGACGCTGGCCGTGTGTGCATTATTTGCCGATGGCCGCTGTGTGCTGCGCAATATCGGCTCCTGGCGGGTGAAGGAAACGGATCGCATCGCCGCAATGGCAATTGAATTGCGCAAATTCGGTGCTGTCATCGAGGAGGGCAGCGACTGGCTCGCCGTCTCGCCAGCGCCGAGTTTACGTCGTGACGTGGTGGTGGATACCTATGACGACCACCGCATGGCGATGTGCTTTTCGTTGGTGGCGTTTGCAGGTGTGCCCGTGGTGATTAACGATCCGGATTGCGTACGCAAAACATTTCCGGATTACTTTGCTGCGCTGGCCGAAATTTCGGCACCTGTCATTGCCATTGATGGTCCCTCGGCCTCTGGCAAAGGGACAGTCGCGTCGTTAGTCGCGGCAAAGTTGGGCTATCACTATCTGGATAGCGGCGCACTGTATCGGCTCACTGCATTAGCGGCCGTTCGTGCAGGCGTTGCGCTGGATGATGCACCCAGGGTGGCGGCGTTGGCGGCTACCTTGCCTGCACGTTTTGAAAACGGAGATGTTTTCTTGAATGCAGACGATGTTACCGATGCAATTCGTACCGAAGAAGCCTCTGCAGGCGCCTCGTGCGTGGCAGCCATTGCCGAGGTTCGCGCGGCTTTACTGGCGCGTCAGCGAGCATGGCGACGCTTCCCGGGATTGGTGGCGGATGGGCGCGATATGGGCTCGGTGGTCTTCCCGTCAGCCACTGTCAAGGTGTTCCTGACAGCCTCAGCCGAGACACGGGCAGAAAGGCGTTATAAACAGTTGATCGCAAAGGGCTTAGCTGCTAATATGCTCGGCCTTTTGCAGGATTTGCAAACACGGGATGAACGCGACGCTCAACGGAGCGAAGCGCCTCTTCGTCAATGTAAAGATGCTCACCTGGTTGATACCACCCAGATGGGGATTGCAGAAGCGGTCGATGCAGTGATGGCGCTGGTTACAGAAAGCTTGTGAAAAGTTTGTAACTCAGGTGTCAGATATGCTGTGCAGGCCTTGTTTTAGAGTGTTTTAGTTTTATCCCGCGTGCTGGCAAGACTACCCGTTGAGCCAGCGAAGAGAAACCAACCTGTCACGTGAGTGACAAAAACTTGTAAGGTACCAAACCTAATGTCAACTACTGCTATTGCCGAAAATTCATCCATGGAAAGCTTTGCCGCGTTATTTGAGGAAAGCCTCCAGCGTCAGGAAATGCGCGCCGGTGAAGTGATTACGGCCGAAGTGATTCGTCTGGATCAAAATTTTGTCATCGTTAACGCCGGCCTTAAATCGGAAAGCGCGATTGCTATTGAAGAGTTTCAAAACGAACGTGGCGAGCTTGAAGTCGCTCCGGGCGATTTTGTTCAAGTGGCTATTGAAATGCTTGAAGACGGCTACGGCGCGACGCGTTTATCGCGTGAAAAAGCCAAGCGCATTTCTGCCTGGAATGATCTCGACAAAGCAATGGTCGACGGTACGTTGGTCAAGGGTTTTGTCAGCGGTAAAGTCAAAGGTGGCCTCACGGTCATGGTGAATGGCATTCGTGCCTTTTTGCCGGGCTCTCTGGTAGATACTCGCCCCGTCAAGGACACCACGCCTTTTGAAGGCAAAGAATTCGAATTCAAAGTCATCAAGCTCGATCGCAAGCGTAACAACGTGGTGGTTTCCCGCCGTGCGGTGATGGAAGCAACTATGGGTGAAGATCGTCAACAACTGCTGGAAGTGCTCAAGGAAGGCACGATTATCAAGGGCATCGTCAAGAACATCACGGATTACGGTGCGTTTGTGGATCTCGGCGGGATTGATGGTCTGCTGCACATTACTGACCTGGCTTGGCGTCGCGTGCGTCACCCGAGCGAAGTGATCAATGTCGGTGATGAAGTCACCGCCAAAGTGCTCAAGTTTGACCAAGAGAAAAATCGTGTGAGTTTGGGCATGAAGCAATTGGGTGAAGACCCATGGGTGGGCATCGCACGCCGTTACCCCGCTGGAACGCGTCTGTTTGGTAATGTCACCAATCTGACTGACTACGGCTCGTTTGTTGAAATTGAACAGGGCATCGAAGGCTTGGTGCACGTTTCAGAAATGGACTGGACCAACAAGAATATTCATCCGACCAAGGTTGTTCAATTGGGTGATGAAGTTGAAGTCATGATTCTTGAAATTGATGAAGAGCGACGCCGCATCTCATTGGGCATGAAGCAGTGCATTCCCAACCCATGGGAAGATTTTGAGATGAATCACAAGAAGGGCGATAAAGTCAAAGGCTTGATCAAGTCGATCACTGATTTTGGCGTGTTTATCGGTCTGCCCGGCGGTATTGATGGTTTGATTCATCTCTCCGACCTATCCTGGTCGACGCCTGGTGAAGAGGCCAAGCAAAACTTCAAGAAGGGTGATGAGCTCGAGGCATTGGTGCTGGCGATTGATGTTGAAAAAGAGCGTATTTCTCTGGGCGTTAAACAGCTTGATGGCGATCCATTCACCAGCTTCGTAGCGACTCACGACAAGAGCAGCATGGTGACCGGCCCGGTGAAAAGTGTTGATGCACGCGGTGCGGTGATTGATCTGGGTGATGATGTCGAAGGCTATCTGCGGGTGTCCGAGTTTTCGCGTGAGCGGACAGAAGATATGACACAGCATCTGAAAGTAGGCGATGTGGTAGAGGCAATGATTATTAACGTGGATCGCAAAACGCGTTCTATCAATCTATCCATTAAAGCCAAGGATCAGGCTGAGCAGTCTTCCGCAATTCAGAAGCTGGCTTCAGAGAGTGCGGGTAATGCTGGCACGACGAGCTTGGGTGCTTTGCTCAAAGCCAAGCTCAAGCAGCAATAATTCGCTGTCATCATGACTAAATCGGAACTTATCAACCGGTTGGCAGAGCGTTTTCCGCAATTAGGGGCGAAAGATGCCGATTACGCGGTAAAGGTCTTGCTCGATGCGCTCTCTGCGGCACTGGTCAGTGGAGATCGCATTGAAGTCCGTGGGTTTGGTAGTTTTTCATTGAACTATCGCCCGCCACGGATTGGTCGTAACCCTAAATCGGGTGAGAAGGTTAACGTGCCTGAAAAGTACGTACCCCACTTCAAAGCCGGTAAAGAGTTGCGGGAGCGGGTTGATCTTGGGCTAACAAAGCCGTGAATGTCACAGTAACGTTGTATAAAAGCGGTACCTGTTAATAGGTGCCGCTTTTTTCATTCTGCTGCTTGCATACTGTCTGACTGATTATGATGCCGACCTTATTCCGATTTTTCCTGTGGGTGATTCGCGCCCTCCTGTTTTTTGCTCTGCTGGGTTTGGCGATCAAAAATAGCGGCACGATGCTGCTGCGGTTTTTTTTCGGTCAAGAATGGACAGCGCCTATTTCACTTGTCATTCTGACTGTTTTTACACTCGGTGTCGCTGTCGGATTAACTGCGGCGATCAGCTTCTCGCGCCGCCGCAAGGCTAAAGACAATGCGTGAATGCTTAAGCGCGTAAGCGCCAAATAAAACAATGGAAATTGAGCTTTGGTGGTTACTCGCCATCCCCGGATTTTTTGTACTCGGCTGGATTGCTGCGCGTATTGATATTAAGCAGCTGGTCAACGAGTCGCGGGCTTTGCCCCACTCTTACTTCAAAGGGTTGAATTTCCTTCTCAACGAACAACCCGATCAAGCGATCGAAGCCTTTATTGAAGCGGCACGGGTTGATCCGGAAACAATTGAACTGCACTTCACGTTAGGCAGTTTGTTTCGCCGCCGTGGCGAGACGGATCGCGCCATTCGCATGCATCAGCATCTGATTGATCGCGATGCGCTGGATCCGGCACAGAGATTACATGCACTATCTGAACTTGGGCAGGATTATCTCAAAGCCGGTTTGCTGGATCGTGCCGAAGAAATCTTTCTCAAGTTGCGCGGCACAGAGCGCGATGAAGAAGCCCTTAAAAATTTGCTGGAAATTTATCAGCAAGAAAAAGAATGGAAGAAAGCCATTGAAATCGCCGAAGCCTTGCCTGACCATGCAGATCATCTGTGGCAAAAGGCTGTTGCAGAGTTTCACTGTGAGATGGCTGCCAATGCCCTGTTGAGCGGACAGGTGGATGAAGCCCGGGAGCTTCTACAGACTGCGCTGACGCGTAACCGGAAATGTGTTCGTGCACTTTTGTTATTAGGCGATTGCGAAGTAAAAGTCGGTGCTGGCAACACGCCGCAAAGTCAATATTCCTGGGGTGCGGCGATTGACTATTGGAAACGCATTGAGCAATACAACCCGATGTATGTCGGGCTGGTGGCTGACCGCTTGATGACAGCGTACACCCATCTGGGGCGCAAGGCCGAGGGTGTTGAATTGCTGCGTGCCTGGCAAGAGCGTCACCCCTCGCTTGATTTACTTGAGGTTGTCTTGCGAGTTGAAATTGAAGAAGGTCATATTGAAGCGGCTTATCAGCTTGCGCGCGATGAGCTGCGCCGCAATCCTACTTTGCTTGGGCTGGAAAAATTTCTGGAAGCGCAGGTGCTGGTTTCGTCCGAAGCCCGTCGCCCTGATCTGGAGCTGGTCAAACACTTGATTCATAACCACACACGGCGAGTCGCGCGCTATCGTTGCGATGCCTGTGGTTTTAAAGCGCGCCAGTTTTATTGGCGTTGCCCCGGCTGTGGGGGTTGGGAAACTTACCCGCCCAAGCGGACAGAAGAATTTGATATCACGATCTAGCGTATAGAAATCCTATGAAAATCCGCAACCATTCGCAAATCAATCACGCGAAAAAGTTTATCCCTAGTCAGGGCTGCTTATGAATACCTCATTACCTGACACCTCTGCTGCACGCGTGCTCATTGTGGGCGATGTTATGCTGGACCGTTACTGGTTTGGTGAGGTATCGCGCATTTCGCCAGAGGCGCCTGTGCCTGTCGTGAAAATTGAAAAAGTCGAAGAGCGACCCGGCGGCGCGGCTAACGTGGCGAGAAATTGTGCAGCATTGGGAGCCAGGGTTTCTTTGCTCTCAGTCGTCGGTGCCGATGAGGCGGGAAAAACGCTGGCGCAATTGATGTCTGACGCGAACATCGAATCCAGTTTGCATGAAGATGCCGGGCTGAATACCACGGTCAAACTCCGCGTGATTGGGCGGCAACAACAGCTCTTGCGCATTGATTTTGAAAACACGCCGGATCACGAAGTGCTACGCGCGAAGCTGGCTGATTTCAGCGCACGGCTTGCAGATTGCGATGTCGTGATTTTGTCTGACTACGGTAAAGGCGGCTTGACGCACATCACTGAAATGATACAGCGCGCAAAGGATGCAGGTAAGCCCGTGCTGGTCGACCCCAAAGGTGAAGATTACGCGCGCTATGCAGGCGCTACTTTGCTCACGCCCAATCGTGCAGAGCTGCGTGAAGTTACCGGCAAATGGCAAAACGAAGCCGAGCTCGTCGCCAAAGCGCAGCAGTTGCGTGAATCGCTTGGTCTAACCGCCTTGCTGGTCACCCGTAGCGAAGAAGGCATGACCTTGTTCTCAGCAGATGGCGTGCGCAACGAAGCCGCTGTTGCGCGTGAAGTTTATGATGTCAGCGGTGCGGGTGATACCGTAATCGCTACGCTGGCCGTGATGCTGGCGAGTGGCTTGCCGCTTGACCAGGCGCTGTTCCTGGCTAATCGCGCTGCGGGCGTGGTGGTCGGTAAATTGGGCACGGCCACGTGTTCACTGGATGAACTAAAACAAAGCACTTTGCTTTAGAAGTAACACGCTAACCAAACCATAGAGGTTGCTTATGTATTACATCGTAACGGGTGCATGTGGATTTATCGGATCTAATCTTGTCAAGGCGCTCAATGAACGTGGCATCACTGAGATTATTGCCGTCGATAACCTTGCCCAAGCAGATAAATTCAGCAATCTCACTGATTGCGACATTGCCGATTATCTTGATCAGCAAGAATTTATCGATATGGTCACGCAGGGTCATTTTGATGGGCATCTTGAAGCGGTTTTGCATCAAGGTGCTTGTTCAGACACAATGGAAACCGATGGTCGCTACATGATGGCCAATAATTATCGTTACTCGTTGTCTTTGCTGAATCACTGCCAAGAGCAGGAAGTGCCCTTTCTCTATGCCTCTTCCGCCTCTGTCTATGGTGGTGGCAATGTCTTTCGTGAGCAACGTGAGTTTGAAGCGCCATTGAATGTTTACGGGTATTCAAAATTCCTGTTCGATCAAGTCGTGCGTCGCCGACTAGAGTCGCATGCGGCCAGCACCGACGCGCAAATTACCGGCTTTCGTTATTTCAATGTGTATGGCCCGCGCGAGCAACATAAAGGGCGTATGGCCTCGGTGGCTTTTCATCACTTCAATCAATACCGCAGCCAAGGCAAAGTCAAACTGTTTGAAGGTTTTGATGGCTATGACAATGGCGAGCAGAAACGCGATTTTGTGTATGTGGCCGATGTCGTCAAAGTCAATATGGCATTTCTTGAAAGCGGTGTTTCCGGCATTTACAACCTGGGTAGCGGGCGCGCGCAAAGCTTCAATGAGCTCGCGGTGGCGACAGTGAATGCCTGCCGCAGCTTAGATGGATTGCCCGCTTTGCCGCTGGTTGAGCTGGTCGCGCAAGGTGCCATTGAATACATTGCCTTTCCTGAGGCCTTAAAGGGTAAATACCAAAGTTTTACCGAGGCGGATCTCACACAGCTACGCCATGCAGGCTACAAAAATGAATTTTTTTCGGTAGCGGACGGTGTGGCTGATTACATTCGCTGCCTGAGTCAATGAGTCAATGAGTCATCTGAAAGTATCCCCCATGACGTGGAAAACACTGGAAGATTTTGTTGGCAATACCCCGTTGGTTCAGCTCAAGCGTTTGCCTGGAGCAGAAAATGCTCAACGCAACAATGTGATTCTGGTCAAGCTGGAAGGCAATAACCCTGCCGGGTCAGTTAAAGATCGGCCCGCGCTTTCCATGATTATGCACGCTGAAGCGCGAGGCGAAATCAAGCCGGGCGACACGCTGATTGAAGCCACGTCAGGCAATACCGGCATTGCTCTAGCCATGGCCGCCGCGATGCGGGGTTATCGCATGGTGCTCATCATGCCCGAGAATCAAAGCATTGAGCGGCGCCAGACCATGAAAGCCTTTGGTGCTGAGCTTATTCTGACACCCAAAGCTGGCGGCATGGAATCTGCGCGTGATCTTGCCGAAGAAATGGTACGCGCCGGTCGGGGCCGTGTGTTGGATCAATTCGCCAATGTCGATAATCCCCAGTCGCACTTTGAGGGTACCGGGCCAGAAATCTGGCGCGATACAGAAGGACGCATCACACATTTTGTCTCCAGCATGGGTACCACCGGCACCATCATGGGCTGCTCGCGTTTTTTGAAAGCGCAAAATCCAGCCATTCGCATTATCGGCTGCCAGCCCGAAGAAGGATCGCAAATTCCCGGCATTCGTAAATGGCCCCAAGCGTATCTGCCCAAAATTTTTGATGCCAGCCGTGTCGATCAAGTTGAAAACGTCAGCCAGGCAGAAGCCGAAAACATGACGCGGCGCCTGGCGTGTGAAGAAGGCATCTTTGCGGGCATTTCTTCCGGCGGTGGCGTGCATATTGCCTTGCGCATTGCGGCTACCGTTGAAAATGCTGTCATCGTCAGCATCATCTGCGACCGGGGCGACCGCTATTTATCTACCGGTGTTTTCCCGGCTTGAGCTTTTGTATCACCAGATGAAAAACCGGTTTGATTTTTCTCAGTTAGCAGGTGGCCAAAAAGTCGGTTCTGGTGATACGGCAAGCTGCCCTCTTCATGGCGTGATTTGTTCATGAATTACACAGCGCTCATCGAAAAACTAGACACGTACGAAAAGCTGATGCGGCTGGATAAGCCGATCGGTACGCTGCTGCTCCTGTGGCCGACACTGTGGGCCTTGTGGATTGCCACTCATGGCCAGCCGCCTCTATTCCTGGTCTGGATTTTTACCCTGGGCACGCTCTTGATGCGCTCGGCTGGCTGCGTGATCAACGATTGGGCTGACCGTGATTTTGACCCGCATGTGGCGCGCACGAAAGACCGGCCGTTGGCCGCAGGCCGTGTCTCGCCGCGTGAGGCGCTGGTGTTGGCGGCGGCGCTCACGCTGTGCGCCGGGCTGTTGATTCTGCCGATCTGGCAAGACATCTGGCCACTTGCGTTGGTGGCGGTATTTCTTGCGGCAAGCTATCCCTTCACCAAACGTTTTTTTGCCATCCCGCAAGCCTATCTCGGCATCGCCTTCGGCTTTGGCATCCCGATGGCATTTGCCGCAGTGATGGGGCATGTCCCGCCCTTGGGATGGGCAATGCTGGGCGCGAATATTTTTTGGGCAGTGGCGTATGACACCGAATACGCCATGGTTGACCGCGAGGATGATCTCAAGATTGGTATCAAGACAGCCGCGATCACCTTCGGCTCGTTTGATGTGGCAGCGGTGATGATCTGTTATGTCATGGCCTTGCTCATCCTCGCCATGGTGGGCGAAGCGCTTGGTTTTGGCTTGCTGTATCAGTCAGGCCTTCTCGTGGCAGGGCTGATAGCCATCTACCATTTTTTTCTCATTCGTGATCGTGACCGCATGCAATGCTTCAAAGCCTTTCGCCATAACAACTGGTTTGGCGCGGCGATTTTTTTAGGCATTGTGGCAGAGCTAAATTCGAAGTCTTTTTTTTTCTGAAATGATGTCGGAAAAGACTGCTGCATCGCGCGGAGTATTTTGCGCCGTCTCACCAGCGCCGACTTTTCACGGGGCCTGTTTTGGCCCTGTGACCACTCAATAAATCAAGCAGCAGCGCGTGGTTTGAGCTGGCGCATCTGGCGATCATGCGCGCGCGAGAGAACAAGCAACGCCGTGACTGCACCAATGAGCGCGAGAAACATGTCGGATTGCGTATCCCACGGGTCGCCCTGCGTGCCGAGGAACTGATCTGCTCCTTGCCCGATGGCTAGTGCCACCCACCATTCGATCAGCTCATACATTGCGCTGATCGCCAGCACAATGCAGACGATAATAAAAGCCAGCATCTTGCCGCCGCGCACAAACGCACCACGCAGCAAAATTTCCCGCGCCACCATCGCAGGCACAAAGCCCTGAAAGAAGTGGCCAATCTTGTCGTAAGGATTGCGGCTCAGGCCAAAGAAATCCTGCAACTGAAATCCCAGCGGCACTTGCGCATAGGTATAAGTCCCGCCGACCATCAGCACCACCGAGTGCGCAAAGATCAGCGCATAGAGCAGATTGGTGAGCGGAAAGCGACCATATGTCGCCCACAGAATGGGTAGCGCAATCATCACCGGCAATACCTCTAAAAACCACGTCGCCCGGTCATGCGGGTTAAAGCCGGAAAGGGCGAGGAGCGCGATGAGAGTGAGGGAGGTGACAGTTAGCGTGGTGGTGCGGGGCATGGTTGATTTGGTCTTTTGGGAAAGTTGGTTTTCTGCTTGTGGTGCGGCTGATGAATGTTTAACCTCTATGAGTCTATCAGTCAAAAATCATTCAGGGATCACCAGCGATGGCTTGAGAGGGTGACTGTTGCACTGTTCTGTGTTTAACCCGCCGTATCACCAGCGCCGACTTTTTGGGCGTTGACTGTCTTATCGCGTCGCGCTATCAAGCCAGCGGCAATTGCCCTTGCGATGTGCTTTTTTCTTGCGGGGTAGTGAGTCCACCAACACGCACGCCGATGAGGCGCAGGCGTTGTTCCAGCGGAACGCGGCGCAGGCATTCGCCGGCGGCGCGGCGGATGGTTTGGGCGTTAGCGGTGGCCTCAGGCAGGGTCACATCGCGCGTGATGGTGGAAAAATCGGCATAGCGCAGCTTGATGCCGATGGTGCGGCCGATATAGCCTTTTTTGTTCAAGTCGTCCGCCACGCGATTGCATAGCGCGGTAAAAATTTCGCCCAGCTGGGCTTTGTCGTCGCGCGGGTGCAGGTCGCGCTCAAAGGTGGTTTCTCGGCTGGTGGATTTTGGTTCGCGGTGGGTCACGATCTCTCTGTTATCTCGCCCGTGCGCAGCTTCCAGTAGCCAGTGGCCATAGCTGCGGCCAAAATGCTGCTGCAAGAAAATCAGCTCGGTGCGGGCGAGCTCGCCAATGGCCTGAATGCCTAGCGCGGCGAGCTTTTCACCCGCGCGCGGGCCGATGCCGTTGATCTTTCTCACCGGCAGGGGCCACAACTGCGAGGCGATGTCGTCCATGGTGAGGAACGTGATGCCATTTGGTTTATTCAGGTCAGAGCAGATTTTAGCGAGCAGTTTGTTGGGGGCAACACCGACCGAGCAGGTAAGGCCGGTGGCCGCATGCACTGCGGTTTTGATTTGTTGCACCAGCGCCAGCGTGTCTTCAGCGAGAAGTGTTAAATCGATATAAATTTCATCAATGCCACGGTCTTCGATTTCGGGTGCGATGGTGGCTACGGCGGCTTTGAAGCGCTGCGAGGCGATTCGATAAGCATCAAAGTTGGCGGGCAGCAAAATCGCATGGGGCGCAAGCCGTGCAGCTTGCATCACGCCCATGCCAGAATGGATGCCTAAAGCGCGGCCTTCATAAGTGGCGGTGGTGAGTACGCCACGGCCGGTGTACTCGCCCAAACGCATGAATTGCCAGCTGCCGTTAGCCTGACGCGTGGGCTGCGGTACAGAGCGTCCGCCCACGGCGACGGGCAGGCCGCTTAGCTCGGGGTAGGTGAGCAACTCGACAGAGGCAAAAAATGCATCCATGTCGAGGTGGGCAATGCGACGCGGCATGACAGTTGGTTAGGCTTGGAGCACGCTCACGGCATCGAGCAGCTGTGCGAAAGCCGCATCGGGCAATGCGGAGGAGAGCGAAAAACGTAATCGGCATCCGCCCGCTGGCACGGTAGGTGGACGCATGGCAACGGCCAGTACGCCGCGATCTTCAAGCCGCTGTTGTGCCGCCAGTGCAGCAGTTTCGCTGCCCAGTACGGCAGGAATGATTTGCGTGGTGGATTGAAGTGTATCTATGCCCAACGCAGCAAGACGATCGCGCAAGGCATCGCCACGTTGCGCGAGCAGGGCGCGTTCGGCGTCCAAATGCGGCATCAATTCTAGTGCCGCTTGCACCGCGCCACACGCTGCAGGTGGTGGGGCAGTTGAATAGATGATGCCCGTGCAGCGATTGACCAAATAGTCGATCAGCGCCTGCGAGCCTGCGATGTAAGCCCCGGCCGCACCAAAGGCTTTGCCCAGCGTGCCCATGATGACAGTCGATGGATTACTGTCATGTAAACCATAGGCCAGCCCGCGCCCCTGAGGGCCGAGCACGCCGCTG
Source organism: Rugosibacter sp. (assembly GCA_030645365.1). GTDB lineage: Bacteria > Pseudomonadota > Gammaproteobacteria > Burkholderiales > Rhodocyclaceae > Rugosibacter. Next base: position 22,860 of record JAUSMB010000035.1, read on the forward strand.
GCATGGGCTTCGTCAAGATACAGCACCGCGCCGTGGCGTGAGGCGAGTGCATTGAGCACCGTGACATCGGCGCGGTCGCCATCCATGCTGAAGACAGATTCGGTGACAATGAATGCGGGGCGGCCTTGGGCGTGTTGCGTGAGTAATTCGTCAAGATGGGTTACGTCGTTGTGGCGAAACTGAATTTGCTTCACTCCCGCCGCACGACAGCCGGCATGCAGGCTGGAGTGATTGAGCGCATCGGTAAACACCAGGGCTTCACGTCCGCCAGCCAGTTTGAATAAAGCGGGTAAAACGGTGGCATTGGCCTGGAATCCGGAATTGAAAATCAGCGCCGCCTGGGTACCTTTGAATGCGGCAAGCTGCGCTTCTAAGGAAATCATTTCTTCAAGCGTGCCGGTGACCAGGCGGGACGCCCTAGCGCCTGCGCCAAAGCGCTGCACCCATTCAATGGCACGCGACTTTAACGCCGGATGTTGTGTGAGGCCAAGGTAGTCGTTGGATGACGCATCAATCAACTGGCGGCCATCGGCCATGACCAGGTGTGCGCCAGGAATGGCAATCTGCCGCAGACGACGCCGGTGTTGTGTTGCATCAAGCGTGGTTAGCGCGTCGTCGAGTGCTTGTTCAAGCCACATGGCATATCTGATGGGTGAGGAGTAGAAGAAAAATCATGGTGCGTGGATATTGTAGGGGGGCGCGTATTGTGCCTTGGTTTTGATCTGCAAAGCACGCTGGTCTGCCAGCTACAATGGCATATTGCATGGGTAATAAGGCATACCGAATGAAGTATCACGATTTGCGCGACTTTTTGCAGCAGCTCGAAGCCATGGGGGAACTCAAACGCATCGTTGTTACGGTCGATCCGCATCTGGAAATGACTGAGATTGCCGACCGCGTGTTACGCGCAGGCGGCCCGGCGCTGCTGTTTGAAAATCCTACAGGACACGCTACTCCCGTATTGGCAAATCTTTTTGGGACGCCGCAGCGTGTTGCCTTGGGTATGGGGCAGACTGGTGACTGGAAAAAATCCCTGCGCGAAGTGGGTCAGTTACTGGCGATGCTAAAAGAGCCGGAGCCACCACATGGGATCAAGGATGCCTGGGAAAAACTGCCGCTGTTAAAACAAGTATTCAACATGCGGCCGAAGCTGGTTACTTCTGCGCCTTGCCAGGAGATTGTCTGGGAAGGACGGGATGTTGATTTGTCTCGTTTGCCGATACAAACCTGCTGGCCAGGCGATGCCGGGCCCTTGATTACCTGGGGGCTTACGGTGACGCGCGGGCCACAAAAGAAACGGCAAAATCTGGGCATTTATCGGCAACAAGTGATTGCACCGAAAAAAGTGATCATGCGCTGGCTGGCACATCGTGGCGGTGCGCTGGATTATCAGGATCATTGCGCGGCATGCCCAGGCGAGCCGTTTCCTGTAGCCGTCGTGCTGGGGTGTGATCCGGCGACGATTTTGGGTGCGGTAACGCCCGTACCGGATGCCTTGTCCGAGTATCAATTCGCGGGCTTGTTGCGGGGTAGTAAAACGGAGCTGGTGAAATGCATCGGTTCGGATTTACACGTGCCCGCACGCGCCGAGATTATTCTGGAAGGCGTGATTCATCCGGGTGAGACGGCCCTCGAGGGGCCATTTGGCGACCACACCGGGTATTACAACGAGCAGTCCGAGTTCCCCGTGTTCACCATTGAGCGCATCACCATGCGGCGAGATCCGATCTACCACTCAACCTACACCGGCAAACCACCGGATGAACCGGCCATGCTGGGCGTGGCGTTAAATGAAGTGTTTGTGCCGCTGTTGCAAAAGCAGTATCCGGAGATCGTGGATTTCTACCTGCCGCCAGAAGGTTGCTCGTATCGGCTGGCGGTGGTGTCGATCAAGAAGCAATATCCAGGGCATGCCAAACGGGTCATGTTCGGCATCTGGAGTTTTCTGCGTCAGTTCATGTATACCAAATTTATCATCGTGACCGATGATGACGTGGATGTGCGCGATTGGAAAGAAGTGGTTTGGGCTGTGACCACGCGCGTGGATGCGGCGCGTGATACGCTGATCGCTGAAAATACACCGATTGATTATCTCGACTTTGCCTCGCCGATGGCAGGATTGGGCAGCAAGATGGGGATTGATGCTACCAACAAGTGGCCGGGCGAGACGGCGCGCGAATGGGGGCGACCGATTGCGATGGATGCCACCGTCAAGCAACGGGTTGATTTACTTTGGGGAGAGCTGGGACTATGAGTAACGACATTGAAGTCATTACAAATCGTGATAGCGGATTGGAAGGCCCGCGTGCCTGGGCGCATGTGATGTATGGGCTGCATGCCGTGTCGGCGTTGTCGGGCATCTTGACTTCGGCCACGGTGGTCGGCGCGTTTGTGTTTGGCTGGCCGTCGATTATTGCCATCATTATTAATTACTTTACGCGCGAACAAGTGCGAGGCACTTGGCTGGAGACCCATTGGCGCTGGCAGTTACGCAGCTTTTGGTTTGCTGCTTTATGGCTGCTGATTGCCGGGCTGTTGTTCGTCACCTTGATCGGGATTCCGGCAGCTATATTGGCCATCATCGGCACGGGCGTTTGGGTGCTCTATCGAGTGATACGCGGCTGGATGGCGTTGCTGGATCGCCGCGCCATGCCGTTGCCGGATTAAACCTCACTGCGAATTGATGTTGCTCAGGGCGTGCTAAACAGGTACGCATCCATTGCCAAGGCACCCAGGGTCATGCCGCGATGCACGACTTCAAATGACGCGTTCTCGTCTGCTGCGCCCAGCGCAACGTAGATCGGCAGCAGGTGATCGTCGGTTGGGTGCACGCGCACGGCATGTGGGGCTTGCCGTCGATAATCAAATAGCGCGGGCAGATCGCGATGATTTAGCGCGTCAACAAACCAATTGCAAAATTCGCCAATGTGGGGCAGCGCCACGCCCTCGGGGGCATCCCGCATTATGTCGCGCAGATTATGCGTGATGGCGCCGGAGGCCATGATGAGAACGCCATCTTCGCGCAGCGAGGTGAGTTGCCGACCGAGATTAAAGTGAGCCTCGGGCGTGTCATTGGGCTGAATCGCGAATTGCACGACGGGAATATCTGCCTGGGGATACATGTAGCGCAAGGGCACCCAGGCACCGTGGTCCAACCCGCGATCCGCATCAACGGCGATGCCGGGGATGAGCCGACAGATTTTTTCTGCCAGATCTGGCGCGCCGGGTGGGGTGTATTGAACTTCATATAACGGGGCGGGAAATCCATAAAAGTCGTGAATGGTTTCTGGATGTTTGGCGGCACTTACTGCAGGCGTGTGAGTCATCCAGTGGGCTGAAACGGAAAGTATCGCGCGCGGGCGCGGCAGCCGTGCAGCGAGTCGCGCCCAGGCGGGCCCTGTGCTGCCCGGCTCGATAGACATCATGGGTGAGCCGTGTGAGATAAATAATGTTGGAAACGGAATAGTAGCGGTAGGAGACATGGGGTGTCTTTCGTGATCAATAGCTTTGGTTATGGTAACTGGTGCTGAGGAATTTTCAAAAATCATTCTTTAAAAGTCGGCGCTGGTAATACGGCGGCAATAGGCGTTCATGCAACGGTAAATCAAGCTTAGTGCCTAGTCAGCCAGAGGACACCACGTTTTAAGCGATGATCTTCAGGGTGGGTTGATAACTTAAACCCCAAACGGGAAACAAAGTTCAGCATGCGCGTGTTGTCCGCAAGAAAGTCACCAGTCATGCGCAAGAAGCCTTCCTCCTTTGCCGCAGCAATGAGTCGAGTCATCAGATGGTGGCCGATTCCCTGGCTTTGCCATTCATCGGCCACTACGATGGCAAACTCGCAGACTCCCTGTGTTTTTTCTGCAGGGTCTGCGGCGTAGCGGCAAACACCGATTTCTTCGCCTGTTTCCTTGAGCAAGACAATGAAGGCCATCGTGTGGTGGTAGTCGATATGTGTGAAGTGGTGCAGTTGTGCTGAGGAGAGTTCATTGAGTGTGCTCATGAAGCGTCGATAGCGAGTTTCAGGCGACAAATTTTTGATGAACGCCTGTTCGCGCTCAATGTCTTCTGGCAGGATGGGCCGCGAGGTGACCCAGACGCCATGATTGGTTTTGAAGCTTGATGGCAAAAGATGCGCTGGGCAAGCGTGCACTAGATGCTTTCCTTGATGACGCGTTCGCCGGGGTATTCAGCGATGCGGTCGACAGTACGTCCGTTCAGGTGATGCGCAAAGTGACGATCGGTATTGAGAACATGATTGATCAGCCAGTCTTTGAGCATGTTTTTGACTCGAAAACCCAGATAAATATGATCTGCGCCATCGTTCTCAATTTCGCCCTGGAGTTCCTTGAGGTAATCGAAAAACCGCAGGTGTTGCCGCGTATGTAGTTCAAGAAACGGGTAGTTTTTGTCTTGCATTATTTGTTCTTGCAGTAAAAAAGCGTGTGTGGCGGCGGTACGTATTTGCGTCAATAGTGGCGATATCAGCGCCGATTTTTCTGCGTCAAAAGTGCGCGTTTGAATAGCGTGGATAAGACTGTTTATGTCATTGAACAAGTCTTGGTGTGCGGCATCCAGCGTAGCGATGCCCAAGGCGTATTCGTCATGCCACGCAAAGCTTGTTTCTTTGGCAGGTATGTTCGTCTGGTTAGGCAATTGCATGGCAGCTGCGCAGCGAAGCAGGTAAGCGCGAGCAGCACTATCGTCTGGAACATCTGCAAGGCAGCGCGAAAAATGTGCATGGGCCGCAGAAAAATTTCCCAGGTGATAGTGCGCCAGCGCTTGCTGGAATATGCCCAGTGTGTTTTTCTTGGCAACGCGTAGCGCCGGAGGATCAGCATCAACGACCTCATAAACGGATTGGTTGTCATGCTTGCCGCGTACGTGTGTACGATCGAGAAAACGCAGCGACCAGGGCTTGGTATTCTCAAGGCTGCTCAGGGTGTATTCGCTGATCAAAATCGGTACTTCGTATTCTTTGGTCAGACGTTCCAGCCGCGAGGCGAGATTTACGGCGTCGCCAATCACGGTGCCATCCATGCGGCCCTCGCCGCCGACCGTGCCAAGGATGACGATCCCGGTATTGATGCCGATGCCAATCTTGATGGGTTGGTAACTGGCACGTTCCCGGCCGGCGTTGTATTCGTCAAGCTTCGCCAGCATGGCAAGACTGCAGCGCAGGGCATCGTCCGGCGAGTTGGGAAAGAGTGCCATGATGGCATCCCCGATATATTTGTCGATGATGCCGCCATGCGCGGTAATGACGGGTTCCATTTGCACCAGGTAGGAGTTGAGGAAATTGAAGTTTTCCTGTGGGCTCATGCTCTCGGATAGCGAGGTGAAATCGCGAATATCGGAAAACAGAATGGTCATGGATTGCTCAACCTGCTGGCCGAGTTGTACTGTACGAATGTCATCTACACCAAGTAATTGGAGAAATCTCTTGGGTACAAAGCGGCTGTAAGCCGCTTCGGTTTCGGTGAGCTGTGCGGCTTCCCCGTGTGCAGCAGCTGGCGAGTGACTGGTGCGTGGCAGAGTGGTCATGATTTTTTTGCGGGCGTTAATTCAAGCAAGGGGAGCAAGGGCTTCCAAATGTGATCCAGTATTTTCGGTTGTGCTTTGGCGGTTGGATGTAAACCGTCGGCTTGAAAGGCCTGGCTATCTGTGGCAATGGGCTCGAGCAGAAAAGGTATCAAATTGATTTTTTCGCGTTTGGCTAAACGGCGAAAAACGGCTTCAAAGTGCTGTGTGTAGTCGCTGCCATAGTTGGGTGGCAGACGCATGCCGACGAGCAGGACGCGCGCTTGGTGTTGTTTGGCCCTCTTTATCATCATGGCAAGATTGTCCTGCATTGTCGAGACGGGCAAGCCGCGTAGCCCGTCGTTGGCACCCAGGGCGAGGATGACGATGGCGGGGTGTGCTTGCTCTAATGCTGCGGCGAAGCGGGCGTTCCCGCCGGCTGTGGTTTCACCGCTGATGCTGGCATTGAGCACAACATAGGGTTTTTTGTTCTGCTTTAGCCGTTCGCCAAGCAAGGTCGGCCAGCTTTCGCTGACGGCGATGCCGTAGCCGGCAGACAGGCTGTCGCCAAAGACGAGAATGGTGTGTGGGGCGACTGCAGGAATTGCAGCAAGTTGTGTAGCATGCGCGTTTAAGGCGGCAACCAGGCTGATCAGCAACAGGATGAAAAAGGAAAAACGCTTGAACATGAAAACTCCAGTGATTGAAGTACGGGCTTTGAACAAAACGGTACCCAGTGGTGAGGGCACATTGTCGATTCTGCATGATATTTCGTTTGCCGTGAGCGCGGGTGAAGCGGTGGCCATCGTGGGTGCATCGGGTTCGGGTAAATCAACCTTGCTCGGCTTGATGGCAGGTCTTGATGTTCCAACCGCAGGCAGCGTACGTTTGCTGGGTGAAGATCTCGGGCCATTGGATGAAGATGCGCGCGCTGCGTTGCGCGGGCGGACGCTGGGTTTTGTGTTCCAGTCGTTTCAATTGCTGCCTGCGCTGACGGCACTGGAAAATGTCATGCTACCGCTGGAGCTGGCGGGGCAGGGCGAGGCACGCCCCATGGCGCAAGCGATGCTTGCACGCGTCGGTTTGGGCGCACGTCTGACGCATTATCCGAAACATCTATCGGGTGGTGAGCAGCAGCGGGTGGCATTGGCGCGGGCTTTCGCCCTGCGGCCGCAATTACTCTTGGCCGATGAGCCGACGGGAAATTTGGATGCCGCCACAGGGGCGCAGATTATTGATCTGATGTTTGCCATGAATGCCGAAGCGGGAACCACATTGATTCTGGTCACGCATGACAACCAATTGGCAAGCCGTTGTGGTCGCACGTTGCGGCTTGCCGAGGGGCGCTTGGTGGGTGCTTAGTTACCACTTATCAATCGCAGGCCGAACCGTCCGATATGAAAGCCCGCTGAGCTTCACGATTTGCATCACGTCATATCCCTTGCGATGCAAGCGCATCACTTGTTTGCGTTGTCTTTTTCTATCTGCTCAGCATGGAAACTGATTCAGCTTTTTCAAAATCGAATCCACACCTACGAGGCACGGTTCATGAACACGCCGCGATGGAAATTTAATCGCGCGATCCCACCGGGGCCATGACGACAACTCAGTGCATGCACATGAGCGATTTCCGGTGGCTCATCTTTAATCGGGTAGTAGTAGTTTTCTCGATACAGCATAAGCAGCAAATCTGGCGATGGACATAACAAGCCCGCAGGTGCGTCCCCGGCACGTGGCCATTTGAATTTGCGTTTTTCAGGCTTCCTCAAGAGCCCGGATGTCAGTATGACCGCTACACCGGTATCCTTGATGAGCGCTCTGATCTGTTTGACGATTTTTGATACTTTGCTTTTGCTGAGCAATGGCGCGAGCTCTGAAAGGGTGTCAATAATTACTATCTCTGGTTTGATGTCTATCGAGATGTACTGATCAATTTTTTCCTTTATTGCTATTACAGTCAGCATGCCATCTTCGATGAAAAGCGGTGATGATTTGATCTCGTCCGCAGCACGGGTGATTTGCTCTTGATGTTCAGTAGCCACGTGGTTATATCGCAAATGGGTTTGTTCGACACCACTACGCAAGGCCAACAACCGTTGGATGATGATGCGTTTTTCCTTTGCCAAGCTGAATATTGCGCATGGGCGTTTTTGATCGACGGCAGCACTCAGTGCAATGGATAGCGCTAATGAAGTGGCCCCCATGCCAGGGCGACCAGCAATGACATTGAAAGAATTCGGCATGATGCCGGTCGTTTGCTGGTCCAAATCTGAAAAGCCCGTTGAGATACCGCCCCATAGCGGGTAATTCTTTTGATCCTGCAAGTCTTCAATGCAGTTGTCTATGCAACCATCGATTGGCTCAACGCCATACGCTGCCCATCTAGATTTATCGATCATCATCAAAAATACTCAAGCGAAATGCAGTTGGCTGCGTGTCTGAATTGGTACTTGCTGTATTCGCGTTAAGCAGCAAGTTGTGCGCTAACTCGATTGATCGCATGGTGATTTACGTTACAACGCTGGTTGTCAAATCAGGGAATGTCGAGTAATCGATTGCTTATAAGGCAGCCACTGCGACATTGTGCTCTGCGCATATTGAAATCAAATCCGCTTGATCAAGAATCGGATCAGTCAGCAAGTGGGTCGCTATCGAATCCAGCATGTCACGATGGCCGCTTATCAAATCGACGACGTTGCGGTATTCATCCGCAAGAAATGAACGCGTCAGGGATTCGACATGCGCGTACTCGGAAGGTGTGGGTGTGCCAAACACGATGGCAAGGTTCGATCCGGCATTGGCCGAATCATCCATTCCCGGAGCAAACCCGTATTTGCTGAACGCCTGCGTGGCATATCGTGTGGCTTCCTCCAGATCACTTATCGCGCCAACCGATACATTCGCCGATCCCGCAAAGACCTGCTCAGCGGCACGACCAGCCAACGCAATGCGAACCTGATGCAAAAAGTTCCGATACGTTGATTGTGACTCCAACGAATGCAGGTACCCATAAGACTCGATGACCACGCCCTTGAAGGTGATCCCTTCTATGATCGTGGAATATTCGGGAATATTGCGACCACTGGAATCAAGCACCGCAACCAGGGCATGCCCAGCTTCATGATAGGCAACCTGACGACGTATTGGCTCGTCATCGAGCGGTGCCTTATCGGATTCAACCGTGCCCCGCGCCCCAAAATCAAGCAGATCCAGAAACGTCAGTGGGCGATTCACTTGCCGTGACAGGCGCTTCATTGCCAGCGCTGCAAGACTTTTGGCGCGCTCTGAGTGATGGCCTGAAATTAACTTGCCAACCTTTGCTGTCGAACCGGTCAGCGAATCGCCGCATAGCGCCAAGCCAATGCCTTCAAGAAATTTTCTGCCAATCTGCTCATGCGACCATTTCGGCACAAAAAATCGTCGATCAAAGGCGCCAACTGCCCGAAGTGATTCGGCCAGGTCATCAATCTCATAGGCTGCAGTGGCGAAGATGACAGGTTTAGCAGGATCAAATCCCTTCATGTAGCTCACCAGCTTTTTCCGGAAATCAGAGCGAGTGGCAATATCCTCCTCATCCGCATCTTTTTCTGCCTTTTCCAGCATCCAGTCGCCCGGTTCGAGAAAAATCATGATGGGTGCGTTATCGCTATAGGGATCTGATTCATTCAATGGAATACTCATGACTGCATCATCCGGAATTGAGACAAACGCCATTCCTGCATCGCAGGCGATACGCTTGACTATCGATTCAGCGCGCTTCATGTTGTTGTGAGCAATGACGACGCCATGACCAAGAATTTCCCAGTTGTCTGCGCTGGCGCCATGGGCAATTGCCTCTTGAATCTCTGCCGACCAGCGTTGCAAACAGGCTGTCCCCGGCAAGGATTCCCAGGCAGGCAGGTCTGCATCGGCTAGCGATGTGGTGACCAATGGCTCTGGCGACTTAGACTTACCAAGGAGGCTCGCCAGCGCACTGGATGCTGTCTTGCCGGCATATGCGACTGCCGCAATGGCTGGCGCATAGTCATCGAGTGTCGTGCAGGCCAATTGATCCATATTCTTGAGCATCGCTACGCTCAATTCACTGCCTTCAATATCGAGCCCGTATCTGAACCGAAAGCGCCCATCGTCCATCAGCAAATCGAGCGAACCTTGTTTGCAATTGGCGTTGATACGGGTAAAGAGCTCGGCAAGCTCACTGCGACGATTTGGTGGGATAGTTTGTTTCGAATACTGGTACAAGCAAACCCACTGCTTCTCAGTATCCATGTCAATAAACACGGAATAATTACCTGACCCCGCGTTGGATTGGTATCGGCACTGCGCCTGCTTGCCATCCTCTGCGACATCGAGCGAATTCCCTTCAAATTGAGGTTCGCTCATCCATTCTTTGGTCACATCGATCAGGCTGCGCATGATGGCTTCTCCATGGTGGTATGGAGAAGATTATCAGGCTAAGGTGCGACATATGGTGTCGCACTATTTGCAAAGGTTGATTCAGGAATGTTACGACAAGGATTACAACGGCAGCGTTGGCCATGAGGTCAACCTATGATCGGCTCCAATCAATCGAAATCAATTCAGGTGCCACCTTTGTTCCCGAATGGCGCTAGGCGCAAATAGCTGAGCTTTGCCGGTAGTGAGGCAATTGCCTCTGCATCACCTATCGGGATGACACCCGATTCGAGTGCGAAGAGGTGGGGGTATTGGCCTTGCGTGACCTGGGTGAGCCGTCGCTACTGACGGGTATACATGCGGAGGAGGAGATCTGTCGCTTGCACCATAATATGATCAAACGCTTTTGCGCTTATCGGAGGAGCATCGTGAGGCTACCTATTCTTTGTTACTTATGGACTGGCCATCATAATTTTGGATAACTTGCTTTAACAACTGTTCAAAAGTTTCAACGACGTGATCATCCTTTAACTGGTCCAGGAATTTATTTAGCAAGTCCTTTGCAGTGTTGCTGGGCCCTAGCTTCCCAGATTTGGTCAATATCGAGAAGTAACGATTCGAGAATGGTCGCGCCACCGGGGTTCCGCCGCTATTTAATCGATTTCTGTAGAAAGCTCCTGGGAAAACCGGTTGCAGTTCGCCATTGGTGCAAATCGTAGTCGCTAGTTCTCGCCTTGCGTGTACCCACTGATCCTTAGCGTGATCACCCAGATCATTGATTGCAAGTGCTAAGGATAACTGCTCAGGGCGATTACTGAGGGAAAACCCAATTAGCATATCGCTGCTACTATCCTGTTTCAAAAGAAGCTGTTGATATTTCTTGTTTAACGACCACTTACTGGGCAAAAATCGAATCCATGCAGAAGTTGTCCCTAGCACGGTGTAACCGCGATCCTGTAAAACGGTTCGAAGCACTTTAGCCCGATTGGCGGTGTCGGAGTCCACTGCGTCTAGGACATAATCCAAAATTTCCTTATGGCGGAAATATAGGCGCTCAATTGCATGGGTTGTATCATCACCCTGTGAATGGTCAGACTTCGATAACTGTTCGCTTAAATATTTCTTTAAGCCAGTCTGGCCTGACAATTGACTGGAATAGTCAGTCGCGATTTCACCGGCCAATTGTGCTACTGATCCCTCTTCAGTCGTCGCATACCGCTGCAAATTTCTTATGTATGCCTGAATGAACTGAATCTGTGGACTATTGAATACGCTACTGTAATCCCGCGCATTAATTACTTGCTCTAATGGGTCAATTACATTTTCTGACCAACTGGCGGTCTTCCATTCCGGTTGCGAGGGCTGGTCGGTGTTAGGATCGACGACAAGAAACAGCATAAGCAAACTGCGTGTGCCACGCCACCTTTCAAGCATGCTGCCATAGCTTGCTAATTGATCTTGTCCTTCGCTCGAGTTGATCTTCGCCTCTATGGCCACTGCCCAAGTGCCCCCATCAATCAATAGGTCTAACGATCTCCTTTGGGGCTGACTGCCTCCATGCTCGTCCTCTTCCTGAGCGCCGACTGTCAGTCCTTTTTTCAGGTATGTCTCATTGACCTCTCTCCGTACTACTACAGTCCTATCAGCTGAGGTTTCAAACAACTCAGGCACGGATATTTCATAACTCCCTTCGCTAAAACTAGGAACGAACTTATTCAAGAACGCCCGCAAAAAAGATTCATTCAATCCATGGTTCTGATTGGGGTCAAGTAGCCATGCCAGAGTGTTGACATGGCGAAGCTCATAGTGACCGACCTTCAAAACATCAAATGGGCTGAACCAGCGTAGCTCAGCAGCCAGCCGCATTGCCTTAGGTGACTGCACGATGGTGACAAGATTGTGCAGATGCAAATCTGCCAGATTTTCATTACTCATATGTAGCTCTGCGCCTCAAGTCAACAAGCATTTTCTTTCAAAGGCTGAATTTTTCTGCACCTTGCAGTACCAGTGCCTGAACAGGAATTCTATTAATCCTATTACGTTCCACCAGAGACACGCTTTCTGATTTTATAGCGAGCAGCGGCGCGATCCATATTCTCGGAAATGCTTGCCCGCAGTGATTCCGGCGCCATGACCTCAACACCGTCGGCAAACCCCTGCAGCCACCAGCGTAACTGAAGGCTATTCGGCACCGTCGCTTTCAACTCCAGCCGGCCATCAGGCAATTCACTGAGTTCTTGCTGCGCTGAAATGGGGGTGTCGTACAAATGTTCACCAGCGGCATGCTCAAAACGCGCGACCAGATCAATCATGGCTGCGGCTTCAAACCCCATGCCGCCGCTGCTAATGAAATCGGCAAGCTTGAATCCTTTGGGGCGGCGTATTTTTTCTTCCAGAATTTCGACATTTCTCATGCGATGAACAACCAGAAGTTTGCTGCCCGGATAATCAAACAAGGTGCAGACGAGATACAGCACGCTGCCACGTTGTATCAATCCCAGCGGATGGGCGATGTATTCGACGTCCGAGGTGTCACCGCGTTTTCGGTAACGCAGCTTTACCTGACGATCTTGAAACAGCGCATCCTGAATTTTTGCCTGAACGCCTTCCACCAATTTCGGCGCGAGCAATGGTTGGGTCGGCGGCACAACGGCAATCTTTTTACTCCAGGCGCTTGACGCGGCTTCCTGGCCAAGTGCATTCAGCCGTTGTTCAGCCATGCCGAAATAGGGAGCGAGTTGTTCCAGCATGCTCGGGGGCATCAAGTTTGCTAAAAACTGACGAGTCATCGCAAATGTCATGGCCTCCGATGTACTCAACCCGGGAACGTCAATTGCCGCAGCTCCTTTTTCCCAGCTCCAGCCATAGGGAATGGAGCGTGTATCTACAGTCAGCGGGAAACTTGCTGACAGCGATTGCAGATCACGCTCTATCGTGCGCTTGGTGACTTCAAAGCCTTGGTTTCTGAGCTTTTCGACGAGATCTCTCGCGGACAGACGACGCGGGTAACGCGGAATCAGTCGCAAGGTCTGCCATTGGCGGAGCAAGGTATCGCCTGAAATTGACACGGATGAATCCCTCTGCTGAGTATTGGTTGGTTGTGTCAGCATAATTCATTTTGCATCGTAAAGTCGGCTACCTCGAATGACCAGGTGAAGTTATCAGTTGTTGGCGCGATGAGTTTCACGATGCCTGATTGATCTACAGTGATGTGCTACCTGCGGATGCCAAACTTGAGAATCGATAGATCATTTTTCTGTCTGGTCGCGGATTACTGTGCGGCCCGACCAGCACCCAGATTTCATCACCATGAATTTGCACGCCATGCACCTTCATGGCAGTTGTGCTCAGGTTGGTGCAATGAATGTAGCGAGGCGTGTTCTCGCCTGGCCGCACGACCTCCAACTGATTCTTGTTTTCCAGATAAATGGCGTAGCCCTCTGAGGTCATAGCGAATTGCTCCTTAAGGAAACCCTGAATAAGTGGCATTTACTGTGAACGATTTTGATGTCATGCGGTCAGATGCTGAGTATCGAACACTGGGATGGGAATGATGAAGCAGATGACATTGGCGACTGGGACGGGCTTTGATCTGCACGCGCGGGCGACACGGAAGGCTGAGTTTCTGGCGAAGATGGAGCGCCTGATGCCGTGGTCGGAGTTGTGTGCCTTGGTTGAGCCGCACTACCCGAAGGCTGGCAACGGCCGACCGCCGATCGGACTGGAGCGGATGCTGCGCATGTACTGGGTAGCCAACTGGTTCAATCTGGCCGATGAAGCCTGCGAGGATGCGATGTACGACACGGCGGTATTTCGGGAGTTCTGCGGCTTTGATTTGGGCCGGGAGCGGATTCCGGACGCCACGACCCTGCTGAAGTTTCGGCATCTGCTCGAAGAACACGACTTCGGCAAGGAGATGTTTGCCCGTGTCGGCGCGTTGTTGCAAGCCAATGGTGTCAAAGTTTCCGGCGGCACCATGGTTGATGCCACCCTGATCGCTGCGCCGCCTTCGACCAAGAACGAGGAGAAAGCCCGCGACCCCGAGATGCATCAGACCAAGAAGGGCAACCAGTGGTACTTTTTGAATCCGTTTCTGGACGGCATGAAGCTGCATATCGGCGCGGATAGCAAAACCGGTCTGATTCATAGTGCCAGCGTGACGGCCGCGAACGTCCATGACAACCAGCAAGTGGAGAACCTCCTGCATGGCAACGAAACTCGCTTCTACGGCGACAGTGCCTACCGGGGCAAGGTGCAACGGGAGCGTCTCAAGGAACTGGCACCGAACGCCAAGGACTTCACCAACAAGCGAGCCTACCGCAATGCGCCGTTGTCGGATGCCGACAAGGAAACGAACCGTCGCAAGTCGGGTATCCGCGCCAGGGTCGAGCATCCCTTCCTGATCCTCAAGCGCCTGTGGGGCTTTGCCAAGGTGCGCTATCGGGGTTTGGCGAAGAACGCCAACCGGGCCTTTGTCCAGAAACGGATTCAAACCATGCTGGCAGCAATCAACATGCTCAAGCATGGCAGACCGCTGACGGGAGAGGTGCGTCCAGCATGAGCGCAATACGGGGGAATGCCCCAAAATCTCCCGCCCATGGGGCTGGTAGTTGATGAACTTTGCCCGCTTCGCGTCATTTCGTCTCAATTCATCGCCCCCAGGGGAAATCTCGGTGGCTTGTTCAGCGTTTCCTTAACTGATCGGAATCGTTAAAAATTTTCGGCCCATTGATCCCAGAAACCCGGTTCGTCGTGATGGGCGTTTTTCATGGCCTCTTGCAAAGGGAAGTAGCAAAAATAAATGCCTTTAATTCGGTTGCTTTCGTCTGGCAGCTCAAAGTGTTCCGCTAGCTTTTGGTAATCCGGATCATTCAGGTCGAATGGAACATCGAGGTAAATATCGCCCTTATAGGGGCGAATCGAGTTTTCATCCGCCTCGCGGAAACAGGGGGCCCAGGAAATCCCGACACTATCGAGCCATTGGATGGCATCCGCTCTGTTGGGGTCATCCTCGTATTCGTGAAATGTAATCAATTCTGGTGAGTAGGAACTATCTCTAAAAAGCAAGTAGAGAACATCACGTTGCTTGATCCGTGCAATGTGATCGATGTGTCGCAAATATCTGGCCATAGAGAGCTTCTCCGATTTCTAGTGATGTTGATCATCTGTTTTTACGATGCCTAATTGATCTACTACAACCAGCAATGATTCGCGGGATATTGATACGGAAAGGCATTCGGTAATACCGGTGAATATGAGATCAATGACTTTGGCATGAATGCGTGGCCGGAGTGTTCGATGAGATTTCATGGGTGCCTTCATTAACATGTCAAAACAGGCCAATGGTGTGCTGGCCGACTTGATGAAAAGCAGTTTGCCCTTCGACCACGACGATCCATGTCGCACTAAATCAGAAATGGTTGGTAGCTGGGCTAGCGGTGATGCATTAGCCTAATATACTGACGCTATCAAACGGGCAATCAAAACGGATAGTCACATGCATCGACAGAACGGCACGACCTTTTACTCTGCCAGCGATCTCGCTGATTTCGTTGAATGTCGTCATATCGCGACACTTGGCCTGAAAAATCTGGTGACACCATTGCCTAAAAAGGCAGCGGGAGAAGAAGCAAAAATTCTTCAGGCTCACGGTATTGACCATGAAACTGATTACTTGAACCGTTTGCGAAGCCGTGATCTGGAGATAGCCGACATACCCACTACCGGTACTCATGACGAGCGTGTACAGCAAACCCTCAATGCCATGCGGAATGGCGCTGACGTCATCTATCAGGCAGCATTTGAATTGGGTTCTTTTCGGGGCTATGCTGACTTTCTGCTCAAGGTAGCCATTCCGTCCAATCTGGGCAATTATTCTTACGAAGTAGCGGATACCAAACTGGCAAGGAAGGGTAAAGCCAGGTATCTGGTCCAGATCGTTTTGTATTCCGACATGCTTGAAGCCGCTCAAGGATTGGCGCCCGCTTACGCCCATCTTGAGCTGGGCGATGGCACAGAAAAATCCTATCGTCTGGATGACTTCCGACACTATGTTGCTGCGCTGAAACAGCGTTTTCTGGCGTTCATGGTGAATCCGCCGGAAACACAGCCGGAAAAGTGCAGCCACTGCGGGCTTTGCCCCTGGGAAGATCTGTGCAAAGCCGAGTGGGTGCGCCAAGACCATCTCAATCAGGTAGCTAACGTTCGCGCCGGTGATATTCGTAAATTGCACGCGGCCGGCATCAGCACATTGAAAGCACTGGCAATGGCCGCTGAAGACGTCAAAGAAATTGCATCATTCGCCACCATCAAAACTCAGGCTGCACTCCAGCTCAAAAAGCGCGATACCGGCATTGATGCGGTAGTGTGCAAGACGCCCGACCCCGAGACACAAAACGGCTTCTTTCAGTTACCGATTCCAGACGAGGGTGACCTGTATTTCGACATGGAGGGGTATCCCCATGACCCGGGTGGCCTCGAATATCTGTTTGGTGTGTGTTATCGCGAAGGCAGTAGGCTTGCCTTCAAACCATTCTGGGGCCACACCCGGCAGGAGGAGAAGCTGGCTTTTGAGCAATTTATCGACTTTGTGATGGAGCGTATCGCGCTGAATCCCAGGCTGCATATTTACCACTATGCCGATTACGAGCGCCGCGCCCTGAAAAAGCTGATGGCTGTTCATGGCACACGGGAGGCCGAAGTGGATCAATTGCTGCGCGACCAGCGACTGGTGGATCTGTATGCCGTTGTTCGCCACGCGATACAGACCTCGGAACCACGGTACTCGATCAAGAACCTTGAAACCTTCTACATGAAGGGAGAACGTGCTTCCGACGTTAAAAATGCCGGCGCCAGCATTGTCTATTACGAACACTGGCGAACCCAAGGTGATCAAAAATGGCTGGAAGACATCGAGCGCTATAACGAGGAGGATTGTGTCTCGACAGAAAAACTGCACGTCTGGTTACTTCAGTTGCGCGAACGAGCTCAACAGGAATATGCGTTGGCCATACCGTGGATGGAGACAGCCGTTCCAGATATTGAGAATCAAGCCGAAGCCACCGAACGATCGGCCAAGGCATTGGCGGCTGAAGCACTGCGCAACACCCTTCGGGAGCGCTTGACGTCCTTGCTGGCTTCTCTGCCAACGGACTCACCTCAGCGAGGCGCAGCAGAATTGAACTTGCACTTGCTCGATTTTTACTGGCGCGAGGCCAAGCCCGCTTTCTGGAAAATGTTTGAGCAGCAAAAACGCTCGGTAGAAGAATTGATCGATGATCTCGACGTCATCGCTGGATTGACACTGGATCCAACCGCTGAGGTGGTGAAGGATAAGCAATCCTTTATTTATCACTACCGCATGCCACCTCAAGAATACCGCCTGAAGATGGGTGATGGCGTTCGAGATACCCAGTCCTTGGGTGGCGTCGGGACGATTGCTGCTATTGATCCAGCTAACCAGCGCATCGCATTGCGCATTGGTGGACTGACACTCAAGAGAGTGTGGGATGAGCAGATGCCTGGATTGCTTTCGATCAGTGCTTCCGGCCGAGTCGACATGGGAATTTTGCAGTCGGCAATCATGCGCTATACCGCTGCCCGCTACGCGGATGATGCCGCTCCAGATCGCTATCGTGCGTTGGCATCCTTGCTGGAAAGACAGCTCCCGCGAATCAGCGATTTACCTTCCGGGGCTCCGGTATTGTCCGGTAACGCTTCAACCGAAGCGGTAATCGATGTTGTCCAGCGGCTGCAGGAGAGCTACCTGATTGTGCAGGGGCCACCCGGCACGGGCAAAACGTATACCGGTGCTCGGGTGATCTTGAGTTTGCTGGAGGCGGGTAAACGGGTTGGTGTCTGTGCCATGAGCCATAAGGCAGTGTCTAACCTGCTGAATGCGGTAACTGACGCAGCGATAAAAAACAAGAAGTCATTCGTTGGTGCCCGCAAAGGTGACAAGGATGCGGCACTGATCGATGATCGCTTCATCAAGGATGTCGATAAGCCCGAAGATACCCTGGACCCGGCATTGCGTCTGGTAGGTGGAACGGCGTGGGTATTTGCCAGAGAGGATGCCGACCAGACATACGATTATCTGTTCGTTGATGAGGCGGGGCAGGTGTCATTGGCTAATCTCGTGGCCATGGGGTGTGCGGCGCGAAATATTGTTTTGCTGGGCGATCAGATGCAGTTGGGACAACCGCTGCAGGGAACGCACCCAGGCGACTCTGGCTTGTCAGCTCTGCAATATCTGTTGCGAGACCATGCCACGGTTCCCCAAGCGCTTGGCGTGCTGCTGAATGTGTCTTACCGGATGCATCCCGATGTTTGTGGCTTCATATCCGACGCTGTCTACGATTCACGATTGACCAACCATCCCGATACCGCCAATCAGCAACTCGTTCTGAATGAAAAGGCGGATCGTGTTTTGAAATCAAGCGGGATTGCCTTCGAGCCGGTCACACATACTGGCTGTGCTCAAACCTCGACAGAAGAAGCGGTTCGTATCCGCGAAATCATCGCATCGCTGTGCTCGCAATCGTTCATCGATACTGACCAGGTCAAGCATTCAATCAAGGCCGAAAATATCTTGGTGGTGGCTCCTTACAACGCGCAAGTACGCGTGCTGAAGGAGCTTCTTCCTGAGACGATTGCCATTGGTACGGTCGATAAGTTCCAGGGGCAAGAGGCAGAGGTGGTGATCATTTCCATGACAACCTCCAGCGGTGAGGAAATGCCACGAAACATGGAATTCCTCTTTGATCCGCATCGATTGAATGTCGCCATTTCACGGGCGAAGATTTTGGCGATATTGGTGGCAAGCCCGAAATTGCTTGAAATTGACTGCACGACGCCGGAGCAGATGGCGCTGGTAAATACGCTTTGTTGGGTGGCGGATCTCGGCAATTCAGGAACGACGCTGTCAGCCGCCTCCAGCGTGTCTTACCCTGATTCGTTACCGTGGCAATCACCAACAGTTTCTGCCGAGTGCCACTCACCGTGTAGGTAACCGGCGTCTTGCCTGCTGACGCGTAGCTGCGGCCGCGCACATCGGTATTGATCGGGGCTGTCTCATCGCCCCAGTGAATCTCGCCGCTTTCGGCCTTGGCACGCTTTTCAATTTCCGGGTATTGCTCGGTGAACCAGGCTTGTACGGCTTGCGGCCGCTGCTCGCAGGTCTTATTGATCGGCTTCTGTGGGGTGAAACCCCGGAGCGACAGATAGTTGCATCACGCCATATCCCTTGCGATGCCACCGCACTACTTGCTTGCGCCGTTCGTGCAGTTGCTCCAGTGTCGAATAGCTTGTGTCGTCTTTTACTATCTGCTCAGTATGGAGACTGATTCGGATGTTTCAATATTATCGTGCCGAGTCAAGAGTTGTCATTTGTTTGCTACCTGGTAGCGGCTGAATCAAGTATTGATCTGGCGGCGTTGACGCCGCTGCGCACCGCACCTTCGATCGTTGCGGGATAGTCGCTGGCGACCGAAGGAAGTGCAGAGTCGACATAGTCCCCCGCCAGGCATAAACCTGGCAGCGTGGTTTGCGTGGCAGGACGGCGTAAATTCGGCGTGCAGGCGAACGTGGCGCGTTTTTCGGTAATGGTTTGGGTGCGTAATGGCGCAGGCAGGTGCGGAACGATTCGCGCAATTTCGGCGTGAATGCGACTTTCCAGTTCTGCCATCGGCAAATCCAGATGTCGGCCGTGCGCGCTGATGACTGCTGCGATCAACCCTGCTTGTCCACAAAGCTGGCCGCGATCGAACAACCATTGCGCTGTGCCATCGGCCACGCCCAGCATGGGTTGCGGCAGGCGGACGCTGGCTGGGTAGGTGAGATAGCTGGTGACAATGGGTTCCCATGCAAAGTGTTGCACTTCCGCTTGCAGTTCGGGCACCAGCGCAGCGAGGTGATAGGCGGCAACCGCTAGCACGACGTGGGTAAACGGCCCTTGACCATTGATGCGCCAGCCCTGATCGGTGCGCTGCAAATCGGTAACGCGCTGGCCGCGATGGATGACGCTGCCGCATTGCGTGATGAATTTTGCCGCAGGTTCGGGAAACAGTGCCGATAAATCAACTTGCGGCAGCAGCAAATCGCTGGCCTCGCGTGAGGCGGCAAGGCTGTCTCTGAGGACATTGGCCAGAACTTGGGCCGAGGCATTTTTGGCGGGCGTATTCAATGCAGCGACGCACAAGGGCTCCCATAAAAGTCGGCGCTGGCGAGACGGCGTTTTATTGTTTTCCAGCCACGTTGTGACGGAAACGTCCGGCGTAACGCGAAACTGCTGACGTTGCAGGCGATGCATGAGACGGATGGCCGCCCATTTTTCGTGCCAGTCAAGACCTGTGGCGAGCAACAGGGCGGCCAGCATATGCAAGGGTGCGGGCAGGCGCGGTGCGACGAGGCGCATTTCGCCGGGGAATTCAAGGTGCAGGGTTAAGCGCTTGAGCAGATGCTGCGGGTCGGCGCCGACAATGCGCATCAGGCGCAGGGTTTCGCTGTAGGCACCGAGCAGGATGTGCTGGCCGTTGTCGACAGTGAATCCATCCATTTCTACGGCGCGGGCGCGGCCGCCAAGGCTGCGAGACGCTTCAAAAACTTCGACTGATTGCCCGTTGCGAACCAGTTCGACCGCTGCTGCGAGACCGGCATAACCGGCGCCAATGACGGCAATGCTCATGCGGTGATCCAGGTTTTGCCAGCCAGCCATAATTTGCGCAACGGCGTGAGCGAGATGCGTTGATGCAACACATGGGAACCATCACGCGCGATTTCCATAAGCAAGGTGCGATAAATGGCAGCCATGGCCAGCCCGGCGCGTTGTGCTTTGCGGTCAGCGGCGGGAAGTTGGGCCAGCGCTTGATCGTAAGTGGCCTGTGCGCGGTCGATCTGGAATGCCATGAGGCGCTGAAAATCAGGCGTGTACCTCGCTTGAAGAATGTCAGTTTCTGTCACGCCAAAGCGGGCGAGGTCTTCTTGCGGTAGGTAAATGCGGCCGCGTCGCGCGTCTTCGCCGACATCGCGGATGATGTTGGTGAGCTGAAAGGCGAGGCCCAGATCATGTGCGTATTTCAGCGTGCGGCGATCGGTGTAGCCAAAAATCTCCGCCGCGAGCAGGCCGACAATGCTGGCGACGCGGTAACAGTACAAATGCAGCGCGCGAAAATCGGGATAGCGCACGGCATCAATGTCCATTTCCATACCGTCAATGATTTCCAGCAGCTGTTCTTGCGGCAGGGAAAAGCTTCTCAGCGCAGTCGCCAGTGCCTGTGTGACCGGATGGCTGGGGTTGCCTGCGTAGAGGTGCGCAATTTCGGTGCGCCACCAGGCAAGTTTGGTGCGCGCCAGATGCGGGTCAGGACATTCATCGACAATATCGTCGACTTCGCGACAAAAAGCATACAAAGCGGTAATCGCCTGACGTCGTAAGGGTTCCAGAAAAACAAAGCTGTAATAAAAAGAAGATCCGCTGGCGGCGGCGCGTTGCTGGCAGTAATCGTCGGGGGTCATGACTGAAAGAATGCACGCCAGCCGATCAATGGCCAGTCAAGCGTTTGGAGTTGAGGACGGTGATTGAATACATCATAGTCAACTGCTTCGATTTTTTCCAGAATGCGCAGCCCGCTAGCGACGATGGTGCGAATTTCCAGCCCGATGCGGCCGGGTAGCCTGCGTCCGAGCGGTGCGCCTTGTTGCATCAAGGTGCGGGCGTGGTCGACCTGAAAGCGCATCAGCGCGCAAAAGTCGGCGCTGGTAATACGCCTCAGGATGTCGTTTTCGCTGACATTGAAGCGCGCCATGTCCTCGGCAGGCAGGTAAATGCGGCCTTCTGGCCCTTTGTGGCTATCAATGCCGACATCCTGCCAATGGTTGATGAGTTGCAAGGCCGAACAAATGGCGTCGGAGCAGATGACATTCTCTTCAGTCGCTGCAGCGAAAAGGTGCAGCAATAGCCGCCCCACCGGATTCGCCGAGCGGCGGCAATAATCGAGGAGTTCAGAATAGCTGGCATAGCGATTGCATGATATATCCTGAATGAAGGCGTCCAGCAGATCGTGAAACAGGGACAGCGGCAGTTGGTAATGCGCAATGATGGGGCGTAGCCGCAGGAAAATCGGATGGGTTGTTGGCCGCTCTTCCGTAATGGCATTCAGTTCGCGCTGGTAACCGCGTAGCAGGGCTAAGCGTTCATCGGCGGTGAGATCGCCTTCATCGGCGAAATCGTCTGCGCTACGGGCGAAGGCATAGATGGCGGCAATCGGTTCGCGCAGGTGCTTGGGCAGCAAAAGGGAGGCGACAGGAAAATTTTCGTAGTGTCTATCGCAGGGTTTATTGTGGTCTTCGGACGCCATAATGTGTCGAAGTATAGGCGGGAGGTGAGAAAGAATTGATTAAAGCAGGTAAAATCGCCCGTTCATTACGTATTGTCTGACTGACTTTTGGCGTGTAATGTGAGCCACAGGTTATTCAGCACGTAATGCCCAGGTGGCGGAATTGGTAGACGCACCAGATTTAGGTTCTGGCGCCGAGAGGCGTGGGGGTTCGAGTCCCTTCCTGGGCACCATAGATGCATGTGATGGATATTGAGCAGCAAGCCATTAGGGTTGCCCGCAATAAATGCTGATTCAGTGCAGATTCATTCAATGCAGATTCACTTGGCTTCACAAATTTGACGGATAAAAAATGACGGATATGACAACGGCAGATACGCAAGAAAATACAACAACGACTCCTGTGGTAAATCCACTTGAGCGGCAAATTGATATTTCAATATCGTTAGCTGAGATTGAAGGCGAGATTAGCGCGCGCCTTAAAAATATCGCACGTACGGTCAAGATGCCGGGTTTTCGTCCAGGCAAGGTGCCGATGAGTATGGTTGCGCAAAATTATGGCGGTCAAGCACGTAATGAGGTAATCGGGCAAGCTGTTGAAGCGGCTTTAGAGGCGAAACTCAAAGAGCAAAACCTGCGTATGGCCGGTTATCCGAACATTCAGCCGGTAGCCGATGCGGGTGAAGGAAAGCTTGGCTTTACGGCGACCTTTGAAGTGTACCCCGCAATAACTCTGGGGGATATTTCCGGGCAGAGCATTGAGCGGCCAGTACTTGTTGTAACGGATGCTGAAGTCGATCAAACCCTGGATGTGCTACGCAAGCAGCGTGTGAGCTATAGCGAAACTGCTCGTCCGGCACAGAAAGATGATCGTGTGGTGATTGATTTTGTTGGCCGCAAAGAGGGTGTTGAGTTTTCTGGTGGCAAGGCAGATGACCATTCCATGGTTGTTGGCGCTGGCACGATGCTGCCTGACTTCGAGCAAGCAATCGAAGGTGTCAAGCCAGGTGATAAAAAAACGTTCGACGTTAAATTTCCCGATGATTATCAAGCCAAAGATCTGGCCGGTAGCACAGTTCAGTTTGATATTTTGGTCAAAAAAGTTGAAGTGGCCCAATTGCCTGAACTGGATGCTGAATTTGCAAAATCACTGGGTTCGGCTGATGGTGATGTTGCAGCGATGCGTGCTGAAGTGCGCGCTAATCTTGAGCGCGAAGTGTCTAAGCGTTTGGAAGCCAAAACCAAGCAGCAAGTGATGGATGCCTTATTGGCGGTGAATCCGCTGGATGTGCCTAAAGCTTTGGTCGAGGCAGAATCCAAACAAATGGCAGATGCGGCGTTGCGTGATATGGAATCACGTGGCATGAACGTGAAAGGTTTTCCGATTGAGCCGGCATGGTTTACCGACAAGGCAATGCGCCGCGTCAAGTTGGGTTTGTTATTGACCGAAGTGGTTAAAACGAACAATCTATATGCCAAGCCAGAGCAGGTACGTGCCGTGGTGGATGAGTTTTCTGCTTCATTTGAAGATCCAAAAGAGGTTGTGCGTTGGTACTATTCCCAACCGCAACGCCTGGCCGAGGCAGAAGCGTTGGCCGTTGAGGCGAATGTTGTGCAATGGGTTTTAAGCAACGTGAAGGTCAGTGAAAAATCAGTAGCTTTCGATGAGTTAATGGGTAACGCAGCATGATTGTTTCAGGAGGCTCTATGTACGGTGCAAAATACACGGGTGGTGTCGATGCTTCGATGAATGACACTCAGGCTTTGGGTCTTGTGCCCATGGTGATTGAGACCAGTGGCCGGGGTGAACGTGCGTACGATATTTACTCGCGTTTGTTGCGTGAGCGCGTGATTTTTCTGGTTGGGCCAGTGAATGATGCAACGGCTAACTTGATTGTTGCACAGCTACTTTTTCTTGAGTCTGAAAATCCTGATAAAGACATCTTTTTCTATATCAACTCCCCTGGCGGCTCTGTGTCTGCGGGGATGGCGATTTATGACACCATGCAATTCATCAAGCCGAATGTATCGACGCTGTGCATTGGTCAAGCGGCAAGTATGGGGGCATTTCTGTTAACAGCGGGCGAAAAAGGCAAGCGGTATTGTTTGCCTAATTCACGCGTGATGATTCACCAGCCTTTGGGTGGGTTTCAGGGCCAGGCATCGGATATCGAGATTCATGCCAAGGAAATTTTATTCCTCAAGCAAAAGCTGAATAATATGCTGGCAATGCATACTGGTCAGTCCATAGAGCGTATTGAGCGCGATACGGATCGTGATAACTTTCTTTCTGCCGATGCTGCGGTTGAGTATGGCTTGGTTGATAAAGTGCTGACGAGCCGTGCCGAGGTTGTTGCTGCCTGAATCTATTGACGGAGACGACGATTGTGGAAAAGAAAACGGCTGGCGGTGAAAAACTTCTATATTGCTCATTTTGTGGCAAGAGTCAGCACGAAGTAAAAAAACTGATCGCTGGCCCGTCCGTTTTTATTTGCGATGAGTGTATTGATCTGTGCAACGACATCGTTCGTGATGAGATTGCGGGCATGGATGCAGAAAAACAGAGCGGTGGGCTGCCTACCCCAAAAGAAATACGTCATATGCTTGATCAGTATGTGATCGGGCAGGATGATGCGAAAAAAATTCTTGCGGTTGCCGTTTATAACCATTACAAACGCATTCGCCATAAAGAAACTGGAAGCGATGGCGTAGAGCTGGCAAAAAGCAACATCCTGCTCATCGGCCCTACGGGTTCTGGCAAAACCTTGCTGGCGCAGACGCTTGCCCGCATGCTGAATGTGCCATTTGTGATGGCCGATGCGACAACCTTGACCGAGGCAGGTTATGTTGGCGAAGACGTCGAAAATATCATCCAGAAATTGCTGCAAAACTGCGATCATGATGTCGAAAAGGCTCAGCAAGGCATAATCTATATTGATGAAATTGACAAAATCTCGCGCAAGGCCGATAACCCTTCGATTACTCGTGATGTGTCGGGTGAAGGTGTGCAACAGGCATTGCTCAAACTAATCGAAGGCACAGTCGCCAGTATTCCCCCACAAGGCGGACGGAAACATCCGAATCAGGATTTTGTGCAAATTGATACAACAAACATATTGTTCTTTTGCGGTGGCGCGTTCGACGGCCTGGATAAAGTCATCCGTAGCCGTTCCGAAAAGGGTGGCATAGGGTTTGGTGCGGAAGTAAAAAGCCGTGATGCAAGCAATGTTTCTGATGTTCTTAAACAGGTTGAGCCAGAAGATTTGATCAAGTTTGGATTGATCCCCGAATTAATTGGCCGTTTGCCTGTATTAGCGACTTTACGTGAGTTGGATGAAGTTGCTTTGGTTGAAATTTTGATTGAACCAAAAAATGCTTTGGTTAAACAATATCAAAAGCTTTTTTCCATGGAGGGTGTAGAGCTTGAAATTCGCCCTTCCGCATTGCAGGCAATTGCCAGAAAAGCGCTAAAACGCAAAACTGGTGCCCGTGGTTTGCGTTCTATTCTGGAAAATGTACTGCTCGACACTATGTACGAACTACCGACAATGGAGAATGCAACTAAAGTGGTCGTTGATGAAACAACGATAGAAAACGGTGCTCAGCCGTTGGTAATTTACGCGGATCAACCAAAAGTATCGGGTTCAAACTGATCTGTTTGGTGCATCAAAAGTAAACTATTGCTTACTTCCGCATCTTGAATTTCTTTCATATCGCCCCAAATAGGGGGGTGTGATTCATAACTTAAAGGACACGATGATGTCTGATCTGACTACTTCTTCTGTGGAAAAGCAAACTATTCCACTGCTACCTTTGCGCGATGTGGTAGTTTTTCCGCATATGGTGATACCGCTGTTTGTTGGGCGGCCAAAGTCTATAACTGCACTTGAAACTGCCATGGAGGGAGGGAAGAGTATCCTTTTGGTGGCACAAAAACATGCAGCCAAGGATGAGCCTGCACCTGAGGATATGTACGAAATCGGGTGTGTTGCCAACATTCTGCAGATGCTGAAGCTCCCTGATGGAACCGTTAAAGTTCTGGTCGAAGGTGTTGAGCGGGCGCGAGTTTTAACTGTGGAAGATAAAGGCGATTTATTTACCGCTGACATTACAGTCATTACTGGCGAAGATGTTGCAAGCCATGAAGTTGAAGCCATGCGCCGTACTGTGCTTGCCCAGTTCGATCAATACGTCAAGCTTAATAAAAAAATTCCTCCTGAGGTGCTGACTTCGTTAGCGGGGATTGATGAAGGGGGGCGTCTGGCAGATACTATTGCGGCCCATTTGCCTTTGAAACTCGAACAAAAGCAAGAGGTTCTCGAAGCGATTGGCGTTGCAGATCGTCTGGAGAGACTTCTTGGGCAACTGGAAACCGAGCTGGATATTCTGCAAGTGGAAAAGCGGATTCGTGGTCGCGTCAAGCGGCAGATGGAGAAGAGTCAGCGTGAATACTATTTGAATGAGCAGGCTAAGGCGATTCAGAAAGAGCTCGGTGAAGGCGAAGAAGGTGCTGACATTGAAGAACTGGAAAAGAAAATAAAGACAATTGGTATGAGCAAGGAAGGCCTGCTCAAAGCGACAACCGAATTGAAAAAACTCAAGCTCATGTCGCCGATGTCGGCCGAAGCTTCAGTTGTCAGAAACTATATTGAAACTTTAGCTGGACTACCTTGGCGTAAAAAATCACGTATAAGCAAAGATCTTTCTTCAGCCAAGAAATTGTTGGATAAAGATCATTACGGTCTTGAAAAAGTCAAAGAACGCATTGTTGAGTATTTGGCTGTTCAGCAACGGGTAGATAAAATTAAAGCGCCTATTTTGTGCCTCGTGGGGCCACCTGGCGTGGGTAAAACATCGCTGGGGCAATCGATTGCCAAAGCGACTAATCGCAAGTTTGTGCGTATGGCCCTAGGGGGTGTGCGTGATGAAGCTGAAATTCGTGGGCATAGACGTACCTACATTGGCTCAATGCCGGGCAAGATTTTGCAGAATATGGCTAAAGTGGGTGTCAAGAACCCATTATTTTTGCTCGACGAAGTCGACAAAATGGGGCAGGATTTTCGCGGAGACCCTTCTTCAGCGTTGCTTGAGGTATTAGATCCGGAACAGAACCACACGTTTGAGGATCACTATATTGAAGTCGACTTTGACCTGTCCGATGTGATGTTTGTCGCAACAGCCAATACACTCAATATCCCGAATGCTTTGCTGGACCGTATGGAGGTGATTCGGCTGTCTGGCTATACCGAAGACGAGAAAGTAAGCATTGCCATGAGTTACCTGTTGTCAAAGCAGATCAAAAACAATGGTATCAAGCCAACAGAAATGGTGGTTACTGAAGATGCGGTTCGCGATATTGTGCGTTACTACACGCGTGAGGCAGGGGTTCGTTCTTTGGAGCGCGAAATATCCAAAATTTGCCGAAAAGTTGTGAAGTCGTTAGTTATGAAGCCACGTAAAAATAAAATTGTGGTGAATGCTAAAAATCTTGATAAATTTCTTGGCGTACGTCCATATAGTTTTGGTATGGCAGAGAAAGAAAATCAGGTGGGACAGGTTACTGGTCTGGCTTGGACCGAGGTGGGTGGCGAGTTACTCACCATAGAATCGATAGTTTTGCCTGGTAAAGGTAAAACTATGACAACAGGCACGCTTGGTGATGTGATGCAGGAGTCAATTCAAGCGGCGCTTTCTGTTGTTAGAAAACGTAGCAAACAGTTGGGGATCCCAGAAGATTTCTATCAGAAGAGTGATCTGCATATTCATATGCCTGAAGGTGCTACGCCGAAAGATGGGCCAAGTGCTGGTGCGGCAATTTGTACTGCCTTGGTTTCCTCTCTAACAGGCATTCCTGTTCGCGCTGATGTGGCAATGACTGGGGAAATTACCTTGCGTGGCGAAATTTTGCCTATTGGCGGTCTGAAGGAAAAATTGCTCGCCGCAGTGCGCGGAGGAATACGTTTGGCTTTAATTCCTGAAGAAAATGTTAAAGATTTAGCCGAAATTCCTGACACCATAAAAAATCGTATTGAAATTCAGCCAGTAAGATGGATCGATAAGGTTCTTGAGTTAGCGCTAGAAAGGGTGCCTGAGCCACTGCCAGAATCACTCATCGCGCCTGCAGAAACCGTCCCCATTGTAGAAGTTGGAGCAAATACTGTTTTGACGCACTGATTACTGGTGTAAAATGGTAGAATGGTTACCTGATTCACAGCAAGTAGTTGTGTTGTCATAACGGGTGCTTAGCTCAGTTGGTAGAGCGTCGCCCTTACAAGGCGAATGTCGGCGGTTCGACCCCGTCAGCACCCACCAGTTTATAGTCCAAAGCAGTCCAAAAAAGGCCAGAAAACCTAGTAGTAGCAAGGTTTCTGGCCTTTTTTACGTCCAGGGTAGTCCATGCGTAATCTGATGGTAAAACCATGACGGACAGCTAGTTACGGTCATGGCGCTTACTGATATAGCTGTTAGAAATGCAAAGCCGCAAGTTAAGTCCATCAATCTATTTGTTGTCAATGGTATCTATTTGCTACTTAAGGCGAGGAAAAACGTGAACTAGCATAAGCACTCCTTGCCTGAGCCTGGATGCCGTAGCCTGTCGCAGATCATCGACAACTTAAAACTTCGTTGACTGTCAGCCAGTCGAACTGGTGGGCTGACGTTAAATCGGGTCGCTATCCTCAGCCTGTGCGAACACTAGGCGAATGCATTACGGCGCGGCGGGTAGAGGATATTCGCAGCTTGATACAATGTGCCGCAGGGCATAATCAGGCTCAATGTGATGTAAAATTATTGGTAGTACAGCTGTCTTGCCAGTAACTTTGGCGGTAACTGTAAAGTTCGAATCCTTTAATTTTTGTATATAAGGGTGTTACGGGTTAGGGTTCGACCCGTAAGCACCATAGAATAAAGGCGAGCTTAAGTTCGCCTTTTTTTCATCCGGGGTTTCCAGATATGTTTGATAGCGTTCGTAACAACAAAAGAATTGTTCAGGGGTTTCTTATTCTAATAACAATCCCATTTGCGCTCTGGGGGGTTGAGTCTTACATTCAAGATAGTGTAAGCGGGGATGAGGTAGCTACCGTAGGCAAGGTTAAAATTTCGCAGCAAGAATTTGTTTCTGCATTGAGCCAACAACAAGAACGCTTGCGTGTTCGATCCGGCGGTAACTTTGACTCTGCACTGTTTGATACGCCGCAAGTCCGTCTCCAGTTGCTGGAATCGCTCATTACCAGGGAGCTATTAACGCAGCAAGTGAGAAAAGCCCAACTTACCGTGAGCGATGGGGCGCTAGTAAACGCTATCGCGAGCATCCCTGAGTTTCAGGAAAATAATCAATTTTCCAAAATCAGCTACGAAACTGCTCTCTCATCGCAGGGCCTAAATAAAGAGTTGTTTGAAGCGCGAATGAGGCAAGACCTTGCAGTACAACAGCTTGTTTTGCCAATTGCCGCAGCAAGTATCCCTGGCGTTACGCCGACAGGTCGTTGGCTATCGATAAAGTTAGAGCAGCGTGAGGTTGTTGAGGCTCAGATCCCTTACGCCAACTATATTAACCAAGTGAAATTGGCCCCTGATGCAGTCAAGAAATATTATGCTGAGCATGCTAAGGAATTTGAGCTACCCGAGCAAGTTCGTGCAGAGTTTTTAGTACTGAGTACGAATGCGTTGTTGACGCAACTATCCGTTAGTGAAGAAGAAGTCAGAGCTCGTTACACCGCAGATATTAATCGTTATAAAGAAACTGAGTCGCGTCGGGCAAGCCATATTTTGATTGCCGTGGATAAAAATGCACCTACGGCTGAAGTCGCGAGTGCTAAGGCTAAAGCCGAGGATTTGCTGGCTAAGCTCGGTAAAAACGCTGGCAGTTTTGCTGCGTTAGCCAAAGAATATTCTAAAGACACTCAGTCAGCGGACAAAGGTGGGGATTTGGGCTGGTTTGGCCGTGGTCTGATGACAAAGTCATTTGAAGATGCTGTGTTTGAATTGAAAGAAGGGGCTACATCTCGCGCAATTCGCACAGAATTTGGGTTTCATATTATTCGCGTTACTGGGGTAAAACCGGAACATGTTCAGTCTTTTGATGACGTAAAACTTACTATTGCTGATGAACTAAAGCGCGAATTAGGCGCTAAGCGATATGCTGAAGCAGCAGAACCATTTGGCAATTTGGTCTATGAGCAGCCAGATAGCTTGACTCCCGCGGCAGAAAAATGGAGGTTGCCGATTCAGCAGACAGGTTGGCTTTCAAAATTAGATAAGTTGTCTTTTCCGCTAAATAATAAAAAATTGGCTGATGCTTTGTTTGGTGAGGATGCGGTTAAGAAAAAGCATAACACCGAAGCCGTGGAGGTTTCTCCCGGTACGCTTGTTGCTGCACGAGTGCTGGAATATAAATCTGCTGCTTTGCAAGATTTTGCTGCTGTTAAAGAAAAGATTGAGAAGGAGTTGATCCATGAAGCGGCCCTTAAATTAGCCATAAAAGATGGTGAAGACAAATTGTCCCGCTTGATGAAAGGCGAAGCAGTCGATATGAAATGGTCAACGTCGAAGACTTTGAGTCAAGATAATGCACATGATCTTTCCTCACAGGCTGTGCAAGCGATTTTTAAGGCGAAAACCGATAAATTACCGGCTTATGTTGGCCTTACTTCGCACAATAATGGCTATGTTGTCTATCGTATTAACGAATTAAAAACTGCTAGACCAAGTCAAGAAGATGCGGAGAGTCATAAGCTTCTCGAGCGTTATAACCAGTCAGTGACCGAAGAGGAAGTCGCTGCGTGGATGGCGACTTTAAAAGAACAATTTCCAGTAGAAATTAAAAAGTCGGCGCTGGAGAAACGCTAACCTCATGGCTTCAGGGATTAGCTCATATGATTCTCTTAAGCGATGATTATCGATCCAACGCCTGAGCTGATAGCAAAAATTATATTGGCGGGTTTTAACAAGCACTACAGCTTGTTTCGTGAATGTTCATCAGGAGCAAAACAGCGCTTTGAAGAAATGCGCTGGATTGATGGGCAGCAAGCAATTAAGGATCGTATTCAGTTTTACGATGATCGTGTAAGTGAAACGACAACTCAATTGTGTGATGAGTTTAATGCTGAGGGTTTAGCAGAGAACATCTGGCAGCAAACCAAACTGAATTACATCGGATTTTTATCTGAACATCGGCAACCTGAGTTGGCTGAGACTTTTTTTAACTCGGTATGTTGTCGGATCTTACATCGAACTTATTTTCATAACGATTATATTTTCGTGCGTCCGGCTGTGGCGACAGAATATATCGAATCAAATCCACCAACTTATCGATGCTATTACCCCACTCAGATTAATTTAAAAGCCTCTATTAGAAAAATATTCCTTGATTTTTTGTGGGCTAAAGAGTTTGAGGATATTGATCGCGATGTGGATTTTATTTTGCGCACTTTTACACAGCATTTGATTCGCTTGCCTAAGCAAGAGGCTAATTTTCAAATTCAAGTATTAGGCTCTGCTTTTTATAGAAATAAGGCGTCTTACGTTATTGGTAAAGTAATCAATGGTGGCATGGAGTATCCATTTGCTTTACCCATACTGCATGCGCCAAGCGGTAAGATTTACATAGATACGATTATTTTGGATACGTGGCGAATTGGTTTGCTATTTTCTCTCTCTCGGGCATATTTCATGGTGGATATGGAAGTTCCTTCCGCCTATGTCCAGTTTCTGCGGACGATAATGACGAATAAGTCTCGGTCTGAGCTCTACACTATGCTTGGGTTAGGGAAGCAGGGGAAAACGATGTTTTATCGTGACCTTGTCTATCATCTGCATCATTCAGCAGACCAGTTTATTGTTGCGCCAGGTATTCGAGGCTTGGTCATGATGGTATTTACTTTGCCATCCTACCCATATGTTTTTAAAATCATTAAAGACGTCTTTGGTAGTTCAAAAGAGGTTGACCATGAAACCGTCCGCAGAAAATACCAGTTGGTGAAGCAGGTTGATCGAGTGGGGCGCATGGCGGATACGCTTGAGTTTTCACATGTAGCTTTGCCACGAAAAAGATTCTCGCCAGAATTGATTGATGCACTGCAGGAGTCTGCGCCGTCTTTAATTGAAGAGGATGGCGACAACTTGGTGATTAAGCATGTCTATATTGAACGGCGCATGCAGCCGCTTAATTTATTTCTTGAGGAAATGACCAGGGCTGGTGACGACGAGCAAATGGAGCATGCTGTGATCGAATACGGAAATGCGATTCGTGAGTTAGCTATTGCTAATATTTTTCCTGGTGACATGTTGTGGAAGAATTTTGGAATTACTCGGTATGGTCGAGTTGTTTTTTACGATTATGATGAAATCGAATATATGACAGCCTGCAAGTTTAGGCGTTTTCCCCCCCCCCCTGACTTTGAAGCGGAAATGGCTGGCAAGAGTTGGTATTCGGCAGCAAAAAATGATGTTTTCCCTGAAGAGTTTGCTACCTTTTTATTGACATCTGAGAAAATTCGAGCGGTTTTTATGCGCCATCATAAAGATATTCTTGAACCTGACTTTTGGCAGACTACGCAGGAAGATATTCGCCAAGGCGTAGTGAGAGATTTTTTCCCTTATCCAAAATCATTACGATTTTGCAATCGTTTTTCGTGATCTGTGCTGTGGTTGATTTCAGTGCATGAGCCGCCTTATTCTTTTTAATAAGCCCTATGGCGTGTTAACTCAGTTTACAGACCCGAGCGGACGTCTGACGCTTGCTAACTTTATAAAAACACCACATGTTTATGCCGCCGGGCGCTTGGACTCGGACTCAGAAGGACTTGTCTTACTGACAGATGATGGCAGCTTGCAAGCAAGAATTGCGCATCCTCGGTATAAGCTGCTCAAGGTTTATTGGGCTCAGGTAGAAGGCATTCCGAAGGCGGCTGATTTAGAGCTTTTAAGGCGGGGGGTAGACTTGGGCGACTTTATTACTCAACCTGCGAAAATAAACTTGATTGACGAGCCATCGAGCTTATGGGAGAGGCGCCCACCTATTCGCTATCGGTCAAATATTCCGACTTCTTGGCTAAAAATTGTTATAGCTGAGGGAAAAAATCGGCAAGTCCGGCGCATGACAGCAAAAATTGGATTCCCGACACTGAGACTTGTTCGCTGGTCAGTGGGGGAGTGGACGCTAGAGGGGCTACCACCAGAGAGTTGGCGCGAAATTACAGTTACGCGTCGACCTGACATTAATCCATGAGTCCTATGGTAGGCCCGCCGGGAAGTCGGCAGTTATCAGACCTACTCGTAATAATCGAAAAAATTTACCATGAACAAACTGATCGCTACTCTGGATGCAGATTTTATTGCTACTCCCGCTACTGCTGAAGAAGCCATGTGATTTTGCGTGAATGATAAAAAACAGCGGGTTACCCCGCCATTTTTGTTTTTATTTGTGTCTTTTGTAATTGCTACTGTATGAGATATTCTTTTAAGGGTGTGTTATGAGAAGTCGGATATTAACGCTGCTCAGTGGTGCATTGGCAATAGCATTTTTTACGGCATTTGTGAATGCAGAGCCGAGTATGCCTCGGCCTGTCAGTTTATTTGCGGGTATACACCATGTTGAAGCGGAGCTTGCCGCAACGCTTGATAGTCGAACTTCTGGTTTGATGCACCGAAAATCGATGCCTACACAGCATGGGATGTTATTTGTATTTCCAGTGTCGGCAAAACACTGTATGTGGATGAAGAATACTTATCTTCCACTTTCGGTCGCCTTTTTAAATGAGCAGGGCACTATTATCAATGTTGAAGAAATGGAACCGCAAACTGAGAACAATCACTGTGCTTTGAAGCCAGCGCGTTATGCTTTGGAGATGAATGCAGGCTGGTTTAAAAATCGAGGCTTGGAACCTGGTTCCAGAATAGCTGGGGTTAGTAAGCTAACCGCTAGCTATTAATTCATCAAATTTCACTCCCAACAAGATTGGGTCTGAGTCGGATGATGCTAATGATAAGAAGGCAAGCGTTGCCTTGATTTAATCACTTAGGCACAATGAATAAAAAATAAAAAAGCTGCCTTAAGGCAGCTTTTGAACGATTATTCGAGTTTCTTGATGCTATAGGTAATAACTTACAGTGCTTTAATCGCAGCAGACAAACGACTTTTTTGACGGGCAACAAGGTTCTTATGAACAATTTTTTTGTCAGCAATCGAGTCTATAATTTTTTGTGACTCAACAAAAACAGCCTGTGCTCCAGCCTTATCGCCCGTTGCGATTGCTTTACGTACTTTTTTGATGGCAGTACGCAATGACGAGCGTTGATCCATATTATGGATGCGTTGATTAGCAGATTGGCGTGCGCGCTTGCGAGCTTGTACTGTGTTGGCCATAATGATTATCTAATGAGGTAAAAGCATGGAAAGAACTATTATAAAAGATTCTTTTATTCGGTGCAAGGTTAAATCAGGTTAAAGAAGTGATGTGCTGAATAGGATTTAGTGCTTTTTGCCATGATCGATTGGTTGAATTTTTATAAGGTTTATGGGTGGTTTAGAGCTCGCTTTGAGAGTCTTCAAACGAGCATGCTGTCAGCACTTTTGCTGTTATGTGGCCTGTTGCCAGTTCAACCGCGATTTGGTTTCCTGAGCGTAGCGCGTCGGCATGACTTACTACCGCTCCCTGCGCGTTACGGACAATGGCGAATCCACGTGCTAACGTATTGTGGGGATTAAGATGTTCCAGAGCTTTGAGAAGAGGATGCAGTGCGCTATGCTTTTGTAAAAAAAGACTATTTTTTTCGGCGTTTAAACGCCGCTCAAGCAACGCCAGTTGTCCTTGGCGGCTTTCTATACGCGGGGCGAGATAGTTAAAATGCATTTGAATGCGGTTAATGCGGTCGTGATGTCTGTGCAGATGACCTGCCAGTACAGCAGTCAGTTTGGAGCCGAGTAATTGCATCTGATCCTGCCGACGATTTATAGTATTGGCTGGGTGTGTCAGGCGAAGTGTCATATGGTCAAGTCGTTGCTGATCACGTGACAGGCGATACTGTATTGCGTTATTGAATTTTTGACGCAGGCCAATAACTTTTTGTGGCATGTCATGCCAGTGTTGTGTTGCTAACTCAGCTGCTGCGGTAGGTGTTGGTGCACGTAAATCGGCAACAAAATCAGCAATTGTGGTATCCGTTTCGTGGCCAACACCGCTGATAATTGGTAAGGTGCTGCTAGCAATAGCGTAGGCGACAATTTCTTCATTGAATGCCCATAAATCTTCGATGCTTCCGCCGCCACGGACTAGCAGTAAAAGATCGCACTCATTGTGCTGTGTTGCGGAGGCAATTGCTTGAGCAATACCCCTAGCTGCTATTTCACCTTGTACCAGGGTTGGGTAGATAGTAATGGTCAAATGGGGTGCGCGACGGTTGAGTACTGATAAAACATCGTGTAACGCCGCCGCATGGAGGGAGCTGATAATTCCGATTCGACTAGGTAGGCGCGGTAGAGGTTTTTTTCTCTCGACTGCGAACAAGCCTTCCATTTCAAGCTTTTGTTTCAGGCGCGAGAATTCCTCAAAAAGTCGCCCCAACCCTGCGCGGCGAATCGCCTCAATATTTAACTGAAAATCACCACGCGGTTCATAAAGTGATACTAACGCCCGCGCTTCAACCTGTTGTCCATTTTCCAGGCGCCAAGGCACTATTTGCGCACGCGTACGAAACATAATGCAACGTGCCTGAGCTGTAGCGTCCTTCAGCGTGAAATAAACATGTCCCGACGCTGCGCGTAGCAGATTTGAAATTTCGCCGGTTACCCAAAGTAAAGGAAAGGCTTGCTCTAATGTTTGGCGGGTGAGGTGGTTCAATTCACTAATACTTATCACTGAATAAGGTGTAGTCATGCGTAGAGCCTGTTTTTTAAAAGGAGGAATACTAAACCATCAAGGATTGTTGACGTAGCTGTTTGAATTTTATCCGGCCAAAAGAATTGCCTTTATTTAAAGTGAGTTAGATGAAAAACTGCGCTGTTTTCCACTGAATTATCCACAGAATTTGGGGATAACCCAGGAACTTTTCTGCAGGCCCCGTCCTGACTGTGTTGCTGAAGTTAGCCGTTCCGGCTAAAGTGCGGCTTTCGTTGTTCACTGGGAGTTTGTCCACGTGTTTGCAATTATTCAAGCGGCTGGATGGCCTATATGGCCATTGTTATTTGCTTCCGTTATTGCGGTTGCATTGATTATTGAGCGCGCAATGGTTTTGCGTCGTGTGAAAGTATTACCCTCAGGCGTTCTGCAAGGTGTTATCGCAGAATATCGGCAGAGTGGTGTAAGTGAAACTTTGATCGCCAGGGTAGAAAATAACTCCCCTTTGGGTCGCGTACTTGCCTCAGGGATACGTAATGCTAAAAGCGCGCGTGAAGTGATGAAAGAGGCCATTGAAGAGTCAGGCCGTGCGGTGGCGCATGACCTTGAGCGGTATCTGACAACGCTGGGGACGATTGCGACGATTGCTCCGCTGATGGGTCTTTTCGGTACAGTCATCGGCATGATCGAAATCTTCGGTTCACCTACATCATCGGGTAATAACCCGCAGGCCCTTGCTCATGGGATTTCTGTGGCACTCTATAACACAGGGTTTGGTTTGGTTATTGCGATTCCGAGCATGATTGCCTATCGTCATTTTCGAGCACTGGTAGATGGATTTTTGGTTGAAATGGAACAAGAAGCCATTAAGCTGGTTGAAATAATTCATGGCGATCGTAGCTAGAGGTCTGAGATGAACTTTCAACGCAGTCGGCAACGTGAGATGCCGGAAATAAATCTTATTGCAATGATCGATGTGTTGTTGGTTATTTTGATTTTTGTCATGACTACCACTACCTACTCAAAGTTTGCCGGCCTTGAAATCAATCTGCCCACGGCTGATGTACAGCAAAACAAAGCGCAGCCTGATGAAATTAATGTCGTCATCACCGCAGCAGGCGAGACGATGATCAATAAGGTACCTGTTGTCGGGCGCGATGTAGCTAGCTTACAGCAGGCATTGCAGAGCGCCACTTCCTCGGGGAAAGAGTCTGTAGTGATTATCAATGCAGATGCCAAGGCCACGCACCAAACGGTGATTGATGTGATGCAGGCTGCCCAATCTGCTGGGCTTTCGCATATTTCCTTTGCTACCCAGCAAGCCCAGCGCTGAGTCGGTAGGCAGCCCTGCTTTCTGGCAGCATCGCGGCCTGTTTTCCTATTTGCTGTATCCAGTATCGCTGATTTTTTCAGCCGTTACTGCACTACGTTTGTTGCTTTATCGTGCGGGCTTTTTGTCGATACAGCGCGTGTCGGTGCCTGTCATTGTGATTGGTAATCTGACCGTTGGTGGTACAGGTAAAACACCGCTCATTCTGCATGTGGCGAGCTTGTTGCGTGAACGAGGCATGCATCCCGGGATCGTGAGTCGCGGCTATCGTGGGTCGGCAAAAAGTGTGCTTGAAGTGACTATCGATAGTGATCCGTTGATTGTGGGAGATGAGCCGCTATTGCTCGCACAGCGCAGCCTTAGCCCACTATTTATTGGTCGTGATCGTGTGCGTGCAGCGCAAGCTTTGCTGTCTCGATATCCTGCCTGTGATGTGATTTTGTCTGACGACGGATTGCAGCATTATCGGTTGGCGCGCGATGTCGAAATTGCGGTTTTCGATCAGCGAGGCATGATGAATGGTTGGCAGCTTCCTGCTGGCCCGTTACGTGAGCCAATCAGTCGATTGCGGCAGGTGGATGCCGTGGTTTTCAATGGGGCCACAAGACACCATGCTGCGTTTTCAGGGGTGGATTCAGCATGTCGCGCCGTATCACCAGTGCCGACTTTTGGGCGCCCTGTCTTTGCTATGCACCTTCAAGGGCTGAGTTTTTATCGCCTTGGTCAAAAGCAAACAACCTGTCGCGCCGAAGATTTTCTCGGTAAGCAATTACATGCCGTTGCAGGGATAGGCTCGCCCCAGCGTTTTTTTGATCATTTACAGGCGATGGGCTTAGTATTTGAACCCCATCCATTTGCTGACCATCATGACTATCACCGCGAAGAACTGAATTTTTTTGGGGATGCGATTCTGACCACAGAGAAGGATGCCGTAAAATTTACCGGACTGAATTTGGCTTTGCCTGTTTGGGTACTCCCCGTGACCGCAAACGTGAGCCCTGATCTTGCGGCTTTTATTTTGGAGAAAATCAATGGATGCCCGTCTACTTGAAATACTTGTTTGCCCTATCTGCAAGAGTCCATTGGATTATCGTAAAGCGGCATCCGAATTGGTGTGTAAAGGGTGCAAGCTGGCTTTTGCTATTAAAGATGACATTCCCGTGATGCTGGAAGAAGCGGCGCGTAAAGTCACGGCTGAAGAACTCTGATGCGTTTGCGCGTGCCTTTTCGGGTCGTGATTCCGGCACGCTGGGCCTCGACCCGTTTGCCCGGCAAGCCATTAGCGGATATCGCCGGAAAACCGATGGTGGTGCGTGTGGCCGAGGCAGCGGTAAAAAGTGGCGCCATGGAAATATGCATTGCAACTGATGATGAGCGAGTAATGCACGCCGTTTTAGCGCATGGTTTTGATGTCATCATGACCCGTGTTGATCATGCCTCAGGAACTGATCGGTTGGCTGAAGTGGCCAAGCTGAAGTGTTGGGATGGCGAAGCGATTGTTGTTAATGTGCAAGGCGATGAGCCGTTGATCGATCCTGCGTTGATTGCCCGTGTGGCGAGTGCCTTAGCAGATGACGCACAAGCATCTATCGCCACCGCCGCACATCCTTTGAGCGAGTTGGCTGAATTTATAAATCCGAATGTAGTTAAAGTCGTTGTTGATGGACAAGGTCGGGCACTGTACTTTTCGCGCGCGCCTATTCCTTGGCCACGGGATGCTTTTGCAACAAATCCGAGTGACTTCCCTTCTGGGTTGCCGGTCCGTCGCCATATCGGTTTATATGCTTATCGCACGGATTTTTTGCGGCAATACAGTCAACTATTGCCAAACGTGCTCGAGCAGTGGGAATCTCTTGAGCAATTGCGTGCGTTGGCAAATGGATTTGTTATTCGTGTTGTCGATTGCCTTGATGCGCCAGTAGCGGGCGTCGATACGCCAGAAGATTTGGCGCGCGTCAGACAGGCGTTTGACCGTACTGTGAATTGACGGTATCTTCGCGCAGATAGAAAAATGCTTAAAAAATATTTTCAATATAATTTTCCGGAGCTTGAGTACTTATGCGTCTAATTCTTCTTGGTCCACCGGGTGCGGGAAAGGGAACCCAAGCTGTGGCTATCTGTGAAAAATTTAAAATTGCACAGATTTCTACAGGCGATATGTTGCGGGTTGCAGTCAAAGCGGGTACACCGTTAGGGCAGGAAGCTAAAAAAATCATGGATGCCGGTGGTCTGGTTTCTGACGACATCATCATCGGTTTGGTAAAAGAGCGTCTAAAGCAGGCCGACTGTGCCAATGGTTATCTTTTGGATGGATTCCCCCGCACGATTCCGCAGGCAGAAGCGATGAAAGTGGAAGGGGTATCCATCGATTTTGTGATTGAAATTGACGTACCCGATAGTGAAATTGTCTTGCGCATGAGTGGACGGCGGGTACATCCTGGTTCAGGGCGTACTTACCATGTAGCGTTTAATCCGCCCAAAACCGAAGGTAAAGATGATGTCACGGGTGAGCCGCTAATCCAGCGTGACGATGACAAGGAGGAGACTGTTAAAAAGCGCCTCGAAGTGTATCGCGCACAAACCTTGCCTCTGGTTAATTATTACCAAACCTGGTCTGCACAAGGCGACATCGCTGGTCCGAGGTATATGCGAATCAACGGGCTAGGACCCGTGGATAGCATCACCAACACGCTGTTAAATGCACTAGCCTGAGTGTCTACTATGGTTATTAAAAATGCTTTTTATGCGCAGTCGGGGGGCGTTACCGCCGTCATTAATGCTTCTGCTTGTGCCGTTATTGAGACAGCACGCGCACATCCTGATCGTATAGGTAAAGTGCTGGCCGGGCGCGATGGCATTATTGGTGCGTTGACGGAGGATTTGATTGATACATCGCTAGAATCCGCTATCGACATTGCACGCTTGCGTCATACGCCGGGCGGCGCATTTGGTTCATGTCGCTATAAGCTCAAAAGTCTGGAGCAGAGTCGGCGTGAATTTGAGCGATTGATTGAGGTCTTTCGCGCTCATGATATTGGTTATTTTTTTTACAATGGTGGTGGTGACTCAGCGGATACCTGTCTCAAAGTATCCCAGCTTTCAGCTGCCCTTGGTTTTCCATTGCAAGCCATTCATATTCCTAAAACTGTTGATAACGATTTACCACTGACTGACACCTGCCCTGGTTTTGGTTCGGTGGCGAAATATGTTGCAACCTCCATGCGCGAGGCCGGACTTGATGTTGCCTCAATGGCAAGAACCTCAACCAAGGTATTCGTGTTTGAAGTCATGGGCCGCCATGCAGGATGGATAACTGCTGCATGTGCCTTGGCCGCCAAAAATGAAGGTGAAGCACCCCATTTGTTGTTGCTACCGGAAGTTTTGTTTGATGAAACACGGTTCTTGGCTCGTGTCAAAGAATGTGTTGATCGTTATGGTTACTGTGCCATTGCCGTGTCAGAGGGGTTGCTTGGGCCCGATGGCAAGCTGCTAGCTGGCGCGGGCACTACCGATGCCTTTGGGCATGCGCAGCTGGGAGGTATCGGGCCGCAGATCGCACAACTGGTTAAAGAGCAGCTTGGCTATAAATTTCACTGGGCTGTTGCCGATTACCTGCAGCGGGCTGCACGGCATATTGCCTCGAAAACGGATGTCGAACAAGCGTATGCAGTGGGCAAGGCAGCAGTTGATATGGCCCTTGTCGGCAAGAACGCCGTGATGCCGGCGATCCGTCGTCTGGCAGATCATCCTTATCGCTGGGACATCGTCGAGGCTCCACTTGATCAAGTCGCGAATGTTGAACGAAAGATGCTAGCGGAGTTCATAACTGCCGATGGTTTTGGTATTACAGATGCAGCTCGTCGTTATCTTGCGCCACTTATTATGGGAGAAGATCTACCTCCTTTTCGCGAGGGCTTGCCAGATTATGTGAGACTGCAAAATGTAAGCGTAGCAAGAAAACTGGAGAGCTTTTTGATTTAACCTAATAACTACAGGAGAGAGAGTATGTCATCAGAATTGATGTTTGCATTGATCTGCGCTGTATTAGCTATTGTTTATGGTGCTATCTCAAGTCGCTGGATATTGGCGCAATCTCCTGGTAACGATCGAATGCGCGAAATTGCAGCCGCCATTCAGGAGGGCGCGCAAGCTTATCTGAATCGACAATACACGACCATCGGTGCGGTGGGTGTCATTCTTGCTGTTGTTATCTGGTTTGCTCTCGGCTGGCATACGTCGGTCGGATTCATCATCGGTGCGGTGTTGTCAGGTGCCGCTGGCTATATTGGCATGAATGTTTCCGTGCGAGCAAATGTGCGTACGGCAGAGGCCGCACGCGTCGGCCTCAATGAGGCACTGAATGTCGCCTTTCGTGGTGGTGCAATTACAGGGATGCTGGTTGTCGGTTTGGGTTTGCTGGGGGTTACGGGCTACTATGTTCTACTTAAAACCTTGGGCGGAACAACTGCCAGCTTGGAGAGCGTTGTGCATCCGTTGGTAGGCCTTGGGTTTGGCTCTTCTCTGATTTCCATTTTTGCACGGCTGGGTGGTGGAATTTTTACCAAAGGCGCTGATGTGGGCGCTGATTTGGTGGGTAAAGTCGAAGCGGGT
The DNA here is from genome assembly GCA_030645365.1 of Rugosibacter sp. Taxonomy (GTDB): domain Bacteria; phylum Pseudomonadota; class Gammaproteobacteria; order Burkholderiales; family Rhodocyclaceae; genus Rugosibacter. Next base: position 64,886 of record JAUSMB010000035.1, read on the forward strand.
ATTCCGGAAGATGATCCGCGTAATCCTGCGGTGATTGCTGACAACGTCGGTGATAACGTTGGTGATTGCGCTGGTATGGCAGCTGACCTTTTCGAGACCTATGCGGTTACGATCGTGGCCACGATGCTGTTAGGCGCCTTGTTGTTCAAATCTTCTGATTTAATGGCTGAAGCGGCGATATCGTATCCGCTGGTGCTAGGGGGCTTTTCCATTATTGCTTCCATTGTTGGGGCCATGTTTGTCAAAATCTCCCCCGGCGGAAAAATCATGAACGCGCTTTACAGGGGCTTGATGGTTGCCGGTGGCATGGCATTGATCGCTTTTTATCCGCTGACAACCTGGCTGATTGATGACCATCTGCTTGATGCCGTGCTTGGTATCAGCGGCGGATCACAAATGCGGCTATATGGTGCATCAATCGTTGGTTTGGTACTGACCGGGTTGATGGTTTATATCACCGAGTACTATACCGGGACTGAGTTCAAACCAGTGCGGCACATTGCTGAAGCTTCAACCACGGGGCATGGCACAAACATTATTGCTGGCCTTGGGGTGTCTATGAAATCTACCGCTTGGCCTGTGTTGTCAGTGTGCGCCGCGATCTGGGCTTCTTATACCCTGGGCGGGCTCTACGGCATTGCCATTGCAGCGGTATCCATGTTGTCGATGGCGGGCATCATCGTTGCTTTGGATGCGTATGGACCGATCACGGATAACGCAGGCGGCATTGCCGAAATGGCTGATTTGCCTGCTTCAGTGCGCGGTATTACTGATCCGCTGGATGCAGTTGGAAATACAACAAAAGCAGTCACCAAAGGCTATGCCATTGGTTCAGCAGGGCTAGCGGCGCTGGTGTTGTTTGCCGACTTTACACATGGCCTGCAGGCGATGGGCAAGAGTTTCGCTTTTGACCTGTCAGATCCTGCGGTGATTATCGGTCTCTTTATCGGGGGCTTGATTCCCTACCTTTTTGGGGCCATGGCGATGGAAGCAGTGGGTCGCTCAGCGGGTGCGGTCGTTGTTGAAGTAAGGCGCCAGTTTCGCGACATCAAGGGAATCATGGAAGGCACGGCCAAGCCAGAATATGGCACATGCGTTGATATGCTGACTAAAGCCGCAATCAAGGAAATGATGATTCCTTCGTTACTCCCTGTTTTAGTGCCGGTGGTAACAGCCTTTGGTATGAATGCGCTAATGGGTCCTGGAGCAGGTGTGCGGGCACTCGGTGGTGTGTTGATGGGTACCATCGTGACTGGTATTTTTGTTGCGATTTCAATGACCACGGGTGGAGGCGCTTGGGATAATGCCAAAAAATATATTGAAGATGGTCACTTTGGCGGCAAAGGGTCAGAAGCCCACAAGGCAGCCGTGACAGGCGATACCGTTGGCGATCCCTATAAAGATACGGCGGGCCCGGCAGTTAATCCGCTGATCAAGATCATTAATATCGTGGCACTCTTGATTGTGCCCCTGGTAGCCTGATTATTTGTGACGACCAGAAAATAGGTAGCCCACAGGTTGCCTATTTTCATTTGCTGAGCTGACTCATTATGAGCACGATTGACTCCATTTCGAACCTCGATTATCTCGGTGATGCAACACCATTCATTGGTCGCATCCAAGAAATCATCGCGTCTATTCAGATGTTCGATGATTTTAATAGTGCAGAAATCGCTGAGTTTTCCCGCTATATGCGCTGCTACCACGCACCGCAAGGCAGTGAAATTATTTGCGAGGGAGAGGCGGGCGATTTCATGCTGTTAATTCTCGAAGGCAGCCTTGAGGTTGTGAAAAAAGATGTACGGGGGCAACCACAAGTGCTCAGCATTGCTGACCCTGGCAAAATTCTGGGTGAAATGTCACTGATTGATGGCGAGCCACGTTTTGCCAGTTGCGTCTCGCTGACTCCGATGGATTTTGCCGTGCTTGATCGGCAAAGCTTGTCGCGCCTGATTGCTGAAGAGCCTACTCTGGGTATCAAGCTGCTGATGGAATTATTGATTCTGCTGAATCAGCGGTTGCGTAGTGTCAGTGGGCAGTTATTGGATTGTTTGGAATCAAGACGTTCGCGGATTCGATAAGTATTCACCGTCAGTATTGCCTGAACGAATAAAAAGTCAGTGCTGGTGATACGGCATCTGACGAAAAAATTGTCTGTTTATACGCCTGCAATATCTGGATGGCTAAATTTTTTGAAAACTTTCGCATTTTCCCATTGATGACGAAGGTGCTTTCAAGGATAATGCGCACCTCTGTAAGCCCAACTTGTTGCAACGGGTGAAGTCCTGGCCGGGATGGCGGAATTGGTAGACGCAGCGGACTCAAAATCCGCCGCCGCAAGGTGTAGGAGTTCGACTCTCCTTCCCGGCACCATGAAAAGACAGCATTGATGGCGCCAATCCGTCAAGTCTTTCAAAATAGCGGGCTATTAGTAACTTTTAAATGCCCGATGAAATAAATTGACTGCAGCCGTCATTAATTACACTGTGATGCAAATTATTTGCACACGGTAATACGCATCTGCGTTGCTTGCACAAATCCCAGCATTTAATTGATCAGTTTTGGCTAATCAGGTTTGCCCTGGCGGGGGTTGAGCGTTATAATTCTCCGGTTTGCCAAATACCATGTGAAACAATCAGGTGTTTGGTTCCATCTATCGCAAGCCTTGATTCAGGAGCCTACCGTGCCTCATTTTCCGCCCGCCCTTCTCGCTTTGGCCGACGGAACAGTATTTAGGGGTAAAGCCATTGGCGCCAGTGGCAAAAGTGTTGGTGAAGTGGTGTTCAACACAGCACTCACCGGCTATCAGGAAATCCTCACTGATCCTTCTTATTCGCAGCAAATTGTGACGCTAACCTACCCACACATTGGAAGTTACGGTGTGAATCATGAGGATGGTGAATCAGGTCGAATTTTTGCGGCGGGCCTGGTGATTCGTGATTTGCCTTTGTTGGCCTCAAATTTCCGTAGTGAGCGAACTTTAGACGCCTATTTGCGTGCCGAAAATATCGTCGGAATTGCCGATATCGATACCCGCAAGCTCACGCGCTTGTTGCGCGAAAAAGGTGCTCAGGCGGGTTGTTTGATGGCAGGTGAAGCATTAAATGAAGATGATGCGATTCAGCAAGCCCGCGCCTTTCCTGGTCTTGCTGGCATGGATCTAGCAAAAGTAGTGACAACGGCAAAGCCGTACCCTTGGAGTGAGGGTGAATGGTCGTTAGGAAGCGGCTTTACACCGCAAATGACACCTCTGTTTCATGTCGTCGCTTATGATTTCGGTATTAAGCGAAACATCCTGCGTATGTTGGCCGCGCGTGGTTGTCAGCTTACCGTCGTGCCAGCGCAGACTTCTGCTGCCGACGTACTGGCGATGCATCCGGATGGTGTATTTTTATCCAATGGCCCTGGTGATCCGGAACCTTGTGATTACGCGGTTGCCGCGATTCGCGAATTTCTTGACCAGCGTTTGCCGACCTTCGGCATCTGTTTGGGCCACCAACTGATGGCGCTGGCCGCTGGGGCTAAAACGCGAAAAATGAAGTTTGGCCATCATGGTGCCAACCACCCTGTTAAAGATCTTGAGTCAGGCCGGGTATTGATTACCAGTCAAAATCACGGGTTCATGGTGGATGAGGCTACTTTGCCGACGGAGGTAAACGTTACACATGTTTCATTATTTGACGGTAGCCTGCAAGGCATGAAGTGGTCTGACCGGCCCGCCTTTTGTTTTCAGGGGCACCCAGAAGCCAGCCCCGGGCCGCATGATGTGGGGTATCTCTTTGATCGTTTCATTTCCTTGATGGTTGAATATAACAAGACGCAAAAAACGCACCATGCCTAAGCGCACCGACATTAAAAGCATTCTCATCATTGGCGCGGGTCCGATCATCATTGGTCAGGCTTGCGAGTTCGACTATTCCGGAGCGCAAGCGTGCAAAGCCCTGCGTGAAGAGGGTTATCGTGTCATTTTGGTGAATTCCAATCCTGCCACGATCATGACTGACCCCGGTATGGCTGATGTGACCTACATCGAGCCGATTACCTGGCGCGTGCTGGAAAACATCATCGAAAAAGAGCGGCCTGATGCCGTATTGCCCACCATGGGTGGACAAACGGCATTGAACTGCGCGTTGGATCTGGCAAAGCATGGCGTCCTTGAAAAGTATGGCGTCGAAATGATTGGTGCTTCACGCGAGGCTATCGATAAAGCCGAAGATCGCGAAAAGTTCAAGCGCGCCATGACCAAAATTGGTTTGGGTTCGGCGCGATCAGGTATTGCGCACAGCATGGAAGAGGCGCAGCAAGTGCAGGGCGCTATGGGCTTTCCGACCATTATTCGTCCGTCATTCACCATGGGCGGCTCGGGCGGTGGTATTGCTTACAACCAGGAAGAGTTTGTTGAAATCTGCAAGCGCGGGCTGGAGGCATCGCCTACCAAGGAGCTACTGATTGAAGAGTCGCTCCTGGGTTGGAAAGAGTATGAGATGGAAGTGGTGCGGGACTGCAAAGATAATTGCATCATCATTTGCTCCATTGAAAACCTTGACCCGATGGGCGTACATACGGGCGACTCCATTACGGTGGCACCGGCGCAGACGCTGACTGATCGTGAGTATCAGCTCATGCGTAACGCCAGCATTGCGGTGCTGCGCGAGATTGGCGTGGATACGGGCGGCTCGAACGTGCAGTTTGCGGTGAATCCGAAAAATGGGCAGATGGTGGTGATTGAGATGAATCCACGTGTGTCGCGCTCATCTGCCCTGGCGTCAAAAGCCACGGGTTTTCCGATTGCGAAAATTGCCGCCAAACTGGCCGTTGGTTACACCTTGGACGAGCTGAAAAACGACATCACCGGTGGTGCAACCCCGGCTTCATTTGAGCCAGCGATTGATTATGTCGTCACAAAAATTCCGCGCTTTGCATTTGAGAAATTTCCGCAAGCGAACGACCGACTCACTACACAGATGAAATCCGTGGGCGAAGTGATGGCCATTGGACGCACCTTTCAGGAGTCCATGCAAAAGGCATTGCGCGGCTTGGAAGTCGGCGTGTACGGTTTTGATGAAATCGAGGCTACGCGTGAAGAAATCAATCACGAGTTGGCTAACCCAGGCCCACAGCGTATCTGGTACGTGGCACAGGCTTTTCGCGAAGGTTATTCGCAAGATGAAGTTTTTGCGTTAAGCAAGATCGACCCCTGGTTCTTGGCGCAGATTGAAGATATTGTTAATACGGAGTCATGGCTTAGCGCACAACGTTTGACTGATTTGGATGCGTCAGTCTTACGCAGATTGAAGCGGCAAGGTTTTTCTGATCGTCGCATCGGCTTGAAAGTCGGCGCTGGTGAGACGGCGATCCGTGAGCGTCGGCATGCTCTGGGCATTCGTCCCGTTTATAAGCGGGTGGATACGTGCGCGGCGGAATTCTCTACGGCGACGGCCTACATGTATTCCACGTATGAAGAGGAATGCGAAGCGCAGCCGACATCACGGCGCAAGATCATGGTGCTGGGCGGTGGGCCGAATCGAATTGGTCAGGGTATCGAGTTCGACTACTGTTGTGTGCATGCCGTATTGGCGATGCGCGAAGATGGTTATGAGACTATCATGATCAATTGCAATCCGGAAACCGTATCGACAGACTATGACACTTCTGATCGGTTGTATTTCGAATCGCTGACGCTGGAAGATATTCTTGAAATCGTGCATATTGAGCAACCCGAAGGGGTCATTGTGCAGTTTGGTGGGCAGACACCCCTGAAGCGTGCCCGGGAACTGGAAGCCAATGGCGTGCCCATTATCGGCACCAGCCCGGACATGATTGATGCGGCGGAAGATCGCGAGCGTTTTCAACAATTGCTGCATGAATTGGGGTTGAAGCAGCCGCCGAATCGCACAGCGCGCACTGAAGCGGATGCCCTGCGACTAGCTGAAGAAATTGGCTATCCGCTGGTGGTTCGTCCATCGTATGTGCTTGGCGGACGGGCCATGGAAATTGTCCATGAGCAAAAAGATCTTGAGCGCTACATGCGCGATGCCATCAAAGTATCAAACGATTCACCCGTGCTGCTCGATCGTTTTCTGAATGATGCGATTGAGGTGGATGTTGATGCCCTGTGTGATGGCAAGCAGGTCATTATTGGCGGCATCATGGAACACATCGAACAAGCTGGTGTGCATTCGGGTGATTCGGCGTGTTCCTTGCCGCCATTCTCGCTTTCCAAAGAGATTCAGGATGAGTTGCGTCGGCAAACTAAAGTCATGGCATTCGGGCTGAATGTCGTCGGGTTGATGAATGTGCAATTCGCCATTCAAGGACAGGGCAGTGATACTGTGGTGTATGTGCTGGAAGTCAATCCACGTGCTTCACGCACGGTGCCTTTTGTTTCCAAGGCGACGAGCCTGCCGCTTGCAAAAATTGCTGCGCGGTGCATGGCAGGCCGCAGTTTGGCTGAGCAGGGCATAACGCACGAGATTATTCCACCTTATTTCTCGGTGAAGGAAGCCGTTTTTCCCTTTATCAAGTTCCCCGGTGTGGATAGTATTTTGGGCCCGGAAATGAAATCGACAGGCGAAGTCATGGGCGTAGGCCGCACGTTTGGCGAAGCATTTGTTAAATCGCAGTTGGCTGCGGGAACGCGCTTGCCTAAATCAGGTAGAGTATTTATTAGCGTTAAGGCGGCAGATAAGATCAAGGCTGTGGATGTCGCCGCGCAATTGCACGAACTGGGTTTTGTGTTGACAGCGACCAAAGGAACAGCAGCCGTCATTGCTGCTGCGGGTTTACCCGTTTCCGTGGTGAATAAAGTGACGGAAGGTCGGCCGCATATTGTCGATATGATTAAAAATGGAGACATGACCTTGATTATCAATACGATCGAAGAGAGTCGTAGTGCGATTTCAGATTCACGCTCGATTCGCACATCTGCCTTGGGTGCCAAAGTGACTTTGTTCACCACGATTGAAGGCGGCTTGGCCGCGTGTGCCGGCATGCGCCATGCCGGTCTGGAAACCTATTCTTTGCAACAACTGCATACTGAGCTTGCATCATGAGTGGCAAGTTTCCGATCACCCTTCACGGGGCCGAATTGTTGCGGGTTGAGTTGCAGCGGCTGAAATCTGTCGACCGGCCAGGCGTGATTGCCGCGATTGCCGAGGCACGATCGCATGGTGATTTGTCTGAAAATGCCGAGTATGACGCAGCCAAAGAGCGACAAGGCTTTATTGAAGGGCGTATTGCCGAAGTGGAAGGCAAGCTGAGTAACGCGCAGATCATTGACCCGGCCTCGCTGGATGCTGATGGTCGCGTTGTGTTTGGTGCGACGGTTGAACTCGAAGATGTAAATAGCGGGCAACCCGTGGTGTACCAGATTGTGGGCGATGATGAATCCGATATCAAATCGGGAAAAATCTCGTTTGGCTCGCCTGTCGCCCGGGCACTTATCAGCAAGTTCAGCGGCGATACTGTTGAAGTTCAAACGCCGGGTGGTGTGCGTGAGTATGAAATTCTCGATGTCAAATACATTTGATGTTTTGCCTCGCGCAGGTTTTGTAAGTCACATTACTCTGGTTTGCCCTGTGTAGCCTTCTGATGCGCATTGCGACCGCGATATATACCCTTGTTATTTCCATCTGGCTGGGCAGCCAGATGGCCATTGGCTATATCGCCGCACCGGTTTTATTTTCGCAACTCGCTGACCGCACACTGGCTGGAGAGCTGGCTGGCGCGATGTTTTCTCTCATGGCCTGGGTAAGTTTGGCGTGTGGCGCGTATCTTTTACTATATTTAACTGCAATAAAGCGCAGGGGTGTTTTCCGCTCGAGCGTGTTCTGGTTGGTTATATTTATGCTGGGCATTACAGCCATTAGCCACTTTGGCGTCCAGCCGTTGCTGGCACAGCTAAAACATGATGCGCACCCCTTGCCCGTGATGGAAAGTGCGTTTCATGATCGCTTTGCCTTATGGCATGGCGTGTCTAGCGGACTTTACCTGTTGCAGACTCTGTTGGGAGTCGCACTGGTGATTGTGCAAAATTGTGGCAAGCCCGGTGGCAAAAAACTTTAGCCGTTTTAGCTTTTGCGTTTTTTGCTCAATTCATTACGCGCTGCTTCTTGTTTTTTCGTCCCGATTTTTCTTGGTCGCCGTGTTGCCAGCGCCGACTTTTCTGTGTTTGCATCCACTGGGTTTTCACGCCAGAGCACGAGTAAATTACCGATGTGCTGTACTTGGGCACAGCGTAGCGAATGACAGATTTCATCAAAGAGCGCAGGACGCGTATCGCGTTCTATTCCGTAAAGGCGTACTTTAATGAGTTCATGGGCCTTGAGGCAGCGATCAATTTCAGCCAAAACAGTCGGCGTAAGCCCTTTTTGGCTGATCGATACAACAGGATTCAAATGGTGAGCGCTAGCGCGCAGTGCGCGGCGCTGGGTGGGATTTAATTCAGTCATAGGCGAATTGTAACGTGAGTGAGAAAGTCAAACGCAATAAAAAGAATAAAGCCTGGATGATGGAGCATGTCACGGACACCTACGTGCAACGTGCAAGGTCTGAAGGATGGCGTTCGCGCGCAGCATTTAAGCTCATTGAGATTGATGACAACGACAGGCTGTTACGACCTGGAATGACGGTGGTGGATCTTGGCTCCGCGCCGGGGAGCTGGTCGCAAGTCGCTTCCAGGCGCATCTTGCCCGGCGGGCGGCTCATTGCGCTGGATATTTTGCCGATGGATAGTTTAAATGGCGTTGATTTTATTCAAGGTGATTTTCGTGAAGATGAGGTGTTGCACGCTTTGGAAGAAAAGCTGGCAGGTCGCAGAGTGGACCTTGTACTTTCAGATATGGCCCCCAATATGTCAGGTATTGAATTGGTGGATCAGACGCGTGTCATGCTGCTCGCTGAGTTAACACTGGATTTTTGTGAGAAAAATTTGAAACCGGATGGTGTCATGCTGGTCAAAGTGTTTCAAGGTCTTGGTTTCATGGAGTTACGCACCGCTGTATTGAAAATGTTTAAAACCGTGCAAGTCAGAAAGCCAGCCGCTTCACGTGGTCGTAGCGCGGAGAATTTTTTATTAGCACAAGGTAAGCGTTAGTTGTTGTTTACGCGTCGCCTGTGAGCTATCCATAGCGTTTGCAGATTGTTATCAGCAGCAATAGAATGGGCTTAGTACATAGCCCGTAGAAAGTAGAGTTATCGTGAATAATATGTTCAAAAATTTATTGATCTGGCTAGTTGTCGGCATTGTATTGATGACGGTCTTCAACCAGTTCAGTTCACAGCAATCGGCGCAAAATACGCTGGAATACTCGCAATTTCTTGATGAGGTCAAACAGGGCCGCATCACCAAAGTTGTGATCCAGGGGCGTACGCTGGAAGCGACGACGACTGATGGCAAAAAGCTCATTTCCTATGCGCCACAAGATTTGTGGATGGTGTCTGATCTGCTGAAAAACAACGTGTCTGTGGTTGCCAAGCCGGATGAAGAACAGTCTTTCCTGATGAGCATTCTGGTCTCGTGGTTTCCAATGTTGCTGCTGATTGGTGTGTGGATTTATTTCATGCGTCAGATGCAAGGTGGTGGCAAAGGCGGTGCGTTATCTTTTGGTAAAAGCAAAGCCAGGTTGATGGATGAATCCGCCAACGTAATTACGTTTGTCGATGTGGCTGGGTGCGATGAGGCGAAAGAAGAAGTATCTGAACTTGTCGACTTTTTGCGTGACCCGACAAAATTTCAGAAACTTGGTGGGCGAATTCCGCGTGGCGTGCTGCTGGTCGGCAGCCCGGGTACCGGGAAGACACTGTTGGCCAAAGCGATTTCTGGCGAAGCCAAAGTGCCGTTTTTTTCGATTTCTGGTTCGGATTTCGTGGAAATGTTTGTTGGCGTGGGGGCATCACGCGTGCGCGACATGTTCGAGCAGGCCAAGAAGACTGCACCCTGCATTATTTTCATCGATGAAATTGATGCCGGAGGGCGGCAGCGTGGCGCTGGCTTGGGCGGCGGCAATGACGAGCGTGAACAAACACTGAATCAACTGCTGGTCGAGATGGACGGTTTTGAGGGCTCAGCTGGAGTTATCGTGATTGCGGCAACCAACCGACCGGATGTGTTGGACCCTGCGCTGCTGCGTCCAGGCCGTTTTGATCGGCAGGTGGTGGTGCCGTTGCCAGATATTCGTGGCCGTGAGCAAATTATCAAAGTGCATATGCGTAAAGTACCGGCAGCACCCGATGTGGATGCTTCCGTTTTGGCGCGCGGCTGCCCCGGGTTTTCGGGTGCCGATTTGGCAAATCTCGTCAATGAAGCCGCGCTGTTTGCAGCGCGTGGCAACAAGCGCTTTGTGGATATGGAAGATTTTGAGCGCGCTAAAGACAAGATCATGATGGGCTCTGAGCGTCGTTCAATGATCATGCAGGAAGAGGAACGTCGGAACACGGCTTACCATGAATCCGGCCATGCAGTCGTTGCCATGCTCTTGCCCAAAACAGACCCCGTGCATAAAGTCAGCATCATGCCGCGCGGGCGCGCCTTGGGTATTACCATGCAGCTGCCGGAAGAAGACCGGTTTAGCCAGGATAAAGAACGTTTGCTGTGCACAGTGACTGTCTTGTTTGGGGGCCGTATTGCTGAAGAATTGTTCATGCATCAAATCACCACGGGTGCTTCCAACGACTTTCAGCGTGCCACGGATTTGGCTCGCCGGATGGTGACGCAGTGGGGTATGTCAGATGTTCTTGGCCCGATGGTTTATGGCGAAGAAGAAGGCGAAGTGTTCCTGGGCAGGTCTGTCACGACACACAAAAATATGTCTGAAGCCACCATGCAGACTGTGGATAAGGAAATTCGTCGCATCCTGGATGAACAGTACGCCTTGGCACGTCGTTTGCTGGACGAAAACCGCGACAAGGTCGAGGCCATGACTACTGCCTTGTTGGAATGGGAAACCATTGATGCTGAACAAGTCAAAGATATCATGGCAGGTAACCCCCCGCGTGCGCCCAAGTTACCTAGTGCCCCGCCTGCGCCCAAAGCAGATGATGGAGGTGCCGCAGATGGTGCCTCGGCAGCGACAGCCCCGGCCTGATTTTTAGATGTCAGCCACGTGTTCCTTTGCCTCTTGCCGATCATGCGCGCTATCGGTGGGAGGCTCAGGTGATTGCCACGGCACATCTCTTCAAGGCTTGTTTCTTTAAAGCATGTTCCCGATGAGTACCCGCAGCCCGTTGTGCTGCGGCCGATTTTTGCTGGATATGCAACGTCCGCGCATTATGGGGATTGTGAACCTGACCGATGATTCTTTTTCGGGCGATGGCTGGCGTGGTCGCGCGGATGAGGCCATTGCGCATGGCCTGCAACTGGTGGCTGAAGGTGCGCATATCCTTGATCTGGGCGCGGAATCTTCTCGCCCTGGCGCGCAGCCGGTGTCTGTGCAACAAGAAATTGATCGATTATTGCCGGTGTTGCAGGGTTTGGCTGGGTGCGGGGTACCGCTTTCTATCGACACCGTTAAGCCTGATGTCATGCGTGTGGCGCTTGCCGCAGGTGCCGACATGATTAATGATATTTATGCCTTACGCGCGCCAGGCGCACTTGAGCTTCTGGCAAAAAGCAACGCAGGCGTGTGTCTGATGCATATGCAAGGCGTACCGCAAAACATGCAACAGAAACCTCAATACAATCAAGTCGTCCAGGATGTGGCTGACTTTCTCGCCATGCGTGTCGCTGCGGCACAGCATGCGGGCATTGCGCTTGATCGTCTATGCATTGATCCGGGTTTTGGTTTTGGTAAAACGCTAGAGCACAATTTGCAATTGTTACGCCATCTGGAAATGTTAACCGTAACCGGATTGCCGGTTCTGGTCGGGGTGTCGCGTAAATCGGTTCTGGGCGCGTTAACGGGGCGGGCACCGAGTGAGCGTGTATCTGCTGGCATTGCTGCGCATATGTTGGCTATAGTACGAGGTGCGCGTATTTTACGAGTGCACGATGTGGCTGCCACACGGGATGCGGTGGCGGTATTTGAAGCGGTGGAGAACACACAATGAGTCGAAAGTATTTTGGTACGGATGGTGTGCGCGGGCGCGTAGGGGAAAAACCTATTACGCCAGATTTTGTCATGCGCTTAGGCTATGCCGCAGGAATGGTTTTAGCGGCTGGCCAAGGGCATGCAGTTGAACACCCCGCAGTATTGATCGGCAAAGACACGCGTATTTCCGGCTATATGCTGGAAGCAGCTCTGGAAGCTGGTTTTACCGCAGCAGGCGTAGATGTCGTACTCTGCGGACCGATTCCAACGCCGGCAGTAGCTTACCTTACACGCGCACTGCGTCTGCAGGCTGGCGTCGTTCTTTCTGCTTCGCACAATCCGTATGAAGACAACGGCATCAAGTTTTTTTCTGCGCAGGGTACCAAATTGTCTGATGCCATCGAGCTGGCCATCGAGGCCCAACTTGACCAGTCGATGCAATGCATGACCTCACGACGTCTGGGCAGGGCGCGCCGCGTGGATGATGCGGCAGGGCGCTACATCGAGTTTTGCAAGAGCACTTTCCCGAGTGATCTGGATTTGCACGGCATGAAGATTGTGGTGGATAGTGCGCATGGTGCAGCCTATCGTGTCGCCCCCAAAGTGTTTCACGAACTCGGTGCGGAAATAGTCGGCGTTGGTGACGCGCCGAATGGATTCAACATTAACGATGGTGTTGGCGCCACTGCCCCACAAGCCATGCGTGAAGCCGTATTGGCGTCCAAAGCCGATTGCGGTATTGCGCTGGATGGTGATGGTGATCGTCTGGTGATGGTAGATTCATCCGGTGAAATCTACGATGGTGATCGTCTGCTGTATCTCATCGCGCGGCACAGCCTGCGTTCTGCGCCAGTGAGTGGTATTGGCGGCACATTGATGAGCAACTTGGGTTTTGAGCATGCACTCCTTCGCCTCAACATCCCGCTGGGCCGTGCCAAGGTGGGCGACCGCTATGTGCTGGAGATGATGCAAGGGCGTGGTTGGGTGCTGGGCGGAGAAAACTCGGGCCACATCATCTGTCTCGACAAGCACAGCACAGGCGATGGTATTGTTGCCGCGTTGCAAGTTTTAGCGGCACTGCGCGCAAGCAAAGAATCTTTGGCAGACGCTTGTGCTGACCTTGTACTGTATCCGCAAAAACTCATCAACATTCGTTTGCCTGCCGGGTTTGATTGGGCACATGATGCCAAGATTCATGCAGCGATTGAATCAGCCGAAGCCAGTTTGAATGGTGCCGGTCGCGTCTTGCTGCGACCCTCGGGCACCGAGCCCCTGTTACGTGTGATGGTCGAAGGCCGTGATGCGGCTGTTGTCGCTCATCAGGCAGAGACGATTGCGGCGGCTGTACGGAGTGCGATGGGGAACTAACTGCTGCAGTTGGACTCCGGGTTGAAACAGGTTACTGGCCTGAGGTAGGCTGCAAAAAACAGAGCCCACCAAACCGTGTGACTGAAGTCGGCCATTCTATGCAATGCAGATAGCTGCTTAATCGCCTGGACTTCTTGATTTGCAGCCAACCAACTTGCAAGCGACCCCGATATTTTATGGGTCGTCTTGAACTTAGCCTTACCGTAAGTGCTGGGTAGGAAGTTTTTGTGTGCTCTCGTCATTTGCGGCAGCAACGGTGGCTGGTTGCCAGCTGTGTAGCAACTCCATGCGGCCGTTCATGTGTTCGACGATGGCGGTGCAGCTATCGACCCAGTCGCCGCAGTTGATGTAGGTCATGCCACCGACATCCTTGATGGCAGCGCTGTGGATATGGCCGCAGATCACGCCATCCAGGCCGCGTTCACGCACGGCGTGCATAACCGCATCTTCAAAATCAAAAATGAAGGAAACCGCACGTTTGACTCGGCGCTTGGCGTAACCGGCGAGTGACCAGTAGTCGGCAATACCGAACGTGCGTCGTAGCCAGGCGACCCAGACATTCGCGCGCACCAGCAGGTTGTAGCCAACGTCGCCCAGCACAGCCAACCAGCGGTGATGGCGGGTGACTTGATCGAATTCATCGCCATGAATCACCAGATAACGGCGGCTATCGGCAGCGATATGGATATGCTCTTTGGTGACCAGAATATCGCCGAAGGCTACATCGTGATATTCGCGCAGGGCCTCGTCGTGATTGCCGGGAATCAGCATCACCTGCTCGCCATGCCGCGCACGGCGCAGAATTTTTTGCACTACGGTATTTTGCGCTGGTGTCCAGTGAATGCTGCGTTTCATGGCCCAAAAATCGATGATATCGCCGACGAGAAATAGTTTTTCTGCTTCATGGTTGCGCAAAAAATCGATCAGTCGTTCGGCTTGGCAGCCACGTGTGCCGAGGTGAATATCGGAAAGAAAAATGGTGCGGACTTTCATTACTTCAGTCGGGTGCAAAACGAAAAATCAAGTCGGCGTGCTGTTGCCGCTGGTGCGCTTTGACGGTGGTATGCAGGATGTCTGCCAATTCGGCACTGATATGTCCCCAGTCGAGATGGCGCACACTGGCATGGGCGCGTTCGCGCACTGTAGTTAGCATTACTGGATTGCGCGCTAGTTCAAGCGCAGCGGCGATGAAGGCATCACTGTGATCACTAGGAACGACACGGCCATTGTCGCCATCACGTATCAACTCGTTGGCTGCTGCACAATCGTAGGCGACCACGCCTAGGCCACTGGCCAGCGCTTCGAGCGTGACATTGCCGAAGGTTTCGGTCAGGCTGGGGAACAGGAACAAGTCGGCAGAGGCGTAATGTGCCGCGAGATCATCGTTGCGCCGCATGCCGGCAAAAAGATACGTCGCGTCGCTGCGTTGAAGTTGCGTACGCATCGGGCCATCACCAACGAAAAGCAGGCGCGCAGTGGGGTATATCTGCCGGATGGCGGCAAAAGCTTGTGTCACCAGTGGCAGATTTTTTTCTGCTGCCAGACGGCCGACATAAGTAACGACGAGTTGCTCTTCGCTAACGCCCCAGTGTGCGCGCAGTTCGCTGCTGCGCCGCTGCGGATTGAATAGCGCGGTATCTACACCGCGCGATACCACGCGCACCGTGCGATAGCCTGCCGTAGTGAGTTCGCGCGCTACCGCAAAAGTCGGCGCTAGCGTGACGGCGCTCTTGTTATGCAAACGGCGCAAATGCATAGCGACCAGGCCTTCCAGCCAACTAAAACCATAGTGACGGCTGTAAGCATGGAAGTTAGTATGGAATTCGGAGACGACCGGGATGTCGAGCTTATGCGCTGCAGCAATGGCTGAGGCACCTAGTGGCCCTTCGGTAGCGACCTGAATGACATCCGGGCGATCTGCTCGCCAGGCGTTGAGCAGGCGCGTTTTGGCGGGGAGACCAAAGCGCAGGCCGCGATAACCGGGGATAGGGCATCCGGCCACTAGCACTTCGCACAGATTGGTTTCTGTCGCAGGCAGATCGTTAGCATGCTGCCGTGGGCGCACCAGCGTGAAGCGATGTCCGAGATGCCGCAGTCCATCGGTCATACGGCCCAGAGTCATGGCGACGCCGTTGATTTCTGGTCGCCAGGTTTCAGTGACTAACGCAATGTGGAGTAGTGTCGTCATGTTGCTTAGTTTGTCGACCCGCTGTGGCATGCAGATGACATTAAGATGACATTTTTATGACTCGATAAGCACCAGCAGCCAGATGACCGCGACGTTGATCAGTGAGACGAGTACTGCTGCGCTGCCAATATCCTTGGCACGTTTGGCGAGGCGGTGGTTTTCCAGCGAAATACGGTCAACGGCGGCCTCGACAGCTGAATTGAGCAGCTCGACAATCAGCACCAGCAATACGCTGCCTATCATCAATGCACGGCCGATACCTGTCGCCGGAAGCAGCAAGGCCAAAGGAATCAGCACGATGGCCAGATGGGTTTCCTGGCGAAATGCATCTTCATGGCGATAGGCGGCAGCAAGACCGGCGAGCGAGTAGTGAAATGCATTCCAGATGCGCAGCAAGCCGGTGCGTCCTTTGAAAGGGCTTTCTTCGGGGGTGGGATGTTCTGGTTTCATCGAGCAGTAGTCAGGGGTGTAGGGCGGGATCGGTACGCATGCGGATGACGGTTTCATGATACAGCTTGACCAGGCGCGCGGCCTGGGTTGCGGCATCCCATTCCCGGGCAAAGGCAATGCCCTCAAGGCCCAGAGTGGCCAGACGTGCGGGCTGGTCAAGCAGGCCGACCAGCTGGTAGGCAAAGGCGGCAGGGGCATCAACCGCAGCGACTGCGCCACGTTGCGGCGCGATGATTTCAGCAGCGCCCAGCGCGGGCAGTGCCAGCACCGGCAGGCCGACAGCCATTGCTTCGAGCAGCACCAGGCCTTGCGTTTCGGTACGTGAGGCGAAGGTGAAGACATCGGCCGCCGCGTAACAATCACGCAAGCCGGATTCGCGCGGCAGATAGCCGACAAAGCGGACGTGGTCGTTGATGCCTAATTGATTGGCTTTGCGTTGCAGCTGTTCCAGCGCTGGACCTTCACCGGCGATGACCAGCAGCAGGTCTGGCCGTTGTTGGCGGGCATGCGCAGCGACTTCCAGCAGGAAGCCGATGTTTTTTTCAAACGCCGCGCGGCCGACAAACAGGGCGATTTTGCGTTCTGCGCCAATGTTGTAAGCCGCGCGGAAGCGCTGGCCATCGCCGCGGATGAACTGGCTTTCGGGCAGCCCGGTAGGGATGACATGCAGCGGCGTGGTGACACCATAATCGCGCAAGGTCTGCGCCATCGGTTGCGAGGGGACGACGATGCCATCCAGTGCATTGCACTGGCCGCGTGCGGTGCGGCGCGCCAGCCCGCGCAAGGCACTGCGCGGGACGATGGGTAGATAGTGGAACAGATATTCCTCGAAATGCGTGTGGTAAGTGGCGATCACCGGTATACCCTGTTGCCGCGCCAGCTTGATGCCCGCGTAGTGTGCGGCAAACGGCGTTTGCACGTGAATCAATGAAAAGTCGGCGCTGGCGACACGGCGGTTAAACGCCTTGAGGCCGGCGCGGGTCATCAGCCGGTCTTCCGGGTCAAGCGGCACCTGGCGCGAGGCGATGCGCTCAATGCCATCCGTTTCAATGTGGCCGGGATATTCCGGCGCGGCGACGGTGAGGCGGATGTCATGCGCGCCAAGTGCTTGGCGGAAGGTCTGCATGGACGTCGACACGCCGTTGATACGCGGGAAATAAACATCACTGAGCATCAGGACATGCATGGGTTGGTTATGTCAGGTTACTTGGTAATGAAGTGACGCTGATAACGGTCGCTCAGACGTTCCATGGGCAGCATCAACAATAAATCGGCAGTGTTGAAGTCCGGGTCCCAGGCCGGTTCGCCGCACACGCGGCCACCGGCACGCAAGTAGCCCTTGAGCAGCGGAGGCACCAAGGCGGGTTGGCCATTGGCCAGATGCTCAAAAGGCAGGGCGTGGCGCGGGAAAACGCGATATTCGAGCGGTGCCTGTTGCGCTTCAGTCAATTGTTGATAGAGATTGGCCGCATTGTGGCCGCCATCGGCCATGCTGATCGAAGCGCAGCCAATCAGATATGAATAGCCACGAGTGACCATGTATTCGCCCAAACCCGACCAGAGCAGGGCAATCACGGCACCGCTACGGTAATCAACATGGATACAGGAACGGCCGATTTCGACCATGCGCGGACGCAGATGTTGCAGGCGGGTGAGAGAGAACTCGCCTTCCGAGTAATAACTGCCCACACGCTTGGCCGCTTCGGGCGAGAGAATGCGGTAGGTGCCGACGACCTTGCCAGTATTCTCGTCGCGTACCAGTAGATGGTCACAATAAGGATCAAACAAATCCGTATCGTGTTCAGGGACGCGTGTCGAGAGGCGGGCGCCCATTTCTTCGCCAAATATCTTGTAGCGCAGGCGTTGGGCTTCGCGGACTTCATTTTCGTTTTGTGCCAGACTGATGCGCAGGTTGGGACGGGTGCGTGCTTCATGACGGACTTCGTTACGCAAATCGGCGCGCATATCAGTTGATTGGATAGTTTGGGTTTCTGTGTTCATTGTTTTCTCCACGGGTTTTAATTCAGGTGCATTTTGAAAACCCCGTGTTACCGGCTGATTGCTTTTGTATTGCGAAAAAATTAAATGTCCGGCGAGAAAGCGAGGTTCAATTGATGTGCGTATGTGCGACCTTTTCATCGAACTGTAATAATTGCCCCGTAAACTGCGGGCTGTTGCACCTTTCTGCGCTGTGTTTTAGCTTTAAGTTTCACCTTTTCCTTAAGGAGCCAAAAGTAATGAGAACCCTGAAACTTGTCATACCTGCCGCGTTAGCTTTGTCTTCAGCATTTGCTACAAGCGCAGCATTTGCTGAGGCCTTGGTTAAAGTCGACGGGTCATCAACGGTGTATCCGATCACCGAAGCCGTTGCTGAAGAATTCCAGATTGCGAAGAAAAATGCCGTTAAGGTGACTGTAGGCATTTCCGGCACGGGCGGCGGCTTCAAAAAGTTCTGCCGTGGCGAAATCGATATTTCCGATGCTTCACGTCCTATTCTGAAAAAAGAGATGGATGCCTGCAAGGAGGCGGGCATCAAGTACATCGAGTTGCCAGTGGCTTACGATGCAATGACTGTGGTCATCAATCTCAAGAATACGTTCATCAAGCAACTTACTGTGGCTGAGTTGAAGAAAATGTGGGAGCCGACAGCACAGGGCACCGTGACTAATTGGAAGCAGATCAACCCCGCCTGGCCGGATAAGCCAATGAAGCTGTTTGGCCCTGGTGCTGATTCGGGTACGTTTGATTACTTTACCGAAGCCATTGTCGGCAAGTCGAAGTCTTCACGTGGTGATTTCACGGCATCGGAAGATGACAATGTGCTGGTGCAGGGCGTGTCGCGCGATGTGGGCGCTCTAGGCTATTTCGGTATGGCATACTACCTAGAGAATAAAGACAAGTTAAAGGCTGTGCCAATCACCATGGCCGAAGGCAAGCCTGCTGTTCTGCCTTCGTTTGAAACCGTTGAAAATGGTTCCTACCAGCCACTTTCCCGTCCGATTTTCATTTATGTTAATGCGAAATCGGCTGAGAAACCTGAGGTCAAGCAGTTTGTTGAGTTCTACCTGAAAAATGCCGCCAAACTGACCAAGGAAGTGAAATACGTTCCGTTGCCGGCCAAGGCTTACACCATCGCTCAACAGCACTTTACCAACAAGAAGCTGGGTACCGTGTTCGGTGGGGAAGCTGAAGTCGGTCTGAAAATCGAAGACTTGCTCAAGCGCGAAGCCAAGGAATAATTCAGGGTTTGAAATATAGATTGTTGTAAGTGCTCCCCGGTAAAATTTACCGGGGAGTTTTTAAGTACGTCGGCTTCGCCTATCATTCGTGTTTTACTATTCCTAATGAACCTTGCCGTGAGTCCGCCTGAACATTCCACTGCCGAGCTGCAGGTGAGTGACCGCCTACGAAAAAAGGCGTCGCGCCATATTAAAGAGCGTGTTATCGAGTTTCTGCTTTTTTTGGCGGCGGCAATGTCGGTGTTTACGACCGCTGGCATTATTTATATCCTGGTTAAAGAATCCTGGATTTTTTTTCAGACGGTGCCTTTGTCCGATTTTCTGTTTGATACGCAATGGACGCCGCTGTTTGACGATGCACACTACGGCATTATGGTGCTGCTCTCCGGCACGCTTACGAGTTCGGCTGTAGCGCTACTGGTTGCTTTGCCACTGGGTACGGTGATTGCGATATTTCTGTCTGAATTTGCAGGCTTTAAAACCCGTGAAATTGCCAAGCCGTTTCTCGAGTTGCTAGGTGGTGTCCCAACCATTGTTTATGGCTACTTTGCGCTCACGTTTGTTGCGCCCTTGTTGCAGAAAATTTATCCGGATTTGCCAGGATTTAGTTTGTTATCTGCTGGTTTGGTCATGGGTATCATGATTATTCCCTACGTGAGTTCGTTGTCCGAAGATGCCATGCGTGCTGTGCCCATGGCCTTGCGCGAAGGATCCTACGCCATGGGTGCGACGCGCTTGCAAACGGCGCTGCGCGTGGTGGTGCCGGCAGCGTTTTCAGGCATTGCAGCGGCTTACATTTTGGGTATTTCGCGTGCTGTAGGCGAAACCATGATTTTGGCTGTGGCAGCCGGCATGCAACCTAACCTGACCTTTAATCCGACAGAACCTGGGGCGACGATTACTTCATATATTGTGCAGGTGGCGTTGGGTGATCTGCCGCATGGCTCTATTGGCTATCAGACCATTTTTGCCGCAGGGTTGACGCTGATGTTAATGACACTGACGTTTAATCTGCTTGGCTTCTGGTTACGTAAAAAGTATCGGGAGGCTTATTGAGATGAGTACCGTAAAAACGAACGCATCCCGGCTGCAGGAAATCCGCCGCCTTATCGCAAGCGCCAAGCGGTGGGATCTATTTTTTGTTGTCATCGGAATTCTGTCGCTCATGATTGGGGTGCTGACTTTTAGCGTTTTGTTTGCGGATATGGCGAACCATGGGTTTTCTCGGCTCGACTGGGATTTCTTTACATCTTTCCCATCACGCCGGGCCGCCAATGCGGGGATTCTTTCTGCTTGGGTGGGCACGATGCTGGTGATGCTGGTGACTGCCATAGCGGCTATTCCGCTGGGTGTTGCAGCAGGCGTTTATCTTGAGGAATATGCCCCGAAAAATTGGGTGACAGACATCATAGAGATTAATGTCAGCAATCTCGCGGGGGTACCGTCGATTGTGTATGGGCTGCTGGCACTGGGCTTGTTTGTCTATCAGTTCGGCTTTGGGCAAAGCATTTTGTCCGCCGGATTAACGCTTGCCTTGCTGATTCTTCCGGTGGTGATTGTCTCGACTCGCGAGGCCATTCGCGCGATTCCGCAGTCAGTGCGTGAGGGATCCTACGCATGTGGCGCAACAACATGGCAGACGGTACGTGACCATATCCTGCCATATTCAAGTCCTGGCATTCTGACAGGCATCATCATCGGTATGGCTCGGGCAATTGGCGAAACAGCGCCCATCATTACGATTGGGGCGCTGACCTTCATCGCCTTTTTGCCTCCCGCCCCTTTTGCGGGTGATCCGCCGGCCGGGTTGTTTGATTGGCTGTTCGCACCCTTTACCGTCATGCCGATCCAAATGTTCAACTGGACTTCACGCCCTGAGGCGGCATTTGCCGAAAATGCCGCTGCCGCAGGTTTTGTTCTGGTCTTCATGACGTTGCTCATGAATGGCTTGGCTATCTACTTGCGATATCGCTTGCGTAAAAATATCAAATGGTGAGCTTTATGGAAAACACAATGAACGCACTTTCTTCAGTCGCTGCGATTAGTCCTGCATTAAAGGCGGATGTGCGCGATCTGGACTTTTATTATGGCGCTTTTCAAGCACTGAAAAAAGTCACCATGCCGGTGTATGAGCGCAAAGCGACAGCATTGATCGGGCCATCAGGATGCGGGAAGTCCACCCTGTTGCGCTGCTTTAATCGCATGCATGACCTTTACCCGGGTAATCGCTATGAAGGCGGGGGGATTGTTTTACATCCAGACAACACGAATTTGCTCGCCCAGGGTGTTGATCCGATTGAGGTGCGCATGCGTATCAGCATGGTGTTCCAAAAGCCGAATCCTTTCCCTAAGTCGATTTATGAAAATGTGGCCTACAGTTTGCGTGTGCGCGGCATGCGCAATAAATCTGAAATGGATGATCGGGTAGAGGCTGCGCTCAAAGGCGCTGCGCTTTGGAATGAGGTTAACAATCGGTTGAGCGAGCTGGGGGCAAATTTGTCCGGTGGCCAGCAACAGCGGTTGTGTATTGCCCGCGCCTTGGCTTCCGATCCGGAGTTGATCTTGTTTGATGAACCGACTTCCGCACTGGATCCTATTGCCACGGCAAGTATTGAAGAGCTGATTACCGAGCTCAAAGAAAAAGTGACCATCTTGATCGTAACGCACAACATGCAACAGGCTGCGCGTATTTCAGATTTCACAGCCTATATGTATATGGGTGAAATGATTGAGTTTGGTGTTACCGATCAACTCTTCATCAAGCCGCAAAAGAAACAGACTGAAGACTACATTACAGGGCGGTTTGGGTAATACCCGAAAATAAGCACGACATTTCGCCCGGATGACCGCTGGTGTATCGACCAGACGGATTTCTGCGAAAGTATTGTTCGTCGCGCGAAGCAACCTCGTACCCAGTGCCTCCGCTGTGAGCCGTCGACGTAACAGCACAATAGACAATAGGCGCGCCGTATCACCAGCGCCGACTTTTTAGCTCATCACGCTTCCTTGTCTGGCATTATCGTGATGCTGGCTTTATAATTGGCCGCTTAACGCTGCGCGTCTTTTTAACTCATTTCTTTCATGCGGAACAAACTGGTTGTCGGTAACTGGAAAATGCACGGTCGTTTGGCTACCAACCCTGGTTTGCTGGACGCTATCCGCTCTGGTATTTCCACGCAAACCGCGAAGTCCTCAGGGGCGGTAACTGAGGCGGCACTATGTTTGCCGTATCCCTATTTAGCTCAAGCACGGCAATCACTAGAAGGCAGTTCGATGGCGTGGGGTGCGCAGGATGTTTCCGAGCACGATCAAGGCGCATGGACCGGCGAGGTGAGTGGCAGTATGCTGGATGATTTTGGCTGTCGCTATGTATTGGTAGGGCATTCGGAGCGGCGGTCTTTCTTTGCAGAAACCGATGCCATTGTTGCCGCCAAGTTTGCTGCGGCACAACGGGCCGGATTGATTCCTATCTTGTGTGTGGGTGAAACTCTCGTTGAGCGCGAAGCCGGTGTCACGCATGATGTCATCACTCGGCAGTTGGATGCAGTGCTGGCAGTCAATGGTAGTGAAGCCTTTGCGCGCGCCGTGGTAGCGTATGAGCCGGTGTGGGCCATTGGCACAGGGAAAACAGCGACACCAGCGCAAGCGCAGGAAGTGCACGCGGCTATTCGTGGTCGCTTGGCGTGTGAAAGTGCTGACCTGGGTAATCGCCTGCAGATTCTTTATGGTGGTAGTGTCAAACCCAGTAATGCGGCAGAAATTTTTTCTCAGCCAGATATTGATGGCGGGCTGATTGGTGGTGCTTCACTTGTTGCTGTGGACTTTTTGGCGATTTGCGCCGCAGCCTGATGTTTTTTTTGGAGTTGATATGAGTTTAATGCATACGATTATTTTAACCATACATGTTCTGGCAGGTTTGGGCATCATTGGATTGGTACTCCTGCAGCACGGAAAAGGTGCTGATATGGGCGCCGCTTTCGGTGGTGGCGCATCAGGAAGTCTTTTTGGTGCAACGGGTTCAGCTAACTTTATGTCCCGAGCAACGGGTGTCCTTGCCGCAATTTTCTTTTGCACGAGCCTGGGTTTGGCTTACCTTGCAACATCTCGTACAGAGGTTTCTCGCAGTGTGATGGACGCTGCCGTACCAAAAACAGCACCTGCTTTGCCGTTGTCTGCAGTCCCTGTACCCACAGTATCTCCAGAACAAGCGCCTGTTGCACCTGATTCCAAAGTAAAAAACATCCCGCAATAGTTTTCCCTCATTTACACCGCAACATTTTTTGCTGCAATGCATTAGGCGACAAACGTGTTGCGATATAATTTCAGTCAGTTTTTGAAGTACAGCGCCGACGTGGTGAAATTGGTAGACACGCTATCTTGAGGGGGTAGTGGCGAAAGCTGTGCGAGTTCGAGTCTCGCCGTCGGCACCATGTTTAAGTAGTGGAATACCCATTTTTGGTTATTCTTCGGGTTGGTTAATGAGACACTGAGTGAAACCGAGAGCCATCATCTCATCCTGATATGCTTGAAAACTATTTTCCTGTTCTAGTCTTCATTCTGGTGGGTCTTGCTTTCGGTTGTGCGCCGATTCTCCTCGGTTGGCTGGTGGCGCCAAATCATCCTGATAGCGAAAAGCTCTCACCTTTTGAATGCGGCTTCGAGCCATTTGAAGATGCGCGGATGAAGTTCGATGTCCGTTACTATCTAATCGCCATTCTCTTCATTCTGTTTGATCTGGAAATTGCCTTTATGTTTCCGTGGGCATCCATTTTCAAAGAGATTGTGAATACCGAGTCACTCAGGCTGTTCGGATTTATTGAGATGTTTGTCTTTATTGGCATTCTCGTCATTGGCTACATTTATGCGTGGGCCAAGGGCGCACTGGATTGGGAGTAAATCGCAGTCATGAGTATCGAAGGTGTTCTCCAAGAGAGTTTTGTTACCACCTCACTGGATAAGCTAATCAACTGGGCGCGTACTGGTTCAATGTGGCCGATGAGTTTTGGCTTGGCCTGCTGCGCAGTTGAGATGATTCATGCGGGTTGCTCGCGCTACGATCTGGATCGCTTTGGCGTTGTATTTCGCCCCAGCCCCCGCCAGTCTGATGTCATGATCGTGGCAGGAACGCTCACCAACAAAATGGCACCTGCCTTACGCAAGGTGTATGACCAAATGGCAGAGCCGCGCTGGGTGATTTCCATGGGCTCCTGCGCCAATGGCGGCGGCTATTACCATTACTCTTATTCAGTCGTGCGTGGCTGTGATCGCATTGTGCCGGTTGATATTTATGTACCGGGGTGTCCTCCCACAGCAGAAGCCTTGCTGTACGGCATCATCCAGTTACAGAACAAAATCAAGCGCACTAATACGATTGCGCGCTGAAATCGAACAACTGCGCGAACAACTGCGAAAATAACTGCGCCATGAACCAGAAACTTGAACGTCTTCAACTGCTGCTCAAAGACTTGCTAGGTGATCGTATCACCGGGTTGGCGTGTGCATTTAATGAGTTAACCATTGAGATTTCTGCTGAAAGCTATCATGCAGTCATGATGCAGCTGCACGATAATCCTGCACTTTGTTTTGAGCAATTGATTGATTTGAGCGGTATCGACTATTCTGAATTTGCCGGACGTGAAGATCGTCGGTTTGCTGTCACTTGCCACTTACTATCATTGACGCACAACTGGCGCTTGCGTGTGAGAGTGTTTGCGCCTGATGATAATTCTCCACTCGTGGATTCAGTCACTGACGTGTGGAATTGCGCTAACTGGTACGAACGCGAGGCATTTGATCTATACGGAATACTCTTTGCAGGGCATACAGATTTACGGCGCATTCTGACTGACTATGGCTTTGTAGGGCATCCGTTCCGTAAGGATTTTCCGGTGTTTGGTCATGTCGAAATGCGCTATGACGCAGAACAAAAACGCGTGATTTACCAACCTGTCACGATAGAACCACGCGAAGTCACGCCACGTATTGTGCGCGAAGATCTGTATGCAAAAGGCGGTGAACGTGGCTGAAATAAAAAATTACACCATCAACTTTGGCCCGCAGCATCCTGCGGCTCATGGCGTGTTACGACTGGTGCTTGAGCTCGATGGTGAGGTGGTGGTGCGTGCTGACCCGCATATTGGCTTGTTGCATCGTGCTACAGAAAAATTGGCTGAAACGCGAACGTGGATTCAGTCTGTGCCGTATATGGATCGGCTTGATTACGTCTCGATGATGTGCAATGAGCATGCGTATTGCATGGCGATTGAACGCTTGATTGGCCTGGAAGTGCCGCTACGTGCGCAATACATTCGCGTGATGATGGATGAAGTCACGCGCATTCTGAATCATTTGCTCAACATTGGTACACATGCGCTTGATATTGGCGCAATGGCCATGGTGCTGTACACCTTCCGCGAGCGGGAAGATCTGCTGGATGTATATGAGGCGATTTCAGGGGCGCGAATGCATGCGGCCTATTATCGCCCAGGCGGCGTGTACCGTGATTTGCCCGATCGTATGCCGCAGTATGAAACGAATCGCTTCAAGTCGGCTGAGGATGTGCGGCAACTCAATGAGGCACGGCAAGGCTCTCTGCTGGATTTTCTGGACGATTTCACACGGCGCTTGCCTGGCTATCTTGATGAATATGAGTCATTACTCACGGATAACCGGATATGGAAGCAGCGGACTGTCGGTGTAGGGGTACTGAGCCCTGAGCGTGCTTTGCAGCTGGGCTGTACTGGGCCGATGCTACGTGGATCCGGGGTTGAATGGGATTTGCGCAAAAAGCAGCCCTATGAAGTTTACGATCGCATGACCTTTGACATTCCCGTTGGTGTTAATGGCGATTGCTACGACCGCTATCTGGTGCGCATGGAAGAAATGCGCCAGTCCAATCGCATCGTGCAGCAGTGCATTGCATGGCTGCGAGAAAACCCTGGTCCTGTGATCGTCGATAACCACAAAGTCGCACCGCCTTCGCGTGAGCGCATGAAGGCCAACATGGAAGAGCTGATTCATCATTTCAAGCTATTCACCGAAGGCATGCATGTTCCATCAGGTGAAGTTTATGCAGCCATTGAACACCCTAAAGGTGAGTTTGGCGTTTGGGCGGTGTCCGATGGCGCCAATAAGCCTTACCGTTTGAAACTGCGTTCGCCGGGTTTCCCGCATCTTGCGGCAGTGAATGAAATGGCTTCTGGCCACATGATTGCCGATGTGACTGCAATCATCGGCACCATTGATCTGGTGCTGGGCGATACGGATCGATAAGCGCAATAAATGACGAATGGAATGGGTATGCTGAGTCCTGAATCCTTGCAAAAAATTAATCGCGAAATTGCGAAGTATCCTGTGGATAAAAAGCAGTCTGCGGTGATGGCAGCTTTGGCTATTGCGCAGGATGAAAAGTCATGGCTTGCGCGAGAAACTATCGAATTCGTTGCTAATTATTTGGATATGCCATCCATTGCGGCTTATGAAGTGGCAAGTTTCTACACCATGTATAACCTGGAACCAGTAGGGCAATATAAGTTGACGGTATGTACCAATCTACCCTGCGCTTTGTCAGGCGGCGCTCATGCCGCTGATTACCTGAAAGAGAAATTGGGCATCGACTTTAATCAAACAACAGCGGATGGTCGCTTCACGCTGAAAGAAGGCGAGTGCATGGGCGCTTGCGGTGATGCGCCCGTCATGCTGGTGAATAACAAGCGTATGTGTAGTTTTATGTTGCCTGACCAGATTGATTCACTATTGGCGGAGTGCAAATAGCATGGCGCTGATTGATGCAATCAATCCACTGTTGTCTACCGGCTGGTCCAGAGGGGATGCTGGTTGGAGCCTTAAAGACTACGAGGCGCGTGGTGGTTATGCTCAGCTAAAACGTATTCTGGTGGGCAAGATTTCGCAGGATGATCTGATCGCTGAAATCAAGAAATCCCTGTTGCGTGGACGCGGTGGGGCAGGGTTTCCCACTGGGCTCAAGTGGAGCTTCATGCCGCGCTCATTCCCCGGCGATAAATATGTTGTGTGCAATTCTGACGAAGGCGAGCCGGGAACATTCAAGGACCGTGATCTGTTGCGGTTTGATCCACATGCAGTTATTGAAGGCATGATCATTGCCGGCTATGCCATGGGTGCCAGCTGTGGCTACAACTATATCCACGGCGAGATTTTTTCGCTCTACGAGCGCTTTGAAGAAGCGCTTGATGAAGCGCGTGCTGCCGGTTATCTGGGGCAAAACGTGTGTGGTTCCGAATTTGGTTTCGAGCTTTTTGCACACCACGGTTATGGTGCCTACATCTGTGGCGAAGAAACGGCACTGCTCGATTCACTCGAGGGCAAGAAGGGGCAACCGCGCTTCAAGCCGCCATTTCCTGCAAGCTATGGTTTGTATGGCAAACCGACAACCATCAATAACACCGAAACCTTTGCGGCGATTCCATTCATACTCAACATGGGCGGTGATGCTTTTCTGGCGATGGGCAAGCCGAATAATGGTGGCACCAAGCTGTTTTCTGTTTCGGGTCATGTGAATCGTCCCGGCAATTACGAGGTTCCTCTGGGCACGCCCTTTGCCAAGCTGCTTGAAATGGCCGGCGGCATGCGTGGTGGAAGAAAGCTCAAGGCGGTCATTCCCGGTGGGTCTTCTGCACCCGTGGTGCCAGCCGACGTTATGATGAATACCACCATGGATTACGATGGCATTTCCAAAGCTGGCTCCATGTTGGGTTCAGGCGCGGTGATCGTGATGGATGAGACGACCTGCATGGTGAAAGCGCTGGAGCGGCTATCCTATTTTTACTTTGAAGAATCCTGCGGCCAGTGCACACCTTGCCGCGAAGGTACTGGCTGGCTGTATCGGGTGGTGCATCGCATTGAACATGGGCGAGGGCGGGTAGAAGATCTTGATTTGCTGAATCGTGTGACGGACAACATCATGGGCCGTACCATTTGTGCGCTGGGTGATGCAGCATCCTTGCCGGTGCGCAGTTTTATTAAACACTTTAGAAGTGAGTTTGAATATCACATTGAACATGGCAAATGTTTGGTTGATCCTGCAGTGCAGTCTGCCGGTAGCGGCTTTTTCCGTGCGGAGGGTGGCCTGTGATTGATATTGAAATCAATGGCAAAGCGCTGCAGGTAGAACCCGGCAGCACCATCATGGATGCCGCGCATCAAGCGGGAACCTATATCCCCCATTTTTGCTATCACAAGAAGCTGTCGATTGCGGCTAACTGCCGCATGTGTTTAGTGCAGGTGGAAAAAGCACCGAAGCCTTTGCCTGCATGCGCAACGCCGATCACGTCCGGCATGAAAGTGTTTACCCATTCTGAGTTGGCAGTCTCGGCGCAAAAGGGGGTAATGGAATTCTTGTTGATTAATCATCCTCTGGATTGCCCCATTTGCGACCAGGGTGGCGAATGCCAGTTGCAGGATTTGGCAGTCGGTTATGGTGACTCGGCATCTGATTATCAAGAAGAGAAACGCGTTGTGGCCGATAAAGATCTCGGCCCGCTAGTGGCAACGGACATGACCCGGTGCATCAATTGCACGCGCTGCATCCGCTTCACGCAGGAAATTGCAGGTGTGATGGAGCTGGGCCAAGCCTTCCGAGGTGAGCATGCAGAAGTTATGCCGTTTGTTGAACAGACGGTGGATTCTGAACTCTCCGGCAATATTATCGACCTGTGTCCGGTTGGCGCATTAACGTCTAAACCGTTCCGTTTTTCAGCGCGTACCTGGGAGCTGTCACGACGCAAGTCGATCAGCCCGCACGACAGTCTTGGCAGTAATCTGATTGTGCAAACCAAAAATGATCGCGTCATGCGTGTTTTGCCGCGTGAGAACGAAGACATCAACGAGTGCTGGCTTTCGGACAAAGATCGCTATTCCTATGAGGCGTTGAATTCCCCAGAGCGATTGACCCGTCCGATGGTCAAGCAAGACGGTGTGTGGCATGAAGTCGATTGGTCTGTCGCGCTCGATTATGTGGCGCATATGCTGCGTGATGTTGTTAAAACGGACGGCGGCGCAGCGATTGGTGGATTGTTAAGCCCACATGCAACGCTTGAAGAGTTATACCTTGGGCAAAAACTGCTGCGTGGTTTGGGCTGTGAAAATCTCGACACACGCTTGCGCCACAGCGATTTTTCTGCCGATGGCAAGCGCCTTGGCATGCCATGGCTCGGCATGAAGATTGCCGAGTTATCTCAGCTTGACCGTGTGCTGGTGGTCGGGTCTTTCCTGCGCAAAGATCATCCGCTCATCGCGCAACGCTTACGTCAGTCGGCCAAACGCGGGGCGAAAATCACTTTTCTGCATAGTGCAGGGGATGATCAGTTCATTCAATTGGCCGGACAAGCCATTGTGCGGCCTTCACACCTGCCTTCCATGCTGGCTCAGGTCGTGAAGTCCGTGAGCGCCAAGAAGAATATTGTCATTGAAACGCTGAATGCGGATGCGACATTCGCTGAGTTAGCGGTGTCAGCCGAAGCCGAGCAGATTGCGCAGAGCTTGGTTAGCGGTCGTAACACAGGAATTATGCTGGGTAACTTCGCACAGCAACATCCACAAGCGGCAACGCTTCATGCATTGGCCCATCAGCTCGCCAACCTTCTGGGTGGAAAGTTGGGTTTTCTTGGTGAAGCGGCGAACAGCCTAGGGGCTTATGTTGTCAAAGCCATGCCGCAGACGGGCAATCTTACTGCCGAGACAATGCTGATTCAGCCACGGCGCGCGTATGTGCTGCTAGGTGTTGAGCCAGAACTGGATTGCGCGAATGGCATGCAGGCATTGACGGCACTGAGCCAGGCTGCCAGTGTGATTGTGTTGTCACCGTTCAAATCAAAAGCTGCGCTGGGTTATGCAGATGTCTTGTTACCGATTTCACCTTTTACTGAAACCTCGGGGACTTTTGTTAATTGCGAAGGCCGTGTACAAAGTTTTTATGCTGCCGTTAAACCTTTGGCAGAAACGCGTCCGGCCTGGAAGGTGCTTCGGGTATTAGCAAATTTGCTTGATATTCCCGGATTCGATTTCAACAGTAGCGAGGAGATAAAAGTTGAGGCTTTGGGTCTTGCTCGGGGTGAATCGTCGGAATTTGTCTCTGGCCTTGATAACGGTGTTTCAGATATCACGGTTAACCTGATGCCTGACATGTCTGCGACATCGATAGAGCGCGTTGCCGATGTGCCTATTCATTTTGCCGATATGCTTGCCCGTTATGCTCCCTCATTACAAAAAACCAAAGATGCTGCTATTCCTGTGGCACATATGAATAATGCCATGCTTGCTCGCTTTGGTATCGTCAGTGGTGACTTAGTAAAACTCGGCGCTGGTGAGACGGCGGATACAGTAAAAAACGCTGCTAGCCACGGTATATCGGCAATGATGCGGACTGAACTCGATGTGAATTTGCCTGATAATACGGTGCGCATTGCCAGCGGCCATTCCACTACAGTTGCTGTCGGCCAGATGTTCACGACGCTGAATGTGGAAAAAGCATGATGAATGCGTTTCTTGCACCTATTCAACAATGGCTTGGCCCGGTCTTTCCCTTGCTATGGACCTTGCTAAAGATTGTGCTAATCCTCGTGCCACTAATGCTCTCAGTGGCCTACCTGACTTTTTGGGAGCGCAAAGTTCTTGGTTGGATGCATGTGCGCATTGGCCCAAATCGCGTCGGTCCTTGGGGTTTGTTACAGCCGATAGCCGACGGATTAAAGCTCTTTTTCAAAGAAGTTATTCTGCCTAAAGTAGCTGATAGAGAGTTATATTTTGTCGGCCCTGTCCTGGCCATAGCACCAGCTCTGGCGATGTGGGCAGTGATTCCTTTTTCTGATGGCTGGGTCTTGGCCAATATCGATGCCGGCGTGCTGTATCTTCTAGCCGTTGGTTCTATCGGCGTGTACGGCATCATCATTGCTGGCTGGGCTTCAAACTCGAAGTATGCATTTTTAGGTGCGATGCGTTCTTCAGCCCAAATGATTTCTTATGAAGTCGCCATGGGGCTGGCATTAATTAGCGTGCTGATGGTTTCCAGTAGCTTGAACCTCTCCGCGATTGTGCATGCTCAGGCACATGGCTACTTTGCTGCGCAAGGAATAGGCTTTCTTTCCTGGAACTGGCTTCCTTTGCTGCCTGTGTTTGCGGTGTATTTGATTTCCGGCGTGGCTGAGCTGAATCGTGCGCCATTTGATGTGGTCGAGGGCGAATCTGAAATTGTTGCCGGTCACATGGTGGAATATTCCGGCATGTCATTCGCGATGTTTTTCCTTGCCGAATATGCCAATATGATTCTCGTGGCGGCGATGGTATCCGTATTTTTCCTCGGCGGCTGGTTGTCGCCGGTTGGTTTTCTCCCAGACGGGTTTTTCTGGTTGGCAGTGAAAATATCTGCTGTCCTGTTTTTCTTTCTCTGGATTCGGGCTACCTTTCCGCGCTATCGCTATGACCAAATCATGCGTTTGGGGTGGAAGGTTTTTGTTCCGCTGACGCTGGTATGGATTCTTGTCGTAGGCGTCTGGATGATGTCGCCATTGACTATCTGGAAATAAAATAGAGGACTTGTCATGGGTGCTAAAGATTTCATAGGCAGTTTGTTTTTAAAAGAGCTGTTCAAAGGCATGGCGGTTACAGGCCGTTATATGTTTGCACGCAAGATTACCGTACAGTTCCCCGAAGAAAAAACACCGCAAAGCTCGCGCTTTCGCGGACTGCATGCGTTGCGTCGTTACCCGAATGGTGAAGAGCGTTGCATCGGCTGCAAATTATGCGAAGCGGTTTGTCCTGCCATGGCAATCACCATCGAATCTGCCGAACGCGATGATGGAAATGGGCATACATCGCGCCGCACAACGCGTTATGACATTGATCTTGTCAAGTGTATTTTCTGTGGTTTTTGTGAGGAAGCATGCCCTGTGGATGCCATCGTGGAAACGCGTATTTTCGAGTATCACGGCGAAACACGCGGAGACCTTCACTACACCAAGCAGATGCTGTTGGCTGTTGGCGATCGGTACGAAGAGCAGATCGCCGCTGATCGTGAAATTGATGCTCGTTTTCGTTAATTGATTAGCGCTATGGAATTTACCACCTTTCTTTTTTACCTTTTTGCGGCAGTGATGCTGTTCTCCGCATTACGAGTCATTACTGCGCGAAATCCAGTGCATGCGGTGCTTTTTCTTGTGCTCGCTTTTTTTAATGCGGCTGGCTTATGGCTGCTGTTGCAGGCAGAGTTTCTTGCGATTGCGTTGATCATGGTTTATGTCGGAGCCGTGATGGTGCTATTTTTGTTTGTCGTCATGATGCTGGATATCAACATCGAAAGACTGCGTCACGGCTTTTGGGGGCATTTGCCGTTAGGAGCAACCATTGGTGCCATCATGGTGGTTGAAATGGCAACGGTACTTACCGGCAAATACTTCGGTCTGAGCAACTTTCCAGCACACGCTCTTCCTGTCGGTGAAAGCAATACCAAAGCGCTGGCCAGGATTCTGTTTACTGACTATGTTTACCCCTTTGAGCTGGCCTCGGTCATTTTGCTGGTTGCCATTATTGCAGCCGTCATGCTGACTTTGCGGCAACGTAAGGATACCAAGGGCATGCATCCGTCAGACCAGGTAGCCGTCAAACGCAGTGATCGCCTGCGGATTGTTGCTATGGCATCTGAAAATGAGTCTCCGGCAACAGATTCCAAAGGCGGTACCCCCGTATGATTTCACTTTCCCATTACCTCACGCTCGCTGCGATTCTCTTTGCTATCAGCATCGTTGGCATATTCCTCAATCGCAAAAATTTGATTGTTCTGCTTATGGCGATTGAGCTGATGTTGCTTGCGGTCAATCTCAATTTTGTTGCTTTTTCACATTACCTGAACGATCTCTCGGGGCAATTGTTCGTTTTCTTCATCCTGGTGGTCGCTGCGGCTGAATCAGCGATTGGACTGGCTATTCTCGTCGTCCTTTTCCGTAACCTGTCTTCGATTCATGTCGATGATCTTGATCAACTAAAGGGCTGAGCGATGGACATAAAAACGCTCTATCTGCTCGTTCCCCTTGCGCCATTGGCGGGCGCACTTCTCGCTGGCCTGTTTGGAAAACTCATCGGTCGCACTGGCGCACATGTTGTCACCATCCTGGGCGTGGCGGTTTCACTGGTGGCTTCGATGCTGATTTACCAGGATGTTCAAGCGGGTCACCACTTCAATGGCGCGTTATACACATGGCTTGAATCCGGTGGCCTCAAGCTGCAAGTCGGCTTTCTGATTGACCCACTCACCATAATGATGATGCTGGTGGTGAACTTTGTTTCGCTGATGGTGCACATTTACACCATAGGCTACATGGCGGACGATCCCGGATACCAACGTTTTTTTAGCTATATCTCGTTATTTACATTTTCGATGTTGATGCTGGTAATGAGCAACAACTTCGTGCAGCTCTTTTTTGGCTGGGAGGCTGTGGGCCTGGTTTCTTATTTGCTGATTGGTTTTTGGTACAAAAGGCCAACTGCGATTTATGCCAATCTCAAGGCATTTTTGGTGAACCGTGTTGGCGACTTTGGATTTTTACTTGGCATTGCCTTGATCGCAGCATATGCGGGCACGCTTGATTACGCTGAAGTATTTGCCAAGCGCAATGAGCTAGCTGCTCTGACCGAAACTGTTACTGGCTGGTCCTTAATAACCGCTATTTGCATTTGTCTTTTCATTGGGGCGATGGGTAAGTCGGCACAAGTGCCATTGCATGTCTGGTTGCCCGATTCGATGGAAGGCCCGACGCCGATCTCGGCGTTGATTCACGCGGCAACCATGGTGACAGCAGGTATTTTCATGGTCACCCGCATGTCGCCTTTGTTTGAGCTGTCAGACACCGCGCTATCCTTTGTCCTGGTTATAGGCGCTGTCACTGCCTTGTTCATGGGCTTTCTGGGCATCATCCAGAACGACATCAAACGCGTGGTCGCCTATTCGACGCTCTCCCAGTTGGGCTACATGACAGTTGCACTGGGTGTTTCTGCTTATCCAATTGCTGTGTTCCATCTGATGACGCATGCTTTTTTCAAGGCTTTGTTATTCCTTGGCGCGGGCTCCGTGATTATCGGCTGCCATCATAATCAGGACATCCGTTACATGGGCGGCTTGCGTAAATACATGCCGATCACCTGGATTACCTCACTGCTCGGCTCGCTGGCGCTGATCGGTTTCCCATTTTTTTCCGGCTTCTACTCGAAAGACTCGATTATCGAAGCGGTACAGGCCTCTCACTTATGGGGTTCCGGCTTTGCATATTTCGCCGTTGTGGCAGGAGTTTTTGTGACTGCGTTTTATTCGTTCCGTATGTACTTCCTCGTTTTTCACGGTAAAGAACGCTACGATCAAGCACCGCACGAAGAGCATCACCATGATGATCATGGCCACGGTGGCGGCAAGCCGCATGAGTCACCATGGGTTGTTACCCTGCCTTTGATACTGCTGGCAATTCCATCTGTAGCCATTGGGTACTTCACCATTCAGCCCATGTTGTTTGGTAACTGGTTTGGTTCTGCCATTCTGATTGATGCGGTAAAGCATCCACCGATGGCGCATCTGGCTGAAGAGTTTCATGGTGCGTTTGCGATGGTATTGCATGGGTTGACCAGCTTGCCATTCTTCCTCGCCATGAGTGGCGTGGGGCTGTCGTGGTTCTTTTACCTCAAGCGCCCGGATATTCCTGCAGCAATTCAAAAAGCGGTCATGCCGCTCTACACCTTGCTAGACAACAAATACTATTTTGACAAGTTCAATGAGGTGGTTTTTGCTGGTGGCTCACGGTTATTAGGCCGCGGTCTATGGAACGGTGGCGACCAGGCGCTGATTGACGGTTTCATGGTGAACGGTTCTGCACGGGTCGTTGGCTGGTTTGCCGGTCTCGTGAGAAAGCTACAAACCGGGCATATCTACCAATATGCTTTTGGGATGATTTTTGGCGTGGCTGCATTTTTAACCTATTGGTTTAACCGGGTCTGACACGTAAGATGAATGCGAATTTTTTAAGCCTTGCCATCTGGGTTCCCATTCTTGGCGCTATTCCCGTGCTTTTGCTCGGGTCAGAGCGTCGTTTCCTGGTACGCTGGGTGGCGCTTGCTGTAGCTTTAGCAGGGTTTGCCGTGACTTTGCCACTGTATACCGGTTTTGACACAACCCAGTCCGGCATGCAGTTTGTTGAGCAAATCCAATGGGTGCCTCGTTTCAATTTGGAGTACCTGTTGGGTGTTGATGGCATTTCCATGCCGTTTATTTTGCTTAACAGCTTTATCACCATCATGGTGGTGCTGGCGGGATGGGATGTGATTGAAAAGAAGCAGGCCCAGTATATGGGCGCTTTTTTGATCATGTCAGGTTTGATGAATGGCATTTTCAGCGCACTGGATGGCATATTGTTTTATGTGTTTTTTGAGGCATCACTCATCCCGATGTACCTCATCATCGGCGTGTGGGGTGGCCCCAACCGTGTTTACGCAGCGATTAAATTCTTCCTTTACACGCTGCTTGGTTCCTTACTCATGCTGGTGGCGTTGATCTGGCTATTTTTGACCTCAGGGGGAAGTGCAAACATTCTTGACTGGCATCAGCTGCAGTTGGGAAT
>JAUSMB010000048.1 GCA_030645365.1 Rugosibacter sp.
GATTGTTGCCAAAATTGCGCGGATTCCGCCTAAACATGTCTCTTCAGATGATCGCTCAGCACTAAAGAATCTCGACCGTGATCTGATGAATATGGTTTATGGTCAAAATGCGGCAATTGAAGCGTTGGTTAGAGCCATCAAAATGTCCCGCTCGGGGCTGGGCGACCCGCAAAAACCCATTGGTAGTTTTCTTTTCTCTGGCCCTACGGGCGTAGGAAAGACCGAAGTGGCCAGGCAGCTGGCTTACTGCATGGGCATTGACCTCATACGCTTTGACATGTCTGAGTATATGGAGCGTCATGCCGTCAGCCGCCTCATAGGCGCTCCGCCGGGTTATGTTGGCTTTGATCAAGGTGGCTTACTCACTGAAGCCATCACAAAAAAACCTCATGCGGTGCTCTTGCTTGATGAAATAGAAAAAGCTCACCCTGAAATTTTTAATATCTTGCTACAAGTAATGGATCATGGTTCGTTAACTGATAACAACGGCCGCAAGGCGGACTTCCGCAATGTGATCATTGTCATGACCACCAATGCGGGTGCAGAATCCTTACAAAAAACCAGCATCGGCTTTACGACAAACAAAGCACAGGGCGATGAAATGGTTGATATCAAGCGCATGTTTACGCCAGAGTTCCGGAATCGGCTGGATGCCATCATTTCTTTCTGTGCCTTGGATGCACAAATTATTCTGCGTGTCGTTGATAAATTTCTCATGCAGCTGGAAGGGCAGTTACATGAGAAAAAAGTCGATGCTATTTTTACTGATGCCCTTCGTGCATGGCTCGGTGAAAAAGGCTTTGACCCCTTAATGGGCGCTCGTCCCATGGCGCGTCTGATCCAAGACACGATCCGTTCCGCTTTGGCGGATGAATTGTTGTTTGGCCGATTGATTCATGGTGGCCGAGTAATCATTGATCTCGACGAAAATGAGAAAGTTAAACTGAAATTTGAGGATGCGGAGACCAATCCACCGATCCCCTCATCTACCGTCGGTTAAATAATCTCACTCACAGTCGCACCCCACATAAAACTCGGCGTCTCACCAGCGCCGAGTTTTTTTGTTTTGGCCACCCGCTTTACTACTTTGGCTTTTTGAATTTTCGACTCCTAGTCTCGTGGATGATATTGTCAGAGTCACCCGAATAATCAATCGCTTAACGATGAAAAATAGCGTATGGCGCAATAAGCCACGACGCATATCTTTATTTTTTATCATTAAAACAACAGGCTAATGGGTGTTTAACTGAAGCAGCGGTTAGGCCATTTTAAATCCTAATAAGTCTTATATAAGATGATTGACATAAGATTATTTATATTTAATAATTCGTTTGCAATTTTATTTGCACCCATGCAACCTTCTTCTTTTAAGGAACAAAAATGACTAATCGCAAAGAAGCTGCTGCCACCCTAGCAAAAGATTGGGCAGACAATCCACGTTGGAAAGGCATTAAACGAGGCTACTCGGCCGAAGATGTCATTCGCCTGCGTGGTTCCTTTCCTATTGAGTACACCTTGGCACGTCGGGGTGCAGAAAAATTATGGGATTTATTGCACAGCCAGCCATATGTTAATTGTCTCGGCGCGCTCACTGGTGGTCAGGCAATGCAACAAGTCAAAGCAGGCATTAAAGCCATTTATCTCAGCGGCTGGCAAGTTGCGGCAGACAATAACAGCTATGCATCCATGTACCCTGATCAATCACTTTATCCCGTTGATTCCGTGCCTAAGGTTGTCGAGAGAATCAATAACTCATTCCGCCGTGCGGATGAAATCCAATACGCAAAAGAGATAGAAGCGGGTCATAAAAGTTACATCGATTACTTTGCCCCTATCGTTGCCGATGCTGAAGCCGGATTTGGCGGCGTATTGAATGCCTTTGAATTAATGAAAGCGATGATTGCAGCTGGCGCAAGTGGTGTTCATTGGGAAGATCAACTGGCTTCAGTTAAAAAATGTGGCCATATGGGTGGCAAAGTGCTTGTACCAACCAAAGAAGCGATACAGAAACTAATTGCCGCACGTATGGCGGCTGACGTATGCGGTGTGCCCACACTGGTCATTGCTCGAACAGATGCTGAAGCGGCCGATCTTTTGACATCCAATTACGACGAAAATGACGTGGCCTTTTGTACAGGGGAGCGCACAAGTGAAGGCTTCTATAAAACGCGCAGTGGCATAGATCAAGCCATATCCCGCGCAATCGCCTATGCACCTTATGCTGACCTAGTCTGGTGCGAAACGGGGACTCCTGATTTAAACTTTGCGCGCCAGTTTGCTGACGCCGTACATGCCAAACACCCGGGGAAAATGTTGGCATACAACTGCTCTCCCTCGTTCAACTGGAAAAAGAATCTTGACGATGCGACTATCGCCAAATTTCAGCGCGAGCTAGGTGCCATGGGCTACAAATATCAGTTCATCACTCTCGCCGGCATTCACTCTATGTGGTACAACATGTTTGACTTGGCACAAGATTATGTCGCGCGTGGCATGACGGCCTATGTCGAGAAAGTGCAAGAACCGGAATTTTCAGCACGTGATCGTGGATATAGTTTTGTCTCTCATCAACAAGAAGTAGGTACTGGATACTTCGATGACGTCACGACGGTTATTCAAGGCGGCACTTCTTCCGTTACGGCGCTAACAGGATCGACTGAAGAAGCACAATTTCGCTAAAAACTCCGCAGTGGCTAGATTACTGGCCACTGCGTAAATATCATTACCATCAATCGCAAAGAGTTATTTTATGAGCCAAACAAAGACAACGCATCTACTACCCCAAGGCGTTCAAATCACTGTCCCCATGAGGGACGACTTTGCACAGATACTTACTCATGATGCGCTTAAGTTCGTTGCCAAGCTTCATCGCACCTTCGAGCCGCAGCGTCAGCAGCTTCTTGCCAATCGAGCCCAGCGTCAGCAGCGTATTGACGCCGGCGAAATGCCGGACTTTCTGCCAGAGACCAAACACATTCGTGAGGGTGACTGGAAAATAGCTCCGCTACCCAAAGCGCTCGAACGTCGCCGCACAGAAATTACCGGGCCCGTTGAAGCCAAGATGATTATCAACGCCTTTAATTCAGGCGCTGATAGTTATATGGCTGATTTCGAGGATTCCAACAGCCCTAAATGGGATAACCAGATCCAAGGACAAATCAATTTATACCAAGCGATCCGCCGTGAGTTGACATTCAAGAACGCTGCGGGAAAAGAATACAAACTCAATGAGAAAATCGCCACCTTACAAATTCGTCCACGCGGCTGGCACCTCGATGAAAAACATGTCCTGGTTGACGGACAGCGTGTCTCGGGTGGCGTTTTCGATTTTGCATTAGTGTTCTTTCACAACGCCAAAGAACAAATAGCGCGCGGTGCCGGGCCCTTCTATTATTTGCCAAAGATGGAAAGCCATCTCGAAGCCCGGCTATGGAATGACATCTTCATCATGGCTCAACATGAGATTGGCCTGCCTCAAGGGTCAATTAAAGCGACGGTACTCATAGAAACCATACTCGCCACCTTCGAGATAGAAGAAATTCTGTATGAACTCCGCGAGCATAGTGCCGGACTTAATGCAGGCCGCTGGGATTACATCTTTAGCTGCATTAAAAAGTTCAAACGCAATACGGATTTCTGTCTTGCCAATCGTGGCGCCATCACGATGGAAGTGCCTTTTATGCGCAGTTACGCCTTAGCTCTGGTAAAGGCCTGCCACAAACGTGGCGCCCCTGCCATCGGCGGCACGAGCGCACTGATCCCGATCAAAAACGATCCTGTTGCGAATGAAAAAGCATTGGCAGGCATTCGCCACGATAAAACACGGGATGCGGCAGATGGTTTCGATGGCGGATGGGTAGCACACCCGGGGCTGGTGGCAATTGCTGCAGAGGAATTTCAGAAAGTACTTGGCGACCGACCCAATCAATGGGAAAAACAGCGTGATGAAAACTTTGGCCCGCGCGACTGGCTCAATTTTCAACTCGAGCAACCGATTACCGAAGCCGGTGTGCGCAATAACATCAATGTCGGCATTCATTATCTGGGCAGCTGGCTCACTGGAAATGGTTGCGTGCCTATTCACAACCTCATGGAAGATGCAGCGACTGCCGAGATCAGTCGCTCACAGATATGGCAATGGGTTGTCTCACCCAAAGGAAAACTCGACGATGGCCGTAAAGTGACTGCCGATATGGTGCGCGGGCTGATTGGCGAAGAGCTGACAAAGGTAAAAACCACAGTAGCGGCAAGTGGTGAGGCAACAGCCACCTACGATCAAGCCGCAAAAATTTTCGAGGAAATGTCGCTGGCGGATAACTACCCTGAGTTCCTCACCTTACCGTTGTATGAGGCCATGGCTTAAGCTAAAAGCCAGCGCTGATTTCAAAAAGTCGGCGCTGGTGATACGGCGAGTAACAATTTA